>CANCVE010000006.1 GCA_947381435.1 Chitinophagaceae bacterium
AACTGCAAGATGCCTCTACGCAAGTTATATAACTTGGAAACAGTAACCCTAATTTTTTACTTAAAGCGAAGCGTTTCCTTACTGAACACTATGTGGCTATGTGACTATGTGGTATATTTTATCCAATTAATTTTAGTGCGTTTGCCCTGGGCAAAATCTAATTTTAAATACTAAATGCATTCTTGAATTGATTAAGTAATCTAGTTGATAACCGATAAACTTAATATATTGCAGTTTATGCAAAAGACGCCCCACCTTATTCGCCGTATCTGCACTATTACTGTGTTATACTTTTTGGCATTTACAAGCACCAACACTTACAGCCAAATAGATACTGCCTTATTTGGAAAGAATGATTTAGTAGGGAAATACTATTCGATAAGAGGAATAAAGATGTATGTAGAGGTTTATGGCACTGGAAAACCTTTGTTGATGATTCATGGGAATGGAGGTTCTATTAAGTCTTTCAAAAGTAATATCAGCTTCTTTGCTCAGCGCTACCAAGTAATTGCATTGGATAGTAGGGCGCAGGGAAGATCGATGGATAAAGCTGATTCTTTAAGCTTTGAAATGATGGCAGATGATGAAGCTGCACTGCTTGATGAACTACATATTGACTCCTGTTTGGTGCTTGGATGGAGCGACGGAGGCATTAATGCCTTACTGTTGGCAATGCGCCATCCGAAAAAGGTGCTAAAACTGGCTGTAACAGGTGCAAACTTATGGCCGGACTCTACAGGTATAAACCCAGGCTACTGGCGTAAAGAGAAAAAGGAATTTGATAATACCAACCCAACTTTATTTACGACTGAAAAACAAAAAGCACATTGGAAACTGTTTTTGCTTGACTGGCTTCAACCGAATATTCCCCTTAGTAGTCTTAAAGCTATTTACTGTCCAGCATTAATAATTGGTGGCGACCATGACCTAATTCCGGTAGAACATACAGTACAGATTTATAAAAATATTCCAAATGCCTATTTGTGGATACTGCCCAATTCAGGACATGGAACACTTAAAGAACATACCGAAGACTTTAACAAGCTGGTAGATGACTTCTTTACTAAACCTTTTAAGAGGCGGTGATAGTTAGTTGTTGGTTGTTTCGACATTATGACTGGCAACTTTCTGCTCATCCCACCTTCAGTTTTAGAATAAATATTCCTAATAGTCACTAACAACTATTTCTTCATTACCTTATAACTCTTTCCTTTTTCTGAATTAAAAGATACAATATAACCAATACTTGCTTTTTTAGAATTAACACCCAATCCCTCAATCTCAATAGGTTCATTGGTTCTTATTATACAGAGTCCTCCATTTCTAGACAAAATAGTTGCATATGTAAGCTTCTGCATATCCCAATTGATGCCTATTACAAAATTCCCCCTCCCTACTATTCCGTTAATGCTACCAGATTGCCACGCTGAAGGCAAAGCTGGCAATAGATACAACTCGTTATTCTGGCTTTGCAATAACATTTCAGTTATGCCCGCTGTACCCGCAAAGTTGCCATCTATCTGAAAAGGAGGATGCGCATCAAACAAGTTATCATAAGCACCACTGCCACCCAACTCTGCCCTATGCAATAAGTTTCTAAATAACAGATGTGCATGGTTGCCATCTAGCAGTCTTGCCCACATATTCACTTTCCAAGCAAGACTCCAACCTGTGCCACCATCACCTCGTTGTTCAAGGGTTTTCTTTGCAGCAGCAGTCAGTTCGGGCGTGGTGAAAGGAGATATTTCGTGGGCAGGGTGCAAGGCATATAAGTGGGAAGTGTGGCGATGATGCGGATCTACATCGTCAAAGTCCTTGTACCATTCTTGCAAATTACCCTTTTTTCCTATCTGATAAGGAAGAAGTTTAGCAAGGGCTTGATTCAAAGAATCGGCAAACTGTGCATCAATACCCAATACCTTTTCTGCATCGATGGTGTTGTGAAAAAGGTCTTTAATTATGCCCATATCCATAGTAGTGGCAATGGACAAACCAGACTTCTTGCCATTATCTAGAAAAACATTTTCGGGAGAAGTGGCAGGAGATGTAACCAATCGACCACTGCTATCCATCACCATCCAACCAAGGGTAAACCGAGCGGCATCCTTAAGAATAGGATAATATTCTTTCAAAAACACCTTATCACCTGTATATAAATAGTGTTCCCATATATGCCGACTCAACCAATTGCCCCCCATTGCCCAGTTTGCCCATCGTGGATCACCCACTTTATTCCCAACAGCATTGGTTATTCCCCAAATATCTGCGTTGTGGTGCAGCACAAAGCCGTGTATATGGTAGTAATCCCAAGCAGTTTTAGTACCTGTATGGTGTAGTGCTTTCATTAGTCCCCATAAAGGTTCATTTAGTTCTGTTAGGTTAGCACATTCTGCCGCCCAATAGTTCATCTGTAGGTTGATGTTGGTGGTGTAGCCGCTACTCCAAGGAGGATATAATTCCTTGTTCCATATCCCTTGTAAGTTAGCCGGAACATTGGGCGTACCCGAAGCAGAGATGAGTAAATAGCGACCATACTGGTAATATAATGCTTCCAATCCAGCATCTTCTCCTCCATTTGAATAAGCATCTAAGCGTTTATCGGTAGGCAATTGAGCATTGCTTTCATCTTTTCCTAACTGAATAGTAACCCTATTAAAAAAATGATGATAGTAAGCAAGATGCTCCTTTCTAATAGTGTTATAACCGTGGACAACAGCTTGATTTAGGTAAGTAGTTGCTAGCAAATGTTCATCTTTCCCTTCGCTTACCGGACATTTATTATATCCATTAAAGCTAGTTGCAGCAGTAAGATACACCACTATTTCTGTTGCCTTACTGATAGTAATAACGTCTTTATCTGTAGAAGAACTACCACCAGTTTGGGTTGCTTTAACCTGAATTTCAAAACGCATTCCATCGCAGCCAGTACTATCTTCTGTATTCCCTTTTCCTTTATTGGCAGGCGCTTTTCCTTTTAGGATGATAAGATTATCTGCAATAGATAGGTTCTTCTTTAATAAACTCTTTGCATATAACTGTAAGGAAAGCTGATTAGGTTTACTAGCCGTAAGCTTGATGATGATGCAGTTTTCGGCCTTTGCAGCAAAGACTTCTCTTGTGTACTCAACCCCTTCAATGGTGAATTTGGTGGTTGTAGTGGCATCGGAAATATTTAGGTCGCGATAGTAATTGGTATAATTAGTATCAGACAGCACTTGCTTTATAACCAAATCGCCCAATGGCTGATAGGAAGCAGAGGGTGGCCCTTGGAGGCGTTTAGCAAAATAGGTTGCGGTATCATAATCGCCCTTTAGCAAAGCGTCTCTAAGTGGTTTCAGGTTGGTATAAGCGGATGTATCCTTTATGGGTTTAAGGGGGCCGCCTGTCCATAAGGAAGCTTCATTTAGCTGAATTAATTCCTTATCAACACCACCAAATACCATCCCCCCAAGGGTACCATTGCCAATGGGTAAAGCTTGCGTCCACTTAGTAGCTGGTTGGTTGTACCATAGTTTGAGGTTAGATTGACCATTGGCAAAAGAGATTGCAGCGAGGCAACTGAGTAATAAACAAGTATATTTCTTCATAAAAGTTGTTAGTTAAAAGTCGAAAGTTGTATTGGTTTAAGTTTATTTCTTCTTCTTCTCTTCAATAGTTTCTTTGAGTGATTTAGCTACTGCCTCAGCCATTAAGGAGATTCCTTTGTTGTTGAAATGTAATCCATCTACATAATAGCTTTTATATGCAGTGTCTTTCATTACAGCTCCTGCAACATCACAAATACGTATATGATTAGATTGCATCATGGAATCTGCAATACGGTTCACTTCTGCAGTTTTATCAATTCCTGTTTCTTTATCGTACAAAGGCGTTGTTCTAACCCAGATAAGCTTCGCCTTGGTAGCCTTTAATCTTTCTACCACCTTTTGCAAATTTGCCCTATAGGTAGCCATAGAATTCTTTGTATCATGGATACCAAAATTGAACGTTATGATATCCCAAGGTTTCTTACCAAGCCAACTATCCAAATATTTAACCCCAGCAGTAGCAGGGCCACAATTGGCAGGTGCACGATGCAAATTGGCAACCCCCACTAACCTTTTACGCGTGGAATCAGTATAACTGCGTGAAATGGAATCTCCTATCAAAAGAATTCGTGCTAACGAAAGTTCATCCTGCACAAAGCCCCAATCACCAGGTTCTGTCAAAGAATATTTGCCTTTATTTCGATCTCTTACATAGTGAGGAAAATAGAAAGAGCCAAGGTGTTGCTGTAACAACATTTCCCATTCAAACTGTTCTTCGGGCAAAGTGGCTACCCAAGACTTATACTTAGTAATTTCCCATTCTTTGAGTCCATTCCAAATATCTTCCTTCTTGGTTATGGTTGTTTCAGGCAGCTTTACTTTAAGGTTTTTTAATGGCAAACCAAAAGTCTGAATAAGTGAAGCCTCGGTAGCAGCATAATCATCATAAGTAAGTTCTGCATCTGTCCAATTGACCATATTGGCAGAATCGGCACCATACATGGCTTGCACTTGCTTTTTGTCTAAATCGACACCTATACTAATCAGGTAATTATGCTTCGGCTTAGTGGGTGCTAAAAATTGCTTGCCCCCAGCATATAATCCCAATGTTCCATCAGGATTTAAAGAAAGTCGTACTACTTTTTTCCCATTCAACCCATTCAAATAGAACCAATAAATAGAATCCTTTTTAGTAGGAGTTTGAACCTCAAAGCTGATAGATAGAAAACCTTCCTTTACCGTTCTATCCAAAAACGTTCTTACAACTTGCGCATTTACCCCAAACGAAAACAGCAGTAAAATGGCAACCAAACGAAGACTTCTATTCATAAATTTCTTTTTTTAAATAATGTGGTGATGATATAGAACTCACTTAATACATGTTCCAATCGTAATTCAATGTGAAATCTCTAGCAGAATAATAGGAGCCGTTTGTGTTATTCTGTATGTTCATAAATGCGTTATAGTTATTGTAAGTATTGGTGGCATTGTAGTATCCACCCACCCCAACATCCATATTATTCGAACAAGTATTATTAAACAAAGTATTATTGATGGTTGCCTTAGTAGCTGCCGCCGCATTTAGCATTATACCACGGTTATTGGATGAACAACTATTACAAACCAACAAGTTTTGGGAGGAATTGGCATTATTTACATTCAGATTATACAACTCAACACCTGCTGTGGCATTACTATTTAACGTATTTGCCATTACTAAATGTCCATTTGCCCCTTCTTCTATAAACACGCCATTACGCTTATTATTGTTGCAAATGTTTTTAATTAAAATTGCTTTAGTACTAAATGCATCTAAGTCTATCCCGTCTTTTACACTAGAAGAAACATTGTTTTCTAATGCAAACAAACGGCTAGAAGCAAGACTCCATATTCCTCTAAAGCCACAATTACTTAGGGTACAACCCTGTATGTAGGTAGGAACTGTACTATTTTGTTTAAATATCCCCTGAGTGGCACTATTAGAAATGGAGACGGCATCTACAACAGCATTGGCTGAACCAGAAATGTAAACCAACCCTTTTGTACCATTAGTAGTTTGTCCGTCGATGGTTCCCCCAGAAAACGAAGAAGTAAGGCTACCGCTAAAGTTTACCATTGTGCCACAACTCACATTTCCATTGAAAGTGCCGTTGAGAAGGATGCATTCATCTTCTTTAACCAGAAAAGAATCGGTACTGCTTTCTGCTGTGAAAGTGCCACTCAAATGCGCAACAATTACCGCATTGGGCTGACTACCATGAATCATATCCATCACACAACGCAACATTCCTAAGCTAAGGGAGCCAATATTAATATCATACCTTCCCTTCCCAATTTTGATAAGGTCATTGTGCATATTGCTTTTTAACGGTGGATTAAAATAAGTACATCCAGAAACATTGCCCTCCGTGGAAGTGATACCGATGTTGCAAAACAACTGATTGCTAGTACCGCCGCCCTGCACTTCGGTTGTGTTATTGCTGTTATTGTAGTAAATGCGTGCCTTGGTACTATTTACTATTAATCCTACATTGTTATTGTTAATGGTATTATGAGAAACAAAAGTTTCTAGCGATGTTCCTACTAGGTTAATACCTGTTGTGCAATTAGAAATAGAATTATAGGTAATGGCTTCATATTGCGAGCTATCAACAATAGCCGTAGCACATTGGGTAATAGTATTATTGGCAACAACCGAATTATTACCATTGATGGCAATGCCAATACCATTACTCTGTAGGGCATTATCTGTGCAAACAAAATGGAATACATTTCTGTAGGCAATGGCATAGGTGGTACAATTAGAGATATTGCAACGCGTAACAGAACCTGCATCTGCATAAACACTTTGCCCATTTCCACTGTAGGAAACGCCTCCATTGGTACAGTTTTTAATCGTTAAGTTATCAATGTGCGTCTTACCACAAGTATTGATTTCGATGGCTTTTAGGTTAGCATTATTTCCATCTAACAACCCACCTCCTGTAGAACCAATGCTTACATATTGGTCATTACTTACACTTATCATAGCAGTAGCGGTTGTGGAATTGTCGGCTAAGATGGTTGCATTATTCAAGAACAATAAAGTGTAGCTACTCAATTTCAAAGGGGCATCGGCTACCGTGAACGTTCCAGAAAGAGTAATGCGAAGGATGTTATTGGGATAAGTATTTCTTGCATTGTCAATAGCCGATTGTACTGAACTCAGAGAGGTACTACTGAAAGACAGGTTAGTAATTGCTTCTGATGGGCTATGAATAAAACTCATAGTAGGTGGCGTAAATAGCGTCTGCCCATAAATAAATATGGGCAGAAAGAAATATACTATCCAAACAATCTGTCTCTTCATTGCGCAATCTTTATTTGTTTGTTTTGAATTTTGATTTTAATTATTTGCTATTCACTTCTGTGAAAACAAGTAATTAAATATTTATCTAAATTCTAACTAATCACTTTCAACTTTTGACTTACGACTCACGACTTACGACTTTTAACTTAAAACCTAGTACCTCGATATATACACTTTCTTCATACAGTCGCCAAAGGCAGTCTTTCCGTAAAGGATGTAAGTGCCCGTTAGAATGTTGGGTACTTTAATTACTTGCATAAAGTCTGTAGCACCATTAGTAGTAAAATCTTCTTTATACAACTGCGTCCCATTTAGATCGAACAACTGAATATTGATGGCATTGAAGCTTTTCTTCGCATATACATTTACTTGAAACGACCAATTCTTTAGGTTAGTAAATTGAATATCGAAAGCAGTATCGACCCTGTTTTCTACCGGGATGATGTTTGAATAATAGACGTTTCCTTTAGTATCAACAGTCTTTATTTTGTAGAACACAATCCCCCTTGGTGCCGTAGAATCTGTGAAAGAATATTTCTGTTTAGATGTAGACATTCCTACCGCTTTTACTGTTGCCACCGTAGCATATTTGTTCATGGTTAATGAGCGTTCTACTTCAAAATTCTTTGCTTGGTTTTCAGCAAGTGTTCCCCAATTTAATGTAATCCCATTGGCCGTTGCTTTGGCAACCACCGCAGTAAGCTCTGCAGGTAGCGTAGTATTGGAAGCAAGACAGTTCCAAACAGTATTTTCTTCCATTTTAACCCTATCCGAAAAAGAACCAATGGCATTATTGCTTACCAAATTCATTGCATTGTAATTGTTGGTCGTTTTTGGTCCACCATAATAACCACCAATACCTGCATCAAGGTTGTTGGTGCAAACATTATTAAACATCGTATTATCACTTGTAGACTTTTCTTCACTAGCTGCATTCACCTGAATGCCACGATTGTTCCAACGGCAAAGATTATTAGCCACCAGGTTACGAGAACTATGTTTATTGTTTACCTCTAAGTTAAAGAATGCAACACCTGTGCTATTGCTATCGAGGGTGTTGTTTAGCACAATATGTCCATTTGCACCTTCCTCAATAAATACCCCATGCCTTCTATTGTTGCAACTATAATTGTTCATCACTACAGAGTTGGTGGTGTAAGCATCTAAGTCTATCCCATCCATCAAACCCTTTGTAGCCCTGTTTTCAAAGGCAAATAACCTGTCGGCAGCCAATTGCCAGATACCTCTACTGCCAAATTCCACCGTGCAACCTCTTATGTAAGTAGGAGAATGGCTATTGCGTTTGGTGATGCCTTGGTGCTTACTATTTATTACCCGTACACTATCCAAAATAACGTTGGCTGCACCTGTAATGTACACCAACGAAGCATCGCCATTTGTACCGTTTCCATCAATAGTACCACCAGAAAAAGAAGAAGTGATGCTACCTTGAAAGCAAACTAATTTGCCTACACTCCCAGTGCCATTGATAATTCCATTTAGTAGGATACACTCATTATCCAACACTTTTAGCGAATCAGTTTCGCCAGAAGTAGTGAATGTACCGTTTAAATGAACCACCAAAATATCGTTTACATGTGCCTTATGTGCTTTATCGATGATAGATCTAACATCTTTTAATAGAGTATCTTTTATGTTAATATCCCATCTACCAATACCGAGTTTGATGAGGTCGTTGTGCATATTGCCCACTAATGGCGGATTGAAATAATCGCAGCCTGCATTGTTTCCTTCTGTAATGGAGATACCTTTATTGGCATACAATTGATTGGCAGAACCTTTACCCAAAACCTCAATACGGTTATCGCAGTCGTTGTTGTAAACCCTAGCTTTAATACTATTTAGGTTGAAGCCTACACCATTATTCTTCACAATATTATTCCCAACAAAAGTTTCCAAGCAAGTACTATCCAACTGAACTGCCGTGCCACAGTTGGAAATACTATTGTAGGCAATGGCATCATATTGGGCTAAAGACCTGATGCCAGTTTTGCAATAGCGTATTTTATTGTTAACGATAGCTGCATTATCTGCATTTAGGTAAATGCCCCTGATTGCATTTGTTATTTCATTATCCTCACAAATAAAGTTGAATGAATTCTCGATGGTGATGCCTACTTCACCACAATCCTTGATGGCGCATCGAGTAATGGAACCTGCATCTGCATACTCCTTCATTCCTCTGCCAAAGTAAACTAAACCTCCATCCTTACAACCTTTAATGGTTAAGTTATCAATGTGGGTCTTACCAGAATTACCAACACCAATAGCCGTAATCTTTTTATTATTACCATCCAAAACCCCACCACCAGTAGAACTGATAGAAATATACTGAGCATCTTCTATAGATAATAACACTTTGGCAGTGGCATCATTCCCTGCTTTGATGGTTGCATTATTAAGGAATAATATTGTTTTGTTTGCCAATTTCAGCGGTGCTTTAGTAACCATAAAACTGCCAGTAAGTGTAACCCTCAAAATGTCACTTTGGGTATGGGCTTTATCGATGGCAGCTTGTACTTCCTCAATCGACTTATTCTTAAATTCAATATCAGTCACGGTTTCCCCTGCCCTTTGGATGAATGACATTTTGGGCAGCTTATAAATACTTTGTGAAAAGCCCAATAAGGGCAACAGCGAAACTCCTACTACTAATAACTTTTTTATCATCATTGTTTATTTATGTGGTTACCGGTTACAAGTTACTAGTTACTGGTTACTAGTAACTGGTTACAGGTTACAGGTACTTGAAACTAGAAACCGGCAACCGGCATCCTGCAACCTGCATCCTTTAACTTATTTAAGTATAACTTCCTTTGCAACACTACCCTTATCCGTTTTTACGGAAAGAATATATACGCCTTTACTAAACGAAGGAAGTTGAATAGTTTTACTGAATTGCAACGAATGAAGGTTGATGTATTCAGCACCACAAATTCTTTTTCCTTTCAAATCATACAGTTCCACCCCTACCCTTTCAAAAACATCTTTGCTTACTATTTCCACAGTCAACAACTGATTCGTAGGTTGAAAACATTTTACTTTAATATCATTTGTTGGTTTAAACGTACAACCTTCTATTGTAGAATAAGTAACTTTCCCATCAATTCGGATGGCTTTTATTCTGTAGTAATTATCGCCAATGAAAGGATTTGTATCAAGATAAACGTAAGTATCCTTTACTGATGAAGCAACTTCTCCAATCTTATAAAAACTCATTCCATCATTTGACCTTTCTATTTGATACAAACCAATGTTTTCAGTAGTAGCAATACCCCAATTAAGCTGAATGGCATTCCCTACTTCTTTTCCATTGAATGAAATGAAATTAATAGGTAACAACTTGGGGTTGGCAAGCATATTCCAAACATAGTTATTAGTAAAATTTGCCTTGCTATAAAACGAACCATTAGTATTGTTTTGAAGTAGATTCAAGGCTGTATAATTATTGTATGCTGTTGTGCCATTATAAAAACCACCAATACCAACATCGGTATTATTGGTGCAAACATTATTGAAGATGTTGTTATCGATGGTTGCTCTATCAGCCGATAAAGCACTTACTGAAATACCCCTATTGTTGTTGGTACAAACATTTTCTGCCACCAAGCATTTAGAAGAATATTGGTTACCTACTTCTAAATTATAAAACTGGATTCCTATATATGTATTCCCTGTAAGCGTATTTCCCTGTACAATGTGCAGATTTGCCCCTTCTTCTATAAACACCCCATTGCGCTGATTTCCTGATGCATAGTTGTTCATTAGAACAGAATTTGAGGAAAACGCATCGAGGTCAATTCCATCTTTCACACCATTCAAAACAGTGTTGCCCACCGCAAAAAGCCTACTACCTGCTACTTCCCAAATACACCTTCCGTTACAATTGTTTATAGTGC
Organism: Chitinophagaceae bacterium; assembly: GCA_947381435.1. Lineage (GTDB taxonomy): Bacteria > Bacteroidota > Bacteroidia > Chitinophagales > Chitinophagaceae > Parasediminibacterium. The sequence continues at coordinate 10,797 of CANCVE010000006.1, forward strand.
ATGCCCTGATATATGTTGGAGAAAAGCTGTTTCTTTTCGTAATTCCCTGCGATGCGGTATTAAGAAGCGTAATACTATCCAGAATTACGTTGGCAGTTCCGGTAATAAATAGGGCTGCGTTTTTACCATCAATTCCATTACAATCAATAGTGCCTCCAGAAAATGAAGAGGTAATGCCACCCCCGAAATAGAGTACCGTGCCACAAGAATCTTTTCCATTGATGGTGCCGTTCAATAAATAACATTCATCATCGAGAACTAGTAATGAATCGGAAGCAGAAGTAGTTATAAAAGTTCCATTTAAATGTATAACCAACACATCTGTTGGGTATAAATTGTGAAATTTATCAACGATACTCCTTACTGATTTCAGGCTGGTATCCTTAATGGTAATGTCTTGCCTTCCCATCCCAAACTTCACCACATTATTATGCTGATTGCCGATAGTGGGGGGATTAAAATATATGCAACCACTATTGCTTCCATCAATTTTATTTACGCCCAAATTGCCAAAAAGGTAGTTATTACTTCCACTGCCCGCCACGTTTGCCGTGTTTTTACAGTCGTTATAATAGATTCTATCCTTTGTACTATTGATTAATAAACCGATGGTGTTACTACGAATTTTATTATAAGAAACGAGGGTTTCGGTAGAGGCGGTAGTCAAATTGATGCCTGTTGTGCAGCTATCAACGGTATTAAAAGTGATGGCTTCAAATTGCGAAACAGACTCTAATCCAGTGGTGCATTTGATAATCGTGTTGTTTGTGATAGCTGCATAATTTCCATTAACATGAATGCCCAATGTGGTGTTTTTAATACTGTTATCAGTGCAGACAAAATTGAACGCATTATTGAATGAAATGCCTACCGCACCACAGTTGGCAATGGTGCAACGAGTTACTGAGCCAGCATCTGCATACACATTTGCCCCACGACCAACATAGTAAACACCTCCTTTTTTACAGTTCTGAATGGTTAATCCGTCAATATGGATTTTGCCAGAGGTTGTTGCGTTGATGCCAATGATAGTATGATTCCCCCCATCCAAAATGGCTGTGCCTGCGGCAAAAATAGACACCATTGTGTCGTTTGGAACGGCTATTAAGGAAGTGGCAGTGGTATTATTATCCGCCAAAACATTTGCATAATTCATGACCAGTAACATCTTACTTGATAAGGTAATGGGCATATTTTTAATGAGCAAACTTCCTGAAACAGTTAATCTGATTATGTTATTGGGATATTTTAAGCGGGTATTGTTAATGGCTAATTGAAGAGAATCGACAGGTGTATTATTAAACGAAAGGTCTATTATTTTTTCGGAAGGTTTTTCTATGAAAGTAGCAATTGGGGTAGTAAAAAAGGATTGGGCATCACTTAAAAAAGGGATTATAACAATGAGCAATAAAATATATAATTTGTTCACTCGTATCAATTTTGTTGGAACATGCTTCTTTCCAATTTAAACTCACAGCCCATAATATCACATCTAATCTTCCCAATATGAGACGTCATCTTCCCAATATGAGACGTCATCTTCCCAATATGAGGCGTCTTCTTACCAATATGAGACGTCATCTTACCAATATGAGACGTCATCTTACCAATATGAGACGTCATCTTACCAATTCGAGATGTCGTTTTACCAATTCGAGACGTCGTTTTACCAATTCGAGACTTCGTTTTAAAAGTTTGAGATTTATTATTCCATTTTTAAACCTTAAACAATCTCACATTAACTCTAAACTAACAACTAACCTACCACCCATTGTTCTGAGTGAGTTTTGTGTTTAAATCTCTTTGTGATTGTGGGATTGGGAATAGTAAATATTTGCTATTGAAAGGTACAATACTCATTGGATCTACTCTTCCGGCACTCCAGTTCTTCGCTACTTTATCATATACAGGTAACCCTTGAGGTAAAGTAGGTAAAAATGTTTTAAACTGATATTCGTACATGGTCGATGAGCCATCATACCCTTTCATACGTACCAAATCGAACCAACGCTTGCCTTCACCAATAAACTCTAATCCTCTTTCATCAAAAATTTTCTTACGAAAATCATCTTGAGATAATCCAGCCTCCACATCAAGGGGTAGTGCACTTGGTGTAGTTAGCCCCGTATTCCTTGCTCTTGCCCTCAATTTATTAATATCTGCCAAAGCAGTAACATCTGGATCACCAAGATATTCATTTCGCGCCTCTGCCCTTATTAAATAAATCTCTGCCAAACGAAGTACAAAGAAATCATTTTCATGATCCGATGCATCAAGTCCTTTGGGGTCTCTAAACTTATTTATGTAAGGAAATTGACTAGGGAAAGAATCATTTTTAGTAGCAGAAATGGAAGGATAAGACACATACTTTGTACCAGAAGTTGGGGTAATATTCCAACTGGTCAAAAAGGTTGTTTTAGCTCGGTAATCATTAACATAATCGCCCGAAGTACAATAATCGTAAAACCAAGGATGCACTTTGTAGCTACCACTACCTGCACCCAAACCGCCTACTACAGCCTTAGTCTGATTGCCAGTAACGCCACCCATAGTTGGCGGCATAAAACGTACGGGATATTCTGAACCTTGCGAATTGCTTGAACTTACCAATCTATCTCTGGTAAACCTAATGCCATAAATAACTTCCGAACCATAAACATTCGACTCATTTTCTACATTCCATAGGTCGGCATAATTTGGCACCAACTTATATCCCCCGCTATTAATAACTACAGTGGCGCAACTATCGGCAGTTTTATAAAAAGCGGATGCATTTTTCCCCCTTTTTTCCAAATCATTACCATAAGTAAGATAAGCCAGAGATTGCAATGCTTGAGTGGCACCTTTGTTGGTTAGCCCAATGCCATCGGGTTTATTTTTATAATCGAGGAGACTTGCCGCACGTTTTAAATCAGAAAAGATGAGTGCATAAACCGAATCAACAGGATCTCTTTTTACATAAAAATTAGTAGTGTTGCTTGTAGGCTGTGTTCGGATAGGAATGGCTCCATATAAACGAACAAGATCAAAATAGCATATAGCCCTAAAAAACCTAATTTCTCCCTCTTCCCTAACCTTCAAAACAGAATCAGAACCAGAAGTTGTTTGGATAGAAGGCAGCTTTGATAGGAGGTAATTATAATTATTTATGTTGGCATAGTATGCACCATAAACTGCCGAAACAGAAGAAGAGGTAGCATCATAAATTTTGTTAGCATAAACCTGAAACTCAGTAGAAGTTGAGCCCATATCGTCGGCCGCTAGTTCTAAAATCTTCAATAACTCTTTCTTGTATAAGTCTGTACCCTGAAAATTGCCATAATTGCCTTGTATCAATTTCAGTACATCGGCTGTATTGCTTACAGAATTATTCAGGGTCTGCGTGTCATATAGTTTTTCGTCTAAGCTTTTGTTACACCCTACCAACGAAAGTGATAACAGACCAAAGAAGTATATAAACTTTTTCATTGTGCAAATATGAAATTGTGATAAAAAAATATGCGTAATAATATTATTTAATCTTAAAAACTGAAACAATTAAAGTCCCACATTTACCCCAAAGGAATACGTTTTGTATTGAGGGATAGTACCATAATCAACGCCTTGATTAATAGCATTTAAACCAAAGCCACTAACTTCTGGATCGAACCCTTTGTATTTAGTAATCACAAAAAGGTTGGTAGCATTTACAAACAGTTTAAGTGAGTTTAGGTATTTAATCTTTTTAACATTGACGTTGTAGGAAAGATTTACATTCTTTAACCTAATAAATGAGCCATCTTCTATTAGTCGGTCACTTACACGTTTATCAAACAAAGAACCAGTTGTTTTTGCCCTAGGATAATAGTTGCTTGTGCCTTCCCCTTTCCAACGGCCATCCCAAACTTCTTGTCGCAAGTTTCCTGAGGTACTATAAACTAATCCGTCACTGTAATATCTATTAAGATTTAATATAGATTGACCAATCTTTCCCATGATGAAGAAACTTAATTCTAGTGATTTGTAGCTGAATGTATTGGTAATGCCGAAGATGTATTTAGGATTTGGATTACCTAAAATGGTTCTGTCATCAGCATCTATTTTGCCATCGCCATTCAAGTCTGCATATTTTATATCGCCGGGGGCAGGATTTACTGCATCCGTTGGGCTTTTAGCTATTTCAGTTTTGTTTTGGTAAATACCAATGGTGCGATAGCCATAAAAAGAACCAATTGCATTACCCGGCACAGCAATAGTCCCGTATTGGTCGAGCGCTGTAGGGAGCAAAGTACTTCCGTTTATTTGACCATTCTCTCCTAAATTGATTACTTTATTTTGATTGAAAGCAATATTTGCTGCTATCTTCCATCCAATTTTTTTCGTAATGGCAAATCGAGCATTGGCTTCAATTTCAATACCACTGTTTTCTATTTTCCCCAAATTGGTGGGATACGAAGAAAACCCAACATCTGAAGGAATTGGCAAGTCTAACAATAAATCAGTAGTCGTCTTTTTATAATAATCAACCGTTAGTTGGTATTTGTCTTTTAAGAAGGCAATATCAAAACCTACATCAAACTGACCCGTCTTTTCCCAATGAAGGTTAGGATTAGCAAAAGAGTTCATGTATACACCACCCACTATTGTATCATAACCTGTACCTGCCCTACTTGGTATAAGCAATGCTTGGGTGGAACCTACGCCAATGTTTTGATTGCCCGAAAAACCATAGCTTGTCCTGATTTTAGCATTGGAGATAAAGCCAGCTTTGTTCATGAATTGTTCTTTATAAATGTTCCAACCAAGGGCAACAGAAGGAAAAAAATCCCATTTATGACCAGCGGCTAATCTAGAAGAACCATCTGTTCTACCAGTAAGGGTCAGTAGGTACTTATCATTAATGGTATAGTTTACCCTAGCCAAATAAGATTGCAGATACCATTGTTGGTATTTTGTTACTGGCAAACTCACAATATTTGAAGCGTACGCAAACCCGTCTGCACCAAGATTGTCATTGGGAAAACCTTTAGCACTCATGCCACTAGAACTCGATTCCCAACTTTGCGATGTATAACCAGCCACTGCATTCAAGCGATGTCCTGCATGTAACAATTTTGTATATGTAAGGGTATATTCAGTAAGATAATTAACGTTTTTATTATCTACTTTGTATGCCTGTCCGCCTACTAAATCTCCCGTGGTTGTTCCTCTACCAGAATAATTGGAACTCTTGTTATTATTCTGATTAATACTCCCACTTACTTTTAATTTTAATTCATTTGGAATGATACTGTACTCGCCAAATAAATTAACCAATACCAATGACCCAGATGTTTTACTAACAGAATTTGCCACTACTGAAACTGGATTGTTTTGCAGAGCGATATTTATTTCACCATCTGGTGTAAAAGGATTACCCAATGGTGATGATCTAAGGGCAGTAGTAACAACCGACCCTCCTTGCACAGGATGATTAGTAGATTGTAAGCCCTGCCTATTATCAGATAAATTTAGTTTTGAAGTAATGCCTATCTTAAAATTATTCGAACATTGTCTGTCCAGGTTAAAGGATACCCCTTCCTTTCTAAAATAAGTATTTCTTACCACGCCAATAATGTCTGTATAGTTAGCACCAATGGCATACTTAGTACGATCATCTCCACCGGATAATGAAAGCTGATGATCTTGAGAGGAAGACTTAGCAAAAACCATGTCTTGCCAAAAAATATTGGTAAGGCTATCTATTTGTCCAAGTCTATATCTGCTATACATCCCTTTGGTACTATCCGAGTTGTAAGTTGCTTCGTTTGCGTAGGTAGCAAAGTCTTTAGAGTTTAGCATATTGATCCGCTTAGGCAATTGCGAAGCATCATTTCTGTAAGCATAAGACAGCCTATCCTTCCCTGTTTTTCCCCTTTTGGTAGTTACCATCACCACCCCATTGGCACCTCTAGAACCAAATATGGCTGTAGAAGATGCATCCTTTAATATTTCAATAGACTCTATATCGTTAGGATTCAGGTTAGCCAACGCATTTGTTGGTTGCTGCTGACTAGTAAAATAGTCGGCACCTGTTTTTGCATTAACTGTATTGTTATCAGACTCAATGGGCACACCATCTATAACAATTAAGGGCTGATTAGCCCCTAATGAATTTGTTCCCCTTATGTTAAAAACGATTCCAGAACCAGGGTCACCAGAAGTTTGCGTTATGTTTACGCCCGCCGCTTTTCCTTGTAATAATTGTTCGAAAGAACTAGAAGTTTGTTGAGCAGCATTTTCTAGTTTTACCTTAGAAACAGATCCAGTAAGGTCACTCTTTTTAATTGTCCCATAACCTACTACCACCACATCGTCCAATGCTTTAGAAATAGAAGTAAGTGAAACATTGGAAATAGCGCTATTGCTAACAGAAACTTCTATTGGTTCAAAACCAGTAAAACTAAAAACCAAGCTTGCCTTATTATTGGTTACTTTTATTTTAAACTCGCCTTTTGCATCACTAGCTACTGCATTTGGTTTACCTTTTTCTATGATAGTAACCCCTTGCATGGTTTCGCCTTTTTCGTTCTTTACCACGCCCCTAATTACGTTTCCCTCTTGCGTAGGTTTAATTTCTTCAGTGAGTTTATCAGTCTTAGGTTTATCGTTAATCTTATACAATATAATCCTATCTCCCACCAATTGATAGCCTATCTTATAACTCTTTTCTAAGTCTTGTAAAAAGTCAACAACCTTTTTGTTTGTAGCATTATACGCAATAACTTGTTCTGTATTGATGACGCTAGAGCTAAAGGAGATGTTTACATGTGTTTGTTTCTGCACATCAGCGATGAGAGCCTTTAATTTCACCTTGTTATTGTTGAAGGTGAAGGTTTTGTCGAGACTAGATTGTGCATGTAAACTATTGTTGGTAGCACTAGCTATACACAAAAGAACAAACATGAAACAAGGAAGAAATTTTTTCACGGCAAATAATATTTAGCAACCTAAAGTTGCATTTAGAAAGAAAAAATATTAATAAATATTAGTTAACAAGTAATCATTATCAGATTGAGTATGTAGCGAAATGCAATAGGACATTTACTAATCACAACCATTGCCTTTAATCAATATCTTAGTACCATTCACTTCAAATGAAGAGTTGGTGGCAATACATATTGACTTTAAAACAGAAAATAAATCAATATTAGATATATCACCAGAGAAAGAACAGTTGTATAGATTGGTACTTTCTACAACTATATCAATCCCATAATAAGATTGTAATTTTATAAAAATACTTCTAAGCTTTTCCTGATCAAATACTAACACTTCTTTTGTGTTCACAACTGCGGTATCATTTGGCAGAATCCTTTCAGGCTTTTCTACAATTCTATTTTCAAATAAATGCAAATTAAGATTGTAGACCGCTTTCTGGTTGGGGGTAAGTATTGTTGAAGCCTTATTGGTTCTTTCTGTTATAGACAACAATTTCTCGTTCTCAAACACTTGAACTTTACCTGTTTTTACAGCAACTTCTACATTTCCAGTTTTTTTATTGGTGTTGATAGTAAAACTCGTTCCTAATACCTTGGTAACGATGTTATTATAATACACCATAAAAGGCTTCACAGGATTCTTTGTTACCTGAAAAAAAGCTTCCCCTTCTAAATAGACATCTCTAGTTTCGCCTGCAAATATTCTGCTGTAATGAATGGAACTATTGGGTGCTAAAGTTACTTTCGATCCATCGCTCAACACTACCAATTGTTGTTCATTTTTAGTATTAGCAACGGTAATGGTATATTTTGGAATGATAGCTGCAAATTGTTTTTTGGAGCCATCGTTTGTAGATTGATAAAACAAAGAAGCCAAACCAATAATTGCAATTACGCTTGCTGCGGCAATCCAACGATATATTGTTGGGATTGTCCTTTTAGTTGGCAGCATCTTTTTCACGTTCTTTTCAGCCTCATAAATATTTCTGATAATATCATGTGCTATGTGTGGTGGCAAATCGGCAACATCGCTTTCATTCTCTAACCTCAGGTCAGACAATACAGCTTTGTCCAAAACATGATCATACCGAGATGAATCTATCATTTCAAACAACTCGTCATGCTCTTCAATAGAGACATTATTAGCTTTATAAAGCCCTAAAAGATATTTGAAACGTTCTTCGTTCATCATATTTAAAAACAGGCTTACAAACCTGTAATATTCATATACACTTAAGTATACTTTGTGGAGTACAAAGAAGAAATAAAATTTAAAAAATTATTGAAACAATTGCTACTGAAAGAATAATTCCTTTCGCTGCAAGCACTTTTTTGATATGAAGTAGTGCCCTTGATATATGTGTTTTTACAGTAAGTGGAGACAATTCTAGCTTCTCTCCTATTTGTATGTAAGTTAAGTTTTCATTTCTGGATAATAGATAGGCCTTCTTCTGTTGTTCTGGCAAAGTATTTATCGCTGCATTTAATATGGAAGCATATTCTACATCCTGCACCCAATTTTCAGTAATATTCGATTTACTTTCGGTAATGTAGGGTAGTTCATTCATTACCTTCCATTCATTACTCACCTTTTTCAATCGGTTAATGATGTTATTCTTTGCTACAGTATGTAACCAAGCTTCAATGGGTTGATTGGGTTTTAAGGTATTTCGTGATAGCCATAGTTTCAAGAACACGTCTTGCACAACTTCCTGAGCCAATATAGGAGACTTTAAAAATCTTGTTGCTGTTTTATAAATCCTGTTTCTGTGCCTATCATACAAAAGCTGAAAGGCATATTCGCTGTCTTCGGCAAGCAGCGCCACAAGTTTACTCTCTTCATATTTACTTTGATCTAGCAATCTATTATTTTTTTCAGTGGTCAAAGATGGCTATTAAATTCCATAATGTTAAATAGAGACCTTATTATTGTTAAAAAAAAATTGAGTTAAGGGGTAAATAACGATTATCTGACCTTTAGAAAGGAGAATTTTATTAAAAATAGTTATCTATCGCTTATAAAAAGGTGTGGAGAAAAATAAATCTACCTGACTGTTAAAATCGTCTTTATGTTCTTTCAAGGTGCCATGTCCAGAATTGGGGAGGATCCACAGAAATGCATTAGGTATGTTTTTATAAATCTGCACCGTGTGTTCTACAGGTATCAGGTCGTGATCGCCCCCAATTATCAAGGACGGACACTTGATAGCTTTTAAACTTTTTAAGGAAATATTCGGCTGCACCCAGTCCAACATAAACAGCTTCCATTCATTCTTTTCTTTTTGGGTGGTAAACTTAGCCGGATTAGTCGTATCAAATCTTTTCTTTTCGGAACGCCAATAACCAGGGTTAATACCTGTGGAATCTGGCCACAGGTTTGCGCCCGTTGCTGCTAGTTTAATCACTTTTTTGGGATGGCGCATGGCCAACAGTAACGCATTTATGCCACCATCGCTCCATCCAACAATATAGGCAGAATCAATGTGCAAGGCATCCAAAAAGGCAGCTTCGTCGTCGGCCATCATTTCAAAACTTAATGAGTCCTTATAGTCTATTGTTTTCCCTTGCGCTCTGCTATCCAAAACAATCACTTTGTACTTTTGGGCAAAGTAAGCAATGTTATTTTTGAACGATTTGATACTTCCTCCATTACCATGAATCATTAATAATGGCTGACCATTTCCATATACTTCGCAGTACATTTTTATTCCCCTTACATTACAGTATTCCCCCGAAACAGAATCATTCCCGAATACTACCGAAGTTTGAGAGAAGCAATTGTTTACCAATAAGAAGGAAACCAGTAAATGCAATAAACCTTGTTTCATAAACTAGTATTTAAATGGTAAAACTAAAAGTAAATTTTAAAACTATAGAGTTTTAAGATTTATTCAAACATCTTTTCCAACAAACAGTTTTAAACTTTCTTAGCATCTAATTATCAATCTTCTTCTATTATTGCAATCTAAACAACCTCCCAATCATGAAATTTGTTTGCTTTTTCATTCTTTCAACCATGTTAGTTCTTTCTGTTAATGCCCAGAAGAATCAACCCCAAAACAAAACCTACAAACTATGTTACGACGCACCTGCACCAAATAGAGGGGCTGATTGGACAAAAGTGCAAGCTGGAGGAAAACCGTATGATGCAGACTGGGAAAACTGGTCGCTGCCAATAGGAAATGGGAGGCTTGGTGCCAGCATATTTGGTAGAACAGACACAGAAAGGATTCAAATAACAGAGAATACTTTGGCTAATAAAAGTCTTTACAAGTTGGGAGGTCTAACCAATTTTGCAGAGATTTATTTGGACATTAATCATAAAAATCCTACTAATTATCAAAGAGGGCTTTCAATAAGTGATGCCATTTCTTTCACCAAATACAAACAAGATGGTGTGGAATATACTCGCGAGTGTTTTGCAAGTTATCCCGACAAAGTATTAGTGATAAAGCTAAAAGCTAGTGCAAAAGGCAAACTTTCATTTGCAGTACGCCCAGTAATTCCTTATTTAAAAAATATAGATACTACTAAAGATGGAGATTATAGAACAGGGATTGTATCTGCAAAAGGCGATTTGATTACCCTTTCGGGTAAGATGGGTTTTTATAACATAGCCTACGAAGGGCAATTGAAGGTGACCAACTTTGGGGGAACTGAAAAAGCAATTAATGATGCGAATGGTTGTAATGGAAAAATAGAAATTGCCAATGCAGATAGCGCCATCATATTAGTTGCTGTAGGTACCAATTACCAATTAGAAAGCAAAGTATTTACCGAACTTGATCCTACTAAAAAACTAAATGGAAACCCATTACCTCATGAAAAAATATTAAACATTATAGCTGCTGCCAGCAAAAAAAGCTACCAACAATTATTGCAAACGCATCTAGCAGATTACCATACTTTCTTCAAGAGAGCACAATTTGATTTGGGTGGCGTTGAATCAACTATTCCTACCGACAAGTTATTGGCAAACTATAAAACCGGTAATCATAACCCATACTTAGAAGAACTTTACTTTCAATTTGGCAGGTATTTATTGATTTCTTCTTCGCGCAAAGGAACAATGCCTGCTAATCTTCAAGGCATTTGGAGTCAGTATGATGTATCGCCATGGACATCAGGCTATTGGCATAACGTAAATGTGCAGATGAACTATTGGCCTGCTTTTAATACCAACCTAGCAGAAATGTTTACGGCTTATGTAGACTACAATAAGGCTTTTAGAGAGGAAGCGAATAAGAAAGCCACAGAGTACTTAACGGCTAATAACCCTACTGCATTATCTACCTTAGCCGATGGAAATGGATGGACTATAGGTACAGGTGCTAGTGCTTATAGCATTATGGGGCCAGGCGGACATTCGGGTCCAGGAACAGGTGGGTTTACTACTAAACTGTTCTGGGAACAATATGATTTTACCAGAGACATGAATGCCTTAAAGATTACAGACTATCCTGCTATACTAGGAATGGGCAAGTTTTTGAGTAAAGTTGTAAAGCCTACTAGCGATGGATTATTATTAGCAAATCCTTCGGCATCGCCTGAACAGAAAGTTAATGGAAAGAATTATGAAACAGTAGGCTGTGCATTCGACCAAGAAATGATTTACGAAAACCACCACGATTTGTTAGTAATGGCGAAATTGTTGGGCGACAATGACCCAATTATCAAAACAGTTGAGAGTCAGATTGGCAAGTTAGACCCTGTTCAAGTGGGTTGGTCTGGGCAAATAAAAGAATACAGAGAAGAGAACAAGTATGGTGATATTGGAGAATACAAGCACAGGCATATCTCTAATTTGGTGGGGCTTTATCCGGGAACCATCATCAATTCTAATACGCCGGCTTGGATAGATGCAGCCAAAGTTACCCTGACTGAAAGAGGCGATTTCTCTAAAGGTTGGGCAATAGCGCACCGTTTAAATTTGTGGGCAAGGGCAAAAGAAGGCGATAGGGCTTATACCTTGTTCACCAATCTATTGTCAACCTGTACAAAGGATAATTTGTGGGACACGCATCCCCCATTTCAGATAGATGGCAACTTTGGAGGTACTGCCGGCATTGCCGAAATGTTATTGCAAAGCCATGAAGGGTACATTGCTCCATTGCCCGCTTTACCTACTAATTGGAAAGCAGGAAGTTATAAGGGTTTAGTAGCTAGGGGCAACTTTGAAGTTTCTGCCTTTTGGAACAATGGACAAGCAACGGCATTCGAAATAAAAGCAAGAGTGGGTGGTTTATGCCGAATATATTATCCCAACATTAGTAAAGCCTCCTTTGTGAATGCTGCTGGTACAAAACTTCAATTCACCAAAGAAAGTACAGATTTAATCAGTATGCAAACAACCAAAGGCGCAACTATTAAGATTACTTCCATACCTACGTTTGATAACATTACGCCCCCCGATACATTGATTGCAAAACAAATGAATGACAGTACCGTAGAATTATCTTGGGGTGCTGTGACGAAGACGGCTTCCTTTAAAATTTATAAAGCTGTTGGTAATTCGCCTACTTATGAACTGGTTATTGCGGGAGAAAAGGGGGATGCTTACAGATTTAAAGCACCTAACATTGCCCAAGTAGGCAGGTGTACATTCAAAATTACCAAGGTAGGTAAAGATGGAAGGGAGAGTGTGGGTAGGTTGGCATACATAAACAACCAATAGTAGATGATGATTGTGTTTTAAGTATATACTGCAATATTAGAGTTTATGTCAGTCAGTTTAATTACCCTGTAATTAAACTGACACAAACTCTAATAAGTATTGTTTGCAAAAGCTGCATCTGGTGCCCAAAGTTGTCTACCTGCCCAAGGTATATTTTTTATGTGCAAAGCAACGCCATTATCGGTCACTTTTCCACCTATTGAATCCATTGAAAGCACATGAAAATCCATCATATTAAAATGGTCACCGTTATCATTTTCAGCAATTCCTGTAGCAGTATCATGAGATGGATAAATGTAAATTTTATTGTTAAACACATGCGCAGAAGGGTCGGCGGTATAAATGTGAGATACCAAGGGTTGTGAAATTGGCTTTAATTTCTGGGCAATTACGTTTGTACAAATGCACAATGTAATTCCAAATAAAAGTGTTTATAATGCATTTGTCAATGTAAGAAACAACCCAGTGTAAATGACTGCGAACAAACATTTTCTAACACCATTCATAGAAAGGAAATGAGAATGAGAAGAATATTTTTTTTTCATACAACTATTAATTAAAATAAAAAATTAAGGTTTTGCTTGGCAAATTTCTTTTTTCATGTTCAAGCAAAATCAAATAACACCTAGAAACTAGGCTGTTGACAAGTAAGAAAGACTGAAAGTATTTATATCTACTGATTCGGGCGTAAATTATTTTTCAGTTTTTTTAAGATAATAATCTTTGCTGTTCAATGCGAAGGATTAGTGTATTAGTCCTACTTTTCGAAAGCTATTTGGGGTACTTAAATTTTTTGACTTGAAGAGTCGGTTAAAATATTGTTCCGACTCGAATCCAGTCATAAAAGCTATTTCTTTTGCTGATAAATTAGTTTCTTTCAATAATTTCCTTGCCTTTGTTAGTCTAAGTTCTATAAGATATTGTGCAGGCGAAAACCCTGTTACATCCTTGAATCGTTTTCTAAATAACGAGTAGCCAATATTCATTTCTTTTGCCACCTGTTTCATATCCAACAACTCGTTTAGATGGTCTTGCATATACAATATTGCTTTTGATACAGCATTTGTTGAGGAAGTTTCCTTCTCATGTTCGCGGGCCAATTTATATTGTATCAACCCCATTATGTTTGCGGCAATTCCTTCTATCAAAGGAGTACTGTTCTGCCAGTCTTGGTAAGCCAGGTTGGTTAGTTTGATAAACAAATCATGTAAATCTGCCGATGACTCAAAGCAATAGTGCTCATGCCCAAAAGCTTCAATATTTTCCAATACGGCTATTGCATAGTTACCTTGTATTCCAATCCAATATTCATCCCATCCGGTTGTAGGGTTGGGTTTATACCGATGCCATCTATCAGGATATAACAAAAGCAATGTTCCTCCACTAATGGAAGTCGAGTTAGTAGTCTCCGTTTCGAACAAACCTCCTCCTCTAGCTATAAATACAAGCTGATATTCTTGCAATCTTCTTCCTTTTTCCCAACTAAATATATATTCTTCTGGGTGAATGTTTTGAGGGTAGTCATTTGCTTCATTATAACTGTTATACCCACAATTTAGTATCTGTAAAAACTGATTGTTCTGCTGTGGAATCAGCCAATATTTATTAAAGTTATTCATTTGTCATTTTGTGCAATAATACTATCACTTTAAACAATAAAATATTTTCTTGTAGATATGCATAATGTGCAATTTTGCCATCAAATGATTGTTATATGAAAAATAAGCTTAAAGTTGGTTATTTCGGGATTGGATTAGATGCCTATTGGCCACAATTCCCACAGTTACTTCCCACCCTTCTACAACACATCGATACTGTGGTTAACAAACTATCTATCTACGATGTAGAGATAGTTAATCTCGGCATGATCGACACCCCCGAAAAAGCCTTCGAGGCAGGTCATCGTTTTAGAGAAGCAGATGTAGATCTATTGTTGCTTCATGTAACTACTTATGCCGTTTCTGGAACCGTGCTTCCAGTAGTTCTTCGTTCTAAAGTGCCGGTTATTATCTTGAATATCTCACCAAAGAAGGCAATCGATTACAAATCCTTCAATCAATTGGGCAATCGTACCGAGATGACTGGCAAGTGGCTAGAATACTGTTCTGCGTGCCCTGTGCCTGAGATTGCGAATGCTTTTAAAAGATGTGGAGTACGTTTCTTTCAGATTACAGGCGTATTGGAAGATGATGCTTATTTATGGGAGGAGTTGGGCGAATGGATAGAAGCTGCTAAGGTGGCCAATACGATGTTTCATAACAGAATGGGCTTAATGGGGCATTACTATAATGGTATGCTTGATATATATACAGACCTTACGGCCGTGTATGCCACTTTTGGAGGACACTTAGAAATAGTAGAACTGGATGACCTTACCGAGATTAGACACACTGTTACTGAAAAAGAAATTGAGGAGAGGGTAGCTCATTTTTACCAAGTGTTTGATGTGCAGGATGATTGTAGCATAGATGAACTTAAAAGGGCAGCAAAAACTTCTGTTGCGCTTGATAAGATGGTAGACAAGTACAAACTAAATTCTCTAGCTTATTATTACATGGGTAATGGTGTGCCAGAAAACGAGGATACTGCCACTTCGGTTATTCTTGGTAACTCTTTATTAACTGCTAGGAATGTTCCGGTGGCGGGAGAATATGAGGTGAAGAATGTATTGGCAATGAAGATATTGGATTCTTTTGGCATTGGAGGTTCCTTTTCGGAGTATTATGCACTTGATTTTAATGACGACATCGTTCTTTTTGGGCATGATGGCCCCGGACATATTGCTATTGCCGAAGGGAAAACAAAAGTGAAGCCATTGCAAGTTTATCATGGTAAAATAGGTAAGGGATTATCGGTAGAGATGAGTGTAAAACATGGTGCTGTAACTCTTTTGTCAGTTGTAGAGGATGGCAAGGGTAAGTTTAAGTTGTTGGTGGCAGAAGGTGAATCGGTTGCTGGGCCTATACTAGAAATAGGCAATACAAATAGCCGCTACAAGTTTAGTATTGGTGCAAGAAAATTTGTAGAGCTTTGGAACGAACAAGGTCCTGCACATCATTGTGCCATTGGCGTTGGACATATCAGTAATAAGCTTATTAAACTAGCCAAACTATTAGAAATAGAAGTAGTTAAGGTGTGCTAATTAATATTGCTTATGAAGGTCAGCTTAAAAAGTATGTTACAAAGTTCTGTAAGCATTTTAAAAGTAAAACTCGGAACCAGAGTGATAATCTTATTTGATAATCTTATTTCTTATTTTCTAGGGTTATTTCAAAGTAAAAAACGCAATATTGAACAAATGGGAGAATCCGTTAAAGACAGTGATTATTATGCTATGCAGCATTTTATTTCGGATGCTCCATGGGATTCCAGAGATATAATGAATCAAGTATCCCAAGAAGTAAATACGCTATTACAGGCAGAGAAGAATAAATATCCCGTTTGTCTGCCAGTTCGAGATGCACTTCGCTAACATCATCGAACAGCAACAACCCGACTAGCTGAATCTGAGTTTGTTCCGTCCAAAGCCATTTTTGTGTTGCAAGCAGTTTTATCCTATGATAAGTAACAACAGTTGATTGTCATTTTGAACTTTTCCCAAATTATCATGCAAAAGTTTTATAGCATCAAGTGTCAACTTTGCTGTTTCCTCATCCCCCTCCTCTGAAAAGTCTTGATTAAACTTTTGTATCTCAGTCAATGAAAACAAGTCTGGCTTGAGTTGTAATAAAAACGAAGTCTTTTGAGTGTTGGTAAATATGAAATGTGAATTACCTCTTTTGTCAACAAGTTCCTTTGCGATGCTGTCATATTGGTTTGTCAGCAAGTCAACATTCTTTTCCTCATGAAGATAAACTAGTAGGTTGGCGTAAACATAACCAGAACCATCAAGTTTTTTTAATTCTGTCGCATTATTGGCTAAAAATTCCCAATAATTGTCGGTCACTTTTTTACTAAAAAATCCTTTCTTGACAATGATTTCAGCGTTTTTGCTTAATTCGTCAAGTTTGGTTGTGTCTAGTATATAAAAGGATGCTATTGCAGACATAAAAAAATTCTTTTGTTGTAAATAATGAAGGGTGACCAAAAATTAGTTGACACTATTATATACGAGCTACAAATCTCATTTTTCCCACCGCGTATATTTAGATAACATCTTGATTGTTATGCTTCTAATTAAATACACGCGGTAGTGTTACAGTAGCGCAAATACAAATCTAAGGGAA
Organism: Chitinophagaceae bacterium; assembly: GCA_947381435.1. Taxonomy (GTDB): domain Bacteria; phylum Bacteroidota; class Bacteroidia; order Chitinophagales; family Chitinophagaceae; genus Parasediminibacterium. The sequence goes on from CANCVE010000006.1 coordinate 27,656, forward strand.
TTTGTTTCCTAATTTTCAAACATAAGATTATTAATAGTAAGCATAGGCAACATTTTAAAAGTTATCCATCCAAAAGTAAAGTTCATTTATCCTCTAATCAGTATTATCTATCCCAATCCCATAACTCATTTTCCCTTCCCCAATCATCTCATTATCAGTCCAATAAAACTCTTTATAAGCTACAATTATCTCAATACATTATAAATGAACGCGTTTAGTGTCATCAGACTTCGTTGATGACACTAAACGCGTTCATTTATGCCATCTAACGAAGTCTGATGACATTAAATGGACACATTTAACCCATCTAACGAAGTCTGATGACACTAAATGAAAGCGTTTACCTCGTGTAACGAAGTCTGATGATAGTAAATGAAAGCATTTAGTGTCATCAGACTTCGTTGATGACGTTAAATGTGTTTTTAGCCCCATATATCGAGATTTGATAGCACCAAATGGGTTTATTAGATACTGATTCTTGGTCTTTTAGAGGTAATTAAAAATACAATTAACAATAACCTTAGGTAACTCTCGTTTGTTTATAAAGATTGCCGATCCTTTTTATGCGGCATTGTTTGCATTTAAACTGCACCTTTCTTTGGTTAAAGCCTATAGCCTATAACGTATGGAAAGCACAAGGTGGCACACAAAAGGGGCTTAGTTACTTTGTTTGATTTGTTGATAAAACAAAACCTTCTTTCATTTGGTATTTCCTTGTTAACTTAATGGTAAAGCCCTTGAGTAATAACCACAGTTCTCCCCATTATTTTTTTAAGTATTGTTTAAACTTCTCTCTCTTTATATGTCAGATAAAACGCCATTGCCAACGTGTAACTTAATTAGGAATAAGAATTGTTTGTTTATGAAATATTTTAGTTTGTCTATTATATATGCTTTGATTGTTACCACATGTTTCAGTCAATCCAAAACTAATGAATCAACTATTGAATCTGCGTTTCTTAATCCACCAAAGGAAGCGCGTCCATTGAGCTATTGGTTTTGGATGGGGTCTAACTTTTCTAAAAGAGGCATCACCAAAGATTTTGAAGCGATGAAGGATATGGGCGTTGGTGGAGGAATTGTAACTAATCTAACTTCATCTGTTGAAGAATCGCACATGCCTACCCTAAATCTTCCTTGGCCTGAACAAACCTACAGAAGCCCTGCTTATTGGGAGGCACTAAGATTCTCGGCATCGGAAGCTAAAAGACTTGGATTGGAAATAGGCATTCACAATGCTGTAGGATATTCCACCACTGGTGGCCCTTGGATTACAGAAGAAAAAGGTATGCAGCGATTGATATACAGTAAGATAAGAGTGGATGGAGGACGCCAAATAACCCAAAAGATACCGATTCCTGATTTGCCTTTATATAATGGAAGGGGTGCTACACCGAATGATAAAAAAGCAAGTATTTACTCAGACATTTCTGTTTTGGCTGTTCCAGATTCCACTAATCTAACCATTAAAAGTGTACTTGATATCTCAAACAAAATGGATAAAGATGGTAACCTCGACTGGGCATCGCCTGTTGGCAAATGGACTGTTTATCGTATTTGTTATGCTCCTACCATGTCTAAGCCACATCCTGTGCCTGAAGAATTATTTGGAAAGACTTTGGAAGTTAATAAGATGGACAAGAAAAGCAATGAGTTTCATTGGCATTCGGTGATTGACCCAATTAAGAAAAATCTAGGGGAATATTTTGGACAATCTTTCAATATCATGCACGTTGACAGTTATGAATCGGGTAACCAAAACTGGACTGAAGCCTTTAAACCTGAGTTTATTGCCATGAAGGGGTACGATCCTACGCCTTGGTTGGTTATGGGAACAGTTATTACAAATATCAATAAGGGGAATCAAAACGTAGTAAATAGTGAAGCTGAAACTAAGAAGTTTGAATGGGATTTTAAGGATGTGGTAAACAACCTATATTTTAAGAATGGATGGGAAGTGGCTAAGAAAATCATTAATAATTCTAATTTGAAGTTTAGTTGGGAACCTTATTATGGACCTTGGAGTATTGCTCAAGGCGCTGCTTTCGCAGATTTTCCAATGGGGGAGTTCTGGGCAACCAATAAATCTAAAAGTGCTAATCCTCAAATTCCTGCAGCTGCAAGGGCGGCGGGTATTAATGTAATAGGAGCAGAAGCATTTACTTGCAGACCAGAGTCGAGTAAATGGACAGAGACACCGGCTACCTTAAAGTTTTCTGCTGATTATGCTTTTGCAACTGGCATCAACCGATTTGTTTTGCACCAATGGGTTCACCAACCTTTTGATGATAAATACCAGCCCGGAATGGATATGGGATGGTGGGGAACACACTTTAGCCGTCACCAAACTTGGTTTGAACCTGGAAAAGCATTCATAAAATATCTAACTAGAACATCTTCTTTATTGCAGTTTGGAGAACAAGTAGCGGATGTTTTATATTATGAGGACTTAAAGAACAATAATGGGGATTTGATTTCTCAAGATGATTTTCTAAAGGGTAAAATAACAGTTAGTAATGGCAATATTGTACTTCCTTCTGGAAGATCTTATAAGTATATGGTTTTCCCCACTAAAACAGAAATGTTGCCTGAAGTTGCCCTTAAAATAAAGGCAATAGTAGCTAGTGGAGCAACGATTGTAGCACCTAAACCAATAGAATCACCAAGCTTACAGAATGCACCCACTTGTAACGATGTTGTAAAACAAATAGCCGATGAAGTTTGGGGCAATAAACCAATTAATAAATACGGAAAAGGTATTATTGTAACTGATGTAAAAGCAGAAGGAGCCGATAATATAGCCAGTATAAATCTTCCTAAAGATGTGGATATTAAAGATACATCAGTAAGTGCTGCAACTAGGTTATTACACCGTCGTTCTAAGGATACTGACTTATATTTCTTGGTAAATTCCAGTCAAAAGGAACAACATTATACTGCTTCATTCAATATAACTGGAAAGCAGCCCGAGTTTTGGCAAGCAGAAGATGGTTCTACTACCGATGCTCCTTTATGGTATGAAAAAGATGGCAGAACCTTTGTTTCCATTAAGCTAAAAAGAGAGCAATCCGTGTTTGTTGTTTTTAAAAAGAAAGCAAGTAATAACAACCACCCAATATCTGTTTCTGTAAAGGACACGCTCAATAATTGGTCGGTTATCAATGATAACAACGGCAAACCTGCCTTTTGTTCTTCTACTTCTGGCGCTGCAGAAGTTGTTTATTCGTCTGGAAAAAAGAGAACTATAAACACTGTTGCAAAATCACCAATGGAATTGAATACAGATTGGAATGTTTCTTTTGCGCCTAAATTAGATAGTGTGTTCAAATTATCCTTCCCTACCCTATCAGACTTTAGCTTGAGTGATAATGAACAGGTAAAATACTTTTCAGGTACTGCTACCTATACCAAAAACATACAATTGAACAATACTTTTATTCAAGCCAATCAGCGAATAAAACTCGATTTAGGAGTAATGAATAATCAATTGGCAGATATCACGATTAATGGAAAGAAGTTGGGCATAATTTGGTATGCACCATATATTATTGATGTGACGGATTACCTTCAGTTGGGTAATAATGAATTAAAGATTGCTGTAACAAATACGTGGGCTAACAGGATTATTGCGGATGAAAAAGAGCCCGCCGACTTTGAGTGGGGTGCTGAAAGACCTGGAATGGGTCAACCAATGAAGGCTTATCCTGATTGGTTTATAAAAAATACACCGAGGCCCTCAAAAGGAAGGAAGACATTTTCTATCTGGCATTATCACAAAAAAGATAGCAAACTTTTACCTAGCGGGTTGATTGGCCCTGTGGTGTTGAAAAGAGAAGATATGGTGGCACTGTAAGGCTACAATTTCCAGCTCAATAAGAAAGGTTTTTAGGTGCCTGTTTTAATATCACTCAACTAATTGTTTTATAAAACAAACTATTAACCTTTCTTACAATCTACATTCAAAAAGTGTATTTATCCCAATAAGTCTCATTATCGAATTAGTGTAAAAGAAACTAATCTTTATATTTTTGAGGTTTAAGGTATCTAAAAATATATTAAATAAGATTGCTAAATGAAATACAACACATTAATCACACTATCACAACAAATTAAGCAGGTATTTTACAAAACCAATTGCCATGTGCTAGCTTTTGCCTTTTTAATTGTTTTTGGCAGTTGCAAATTGAATGCAGCGGTATATTATGCTTCTCCTACTGGTACAGGAACGGGAACTTTAGCTTCCCCATGTAATCTTATAACGGGTATTGGTAAACTTACTAGGGCAGGGGATACACTATACCTAAGAGGAGGTGTTTATAACCTTACGGCTAAAGTATCTATCAGCAAAAGTGGCACTGCAAAAGCCAGAATTGCTATTATGGCTTATCCTGGTGAGAAACCTATTTTAGATTTCAGTTCAGTACCATACAGCAAATCAAATCCTGGCATTTCGGTTAGTAGTACGTCTAACTATTTGCATATAAAAGGTTTGGTAATTAGGTACGCCGGCGATACTGGTATGATAAATAATGGCAGTAATTGTATTATTGAAAACTGTGAGTTTTATGGCAATTGCGATACTGGTTTAACACACAGAACTGGTGGAAATAATTTGATACTTAACTGCGATTCTCACGACAATTTCGATTATCAAAGTGGTGGTATTACGCTTGCCAACTTTGGTGGTAATGCTGATGGTTTTGCAGACAAACTATACACCAATACAAATCCGAATACATACGATGGTTGCCGCTCTTGGAATAACGCTGATGATGGATGGGACTTTTATCAAAAGCAAGGAAGTACGTATATAAAGAATTGTATTTGTTATAAAAATGGTCCTTCTTCTTTCAATATGGCAAATCACCCTCGATATCAAGTAGATAAAGCTTGGTTTGATCAGTTTCCATTAACTGTAAAGAGTGTGAGAGGAACTAATGATTTGATTAATTTGGCTACCTATAAAAACTATGGTAATGGTAATGGATTTAAACTTGGGGGCAATTTTACGGCACATGATGTAACTGTTACTCGTAGTCTTTCTATAGGAAATACCGTTAGAGGATTTGATCAAAACAATAACTATGGTGTAATGACCATTTACAATAACTCCAGCTATCAAAATGGATTCAATTTCAGGTTTAGTTCTAGTAGTGGAGGCACGTTAGTAATTAAGAATTGTGTTTCGCTTAGCTCATTAGGTTCTAATGATTTCTCTAGCAAAACAGTTACTAACGAAAATAACAGTTGGAATACCACTGGCGTAACCACAAATAGTGGCGACTTTGTAAGTTTGGACACCTCTTTAATACTTGCTGCGCGTAATGCTGATGGAAGCTTTACCACTACGTTTATGAATTTAATAGCTGGAAGCGATTTAATTGATGCCGGTTTGGATGTTGGTTTACCTTATGCAGGAAAGCATCCAGATTTAGGGTATTATGAGAAGGGTATTATTGATCAATTTCCTCCAGCATTAACTGCACAAAATACAAGTCAAACAGTAACATTAGGAAGTGCAATTGCTACCATTAAGTATACATGGTCTGGTGGAGCTACGGGCGTTATTACAACCAATATTCCAAAATGGATGAAAACAACACTCGATACCATAAATAAAACATTAACCTTACAAGGTACACCTTCGGCTCTAGGAAGCTACACATTTACAGTTACTTCTGTAGGTGGTGCAGGTTCTCCAGTAGTTATCAATGGGTCAGTGTTTGTAACATCTTCTACTGGCAAGAAAATAGCTTACTTTACTACTTTGCCAATTTCTGCGGCTGATACAGCTATTTACAATAAACTAACTTCAAACCCTAGCTTTTCAATTACCCCTGTTGACGCTACATCTACAACGATAGACTATACAGGCTATGATGCAATTGTAATGAGTTCTGTTCCAGGCTCTACAGCAGCAGGTTTCCCGGCTTTGGAAGCTGTAGACAAACCAAAATTGCTACTAAAGCCATTCATCCTAAAAACTACTGCTTGGAATTGGATAAACACAACTAACGCCGTTAATACCAGTGACACAAGTGTAACTATTATTGATACTACTCACCCTATATTTTCTGGATTAACGTTTACAGGTACTGCCAATAATCAATTGCAATTATTTTCAACACTCAATACAAATGCAGTAACAGGCATAACTAATGCTAGCTGGATTGCTACTCCGGCTATAACGGTATTAGGCAATGCTATCGGAAATTCTACTACTAATAGTGTTGTAGAAATACCTGTTGGCACCAATATGAATGGAACCACAACTACAAAACGGTTTATTATGATTGGGCTAAGCGAAAATTCAACAGCTAATTTAAATACAACAGGAAAGCAGTTAATAGAAAATTCTTTATACTATATACTTGGGCTTAGTGTTCCGCTTCCAATAGATTTTAAAAGTGTGCATGTTAGTGCTAATAATGGGTTTGCTAAAGTATCTTGGAAAGTGGGTGTAGAAGCAAATATTAAGCAATACAAAGTGCAAAGATCTGCAAATGGAGTTGATTTCACTACAATTGCAAACCTAGAATCTAAGGGTATTAGTGACTATGCTTATGATGATAATTTGCCATTAAATGGGAAGTACTTTTATAGAATAATAGCAGAAGAAAAATCGGGTAAAGCACTTTATAGCCCAGTTGTAACACTAGAAAAGTTTCAAGAAAATGTAGGAATAACTATTTTAAACAATCCAACGGTAGATAAAAAGATTCAACTACAATTAAAAAATGTAGCTAAAGGAAAAGTGGTAGCACGGCTCTTTAATAGTGCAATGAAAGAAGTGTTTACTACAAACTTTAATTATGATGGAGGATTAGCACTAAGAACTTTAAATATTCCTACTTCAGCAGCTTCGGGAATGTATGTTATACAAGTTACGGTAAGTTGTGGACAAACATATTGTAAGTGGGTAATTGTAAAATAGAAGTTACATAGATTATAAATGTTGGTTTTGTAATAAGTAAACGAGGCTGGTCTTTGAGACCTACCTCGTTTACTTATAGCAACTTCGATTAACAAATTACAGTTACAATATACTGATGATAATATAAAAAAACATTTGCCCACATTTGCCCTTACTCCTTGCCAAAATCGTATAGCCTTTTTACTTCATTAGCATCCAAAAGACGATCAAACAACTGCACACTGTTCACAATTGCTTTATGACCAACAAAGAAGTCGAGGGCATCTGTTGCGATGTCTTTAGAGCCGATACCTTTTGCAACTTGCTCGCCATTTAGGTATAGTCCAGATTCATTTTCATTTATACTAAATACTACAAACTGCCACTTTCCAGCTTCTACTTTTCCACCAGAAATCTTACTCGGTCCTGCACGCAATGTACCGTTGCTTATCTCGCAAGAGACTGTCTTATAGCTCTTTCCAAAGGCAGTATATCCTTCTTTGCTGAATACTTTGCCATTCTTCTCGTCTGTTTTAAACCACACCGCAACCGTTAATGCATTCTCACGCATCTTTAAATCGTACAACTTAAAAGCAGCCTTTATAGCTGGACGAGACACATTTACATCTACCAATCTTGCTGTTTCTGTTTCTATTGCCTGAGAGGATAAAGCCTTGTTACTATGCATTCCTGCTGCTAAAGATGAGGTAGGCGCAACCCATATTTTGTAGGAAGCATCTACAGGATAATCGCCCATAATACCATCCCATTTACTAAAATCGAATTTACCCAAGGTGCCTGATTCTGGAATCTTAACCAACTTAACGTCCATCTTAGCTGGCAGGGTTAAGACTTTTCCATTAGCAAATATGGAAGCATTGATGGTGGTCGTTTTTGATAAAGTAAATGGTGCTGTAAATGTAAGCGAGCTTGCACTTGGCACTGAACCATCTAATGTGTAGTGTATCTCTACCTTCTTATCTCCCTTAAAGTCTAAACTAAACTTAGTTGGATTGTAGATTTCATACAAAGTGAGTGCAGTAGGTTTTCCTTCGGGAAGGATAGAAACCAAAGATGGTCTTGACAGATTATTGCCATTCAAGTCAACAGCCTGTCCATCCGGGAATACCACTTTACAAGTAGGTTCACTAGGGCCATAACGTAGTGAGATGGTATGCCAGCCTTGCCCTAAATCTTCCTTTCCATTTAAGTTACGACCATAAACACCACGTTGTGCAATGATGGAATTATCTATCCTCACCTGATTTTGACAAGTAGCTTGCAACGCTCCCAATGGACCAGATTCCCCATTACGCATAGGCAATTTAAAGGTATAAGTGCCGTTAATTGGGGCATAGAAATAACCATTATATACCCTAACCGTATTGCGGCTACTAGTAGCTTCCATACTATTAGTTCGCTCACTATGAATGGGTGTTGCAGATTCTATATCCAAGAAGTCATTATCTCGACGCTTGCCACTACGATCATAAATAGCTAAATCAAGACCTGATTCTAACAAAGGAACATTTGGCAAAGCAGCTAAGGATTTAGTGGCTGATGAAGTACTGATAGCATTATTACTTGCATTCTCAGACAATAGTTCATCAACCTTTACTGCTTGGTATTCACCACCATTAATGCCATAAGTAACTTCCAACGGCATGGGGTCTAGACTATTAATATTCCAGAACAATGGATCACAAACTACTAAGTTCAGGTAATGCCAACCCATATCCAAAGAAGCTTCCCCCTTGCGGTGCGCTTGGTTTTGATAGAATACACCTGTTGCTTCTATCACCGTTTGTTTGCCAATGTCAAACAACACGGGGCCACATGAATTTACATCAAACGTATAAACACCCTTCTCTTTTGCATAGAAATAACCACTAAAGCGATAGAAGCCCTTGCATTGTTCCTCTAATGGATGGGTGGGTGTAACCTCAGGCAATTCAAAACCATTCGTTTGCTTGGTTATAATTGGCTTCTCCTTGCTAACATTAGGCATCATAACTCTTTTGGCATCGAAGAAGCCTTTGTCGTTATACAACTTTGTATTTATTTCATATACCCTAGCTAACAAAGCTCCCTTTGTTCCTTTTGGTTCTTGTGAGAGTCCCTTTTCAGCAAGGGTAGCTATGAACTTAGCAGTAAATGTTTCACTCTCTTGCGCACCTGCCTCCCATGTTGGGTCTATCGTTTTTGCTTTAAGAGTGCAACTGTTCTTAACCACAATATCCCTTTCATACAAAGGAGAAGTAGCAGTTGGTTCTGTGCCATCCAATGTGTAATGAATTTGTGCAGGGGCAGCTACTCGTTGCAATTGCACATTCAGGCTATCACAAACCAAATAGGAAGGCACTTTATCAGCATTGCGGGTATAACGTAAATCATTCTGATTAAAGGTTTCTCCTCTTACAATCAAGTTGGGTCGTGCTAGCTTAGCTACACTAGTTGCTGCTTCCTTGCCATTTCTTTTTAGTTCGAATACGGTGCGTCCACCATCGGTAGTACTGAAATTATAGACGTCCTTCTGGTTCTTAAACTCTACTGTCAACTGCGTTCTATCCCTGTTCCACAAAGTTTTAGGCACTTCCTCTCCATATTTATATGGATACACCAATACCTTAAACTCAGGTGACACCGCCCTTGCAGGAATAGTTACCAACGCATAGCCCTCAAACTTTTCTAGCTTAGGTACCGGGAAACCATAATCTGTTTTCCTCCACAATACGCGTATCAAACACAATGGGTCGCCTTTCTTCAATATTAATTTACCTGTCTTGGCATCTTTGGCAATATCCCCTTTTGCCAACACAATATCATTCATCCGATTATCGGAAGGCTCTGTATTCTGAAACTGTACTTCGGGCGTAGCTACATCAGCCAATACCGCATCTACTGGCACAGATATATTCCAATCGAATTGGTGCAACTGGTTATCTTTCTTGGCATCATCAATTACCAATACGTAAGGATTATCCCCTTTGGCAAACTGCACAGTCCGATAGGCTTGCTCCATCGTATTCCACGGTCTGTATCCTTCTACCAACCTTGTTTCTGCACTCCACGGACCATAATCGGTGTGTGCAAAGCCATCAGTATAACGAACAGTTCCCGGATGGAAAGCAACCTGTATGTTCCTGTCTAAATCGAAGTTGCCTTCTGCAAACGGGACATAATAAGGAATCTTTGCAGAAGGAAACGCCAATGGATGCACCTGCATACTCTTATAAAAGGAGTATCCATTCTTGCCATCTCCCACAGCAACTACACCCGTTGGGGTTTCGTGAATGCCCAACCAAGTGCCGGGTGCAGGTGGCCAATGGCAACCCTTACCATCAACAGTAAGCATATTCTGCAAGAACGTAGCTTTGGTAGCCAACATATTATTATCCTGAATCCAGTTTACCCCATCTTTCCAGAGGGTAAGCCTGTTGTTTTCAGAACCTTCATGTCCGCCATAAAAGAAATCTTGCTTACATACAAATCCCACATGCAAATCTTCTTTCTTCCAGCTATTACGCACCTCCACATAACCACGCATACTATCCTGCCAAGTAGTAGGAAGGTGCAAGCGATTGATATTTTCCTGATCCGTCCAATCAATCTTTTTACCATTATTCACCAAGCCATCATCGGCATACAACAACAACAATTCATTGCAGATGCCCACTGGGTTAGGCCATTTTGCATTGGGATCTGTGAGGAAAGGATGAGTGGAAAAAGTGGACTGATACAAGAAATCTATATATTCATCTTTGGGATGGTAGTAGTGCATCATCCAGATAACATGGAAAGCAGAAGCACGCATCTCATCACGGATATGCCAAACGCCATCTTCCCAACGGATGGCTGCCCTAAAGAAGTTCATCTTCGCTTGCAAATGGTCATGCATCAACAGGTTTCTTTGTCTCAACCCAACAGCAGTAAATGCTGCAACATTCAGCCATCCTTTAATAGATTCATAACACATCCCATCCTTATCCAAATACCAACTCAACATGGCGTTTGCCTTGTGACAAGCGAGGTCAAACAGCTTTTGGTCGAACCCTTTCTGACCTTCTATTAACAACATCAGCCGTATATACTCCATCCCAAAACCCTCATGATTATTAATCATCTCATGGTCGGGAACAATCATAAAATTGGAGATACGATGCTTGCAGATACGCCCAATAATATCATTGGCAGATTGTTGTTCTTCGGGTGTCATCCAATCGTGCAGGTAATCATAATCCAACAAATCCCATATCTCACTCGGTGGGTCGGGGTTGCCAGAAGCCACCACAGAACGCTCTGCAGACCAAAGATTATCCCTATCCACTTGCTTATCCAACGCCGTAATCTTTGGATCGAGGCTTTTAATCTTAGCCACCAACTCCTTTGCCAACTGCTTCCCAAGTGTATTATCCTTGGTGACCAATGCATAAAAGGCACTTTTACTGATGGTTACTCGCTGCCACATACTCCTGAAAGCTAGGGGGGCTTTATCGCCCAAGGCTACCTTGTTTCGGATAGCATCTACATCTTTTGGGGTAAGCAGCACACGAGGATAAACACCTGGAGCAGGTACTTCAGAGAGCCGGCTCTTATCAAACGTGGGGTCATTATATGTCAACTTTACCTCTGGTGATTTTGGCCAGAAGTTATTATTAATTGCGTCTTCGTAAGGAAGTGTACCTCTAGGTTTCCAAGTAGGCTCTTGGTAATATACCCTTTCTTTTTCCTGAGAAAAAGATTGAAAAGAAAGAGCAACTAAAATGGTTGTTACTATTAGAAATCTGTTACACATCAACTATCTATTTTTATCTAATTAATTAAAAAAATCCATTATTAGGTTGTTGGTACCCATTTGTATGAAGCAAGTTTAGGTATTAAAGCTTGTATTACATGTATTACAGCTTCTATTACATGTAATGAAAGCGCAATTACATGTAATACAACTCCTAGTACATGTCTTGTGAGAGTTTGTACATGTACAAGAGCTCCAATTTCATGTATTGCAAGTGTAATTACATGTAATACAACCCCTATTACATGTATTACAGGCGTTATTACATGTAATACAAGCTTTAGTGGGTGTAATAAAAGTAGAGTTAGTACTCTATTTCCTGCTGAAAACATTATTAAGTTGTTGTTTATTTCAGTTGTGTTTAATCTAGTGTCAGTTTACATAAACAATTCGGTTGAGTCATTATTTCCTATCCAATATTGCTTGATTCAAAGATTGACTTCCATCACCATTGCTGAACCTATTTATTTCTTCATCCGTTGGTAATTTCTTTCTGTATTCATCCAGATACAAACCAATCTTATCCATTGGTATGGCTTTAAATTCTGGCAAATCTTTAAATACTTGTGAAGTAGGTTTCAACCTAAAATCCATTTTAGCCATTGCCTCAAATCCCGGGTCTGTAGAATAAGCCATATTCCTACCATTGGCTACTGTCGAATCTTTTTTTACCTCCTTTCCATCTGCTGCAACAAACTTATACTCGATTGGAATACGACAGTTGACAGACACATTATTCTTCCAATTATTTTCGACAGAATCACGGGTCACAAATTCAAACCCTAGTCCGCAGTTTATAGCAATATTGTTGTAACAATCCAACGGATAAGAAGTCTTTGGCATAGAACCATGCTTGAACAAATAAGCTGTTCCCCTCTTTCCTCCCCTACTGTTCAATGCCAGCACATTTCCATAAACATGCATATTGAAATGGTCGTGGTCAAAATAGATACCATCACCATCATCGCTGTTGTGAATAAAATTATATGCAAATGTATTGTTGCCAGAACGGGTATAAAGGTCATAACTGTAAAATGCACCCAAATCATTCGACACAGTACACATTCTAAAAATCTCATTATACTCAAATACGTTATCCCAACTACCATAGATAATACCTCCATGAGGCGTATCATGAATCAGGTTATGCGCCACATAATTACCCACACAGGTATGGTGTCCACCACCACCTCCGCCAGTAAAACCAGCATTAACGGCAGGGGTGTAAATATGAACCAACTGACTAAAATTGTATATATGGTTATTCACAATCCGATGCCCCGCAGGGATACGAGGTGATACCGATTCGTCGCCACCTGCAAGCCAAACACCCCCTTCGCCTAGGTTATACAAATCGCAACTTTGAACAGTATGATTGGTACCACCATCAATCTTAACTCCGTATTTATTTACGTTTCTAATGGTACAACCAGCAATAGTATTGTTACTGCCCCCTTCGATAGAGATGGCCTCGTTCACACTTTGCTCAATAGTAATTCCCTTGATAGTGATGTTAGAAGCGTCCTTCATGGCTATTACCGCTCCTTTGCTATCGGCAATAGCAATAGAACATTGATTAATATCTTTTGGCGGATAGAAATACAGTTTGTTATCCTTAAAATCAACTGCCCATTCACCAACAATATCTATTTCTTCCAATAGATTTAGTAACCAATATTGTTCTTTTCCATTTCCTTCAGGACGAGTATATTTATTGCCAATCCCTCCAGGCACAGGCTTCTTAAGTGTAATGGTTTTGGCAAGCGTGTCAATAGAGGCAATTCTTGCGCACTCGTTCTGCCAAGGTATTCGCCAATAGCCTTTTATCCAAACACCTCTATCTAATTGACCTACCCAATTTGCTGCACGATTGTCCCTATACTCAAATATTCCCGGCCTTGGAGGTCGTTTTTCCTTACTGCCCGCCGCATAAAAATTTGCCCAATCTTCATTCTTTGCTTCTTGTCCGCCACCATTCACAATCACCTTTTTCATTGCCATATACCCCTTGTTAGGATAACGAGAAAGCGGCATTCTTTCTCCATTTGCAAAGAATCCTAAGATTCCACCATCATCATTAAAAATGTCGGGCAATATGTTGGTATGATTCAAATTAAGCTCTGATAAATCAAGTGCGTATATCTTGCCCCTCAAAGAAGGTGCAATCCTGTCAAGTGTAGTTTTATCTTTTACAAGTTTAAACTTTGAGGAGGGGATATTTATTGTTCCGTCAAATACTACCTTTTCATTGGCAGCCGCAGTATAAACCACCGGCATTTCCTTAGTGCCACCATCTTCTTTAGTCAATTCAAGAGGACTTGTGAAGCGATAAGTTCCTCCCTTTATTACAACAGTTGCACCCATTTTAGCATGATCTATCTTCCTAATTACATCCCTTGCTTTTTGGACAGTTGCAAAGGGTTTCGTTTTACTGCCGTTGTTGTTATCCAATCCGGTAGGCGAAACATAATAGGTTGGTGAGTTCTGGGCATAAATAGCCGCATTAATCAACACATTTAGCAAGAAGAGGGTGTACACTTTCATAATATAATTTTATCATTCATTTTTATTAATTGACCAATCAGACAATGGGCTTTAAATAAGTTGTTGGTTAAGAACACATTCAACGTTTATAAAGCTATAAATCCAAAACAGATACTTTTAAGCTCACTCTATGAAGAGTTGGGTTCAAAATGCCCACTTTAAACCCAACTCCTCATGGTTTAAGCGTCAAACCATGAGGAGTGACCTTTTATTCCTATCTATTAACTAAAATTATCCTTTCCACTGGCATTGCTGTCTGCACCAAAGGGGCTATTCCCCTCCCCCATTGCCAAGCAACCACCGTAATTTTTATTGGATAGTTTGCCCTTACAGGAAGGCTATCCAATATAAGTGTATTGCCCTTCATACTTGCTGGCCCCTCTTTTACATAATAATAAACAGGCAACCCAGCAGACGAAGTAGCATTCAATTTTATTTCTTTCGTATTTCCACTAATCGCCGCTATCTCAGGAAAATCAATTGTCTGTGGTGCGCCTTGGGTATTTTTCTCTGGGAACTTTATTTGTGCTGGCTGCTCGGCATATTTGTATGTTTCATCACCATCTTTATAGGCCATCACCTGAATATTTGAGCAGAAACGACTAGTACCAAAATGATCGAAATGGATACGAAAACTATCATCAGCTAATTGCTCGCCACCACCGCCCCAGCCGCCAATAAGGCTAAACTTTATTTTGCCCTTGTTGCTATGTGAAAGCGGAATGCCCGAACCCGCCACCCCTTCTGGTGTTTGGGTAAGGAAGCCAGCCTTTACACCAAAAGTAATTCCATCTGCAGAGGGCTGAAAAGCCAATTCATTAATCCATGAGGCAGGAACGGGTTTATCATATTGATTAAAACAAACCCGCTGCTCTTTTTTTCCACCATATAATGCAGGAAATGCATCCACAGCCTTTGCCATTTCTTCGTCCAAATGCCAAAAGGCAAGGGTGTTATCTCCTTTAAAATCTTTAAATAAAATTGGACCAAAGCGATTATTATCCATGATATGAATATCTGTGAGCCATCCTTTGGTTTCATCGAGCGTATTGAGTACCACTGGATTAATAGTAGAAGAATTTTCCGCAGGGATACGGTAATGTGCAGCTTTCTGAATAAACATAGCACATAGTTTAGCCAATTTATCATCAAAATTAAAATGCCCGACACCAGGCTGAACCACCTCACAAACAAGAGAATGGTTATACTTTGCTCGTAAATCTAACAAATCCCCTCGCAACCAACGCCAGTGTTTGTCCAATGGTTCCAATGGATTAGCCCACGATTCATACTCTCCAGAAACAGCCATCACTGGTATGCCTTCTATTCTTGCTTTTGGATCATAATCGGGTGGGTTTACCATGGCTGCTGCATGTAGTGTCAATATTCCAAAAACCCGTTGGGGCTTGCAATAGGCGATGCTATATGCACCATTTGCCCCACCAGAATGACCAATTGTGAACAATGGCGCAGTAGCCACTTCGGTATATCCAGACACGGCCGCCAAATCATCCAATACCTTTTGTATTTGGGCAAAGGTGTTACCACCTTCCTTGTAATTAAACTGTGTAAACGGCCCTCTAAAAACCAATACTATACCTATACTTTCCTTTGTGCACGCCTCCCTTATTTGTTTATTAGCACAAAAAAGGTCTTCTAATATAACCTGATTGGCAAAAATAAGTCCCCTCACCTGCTTACAGTTTGGCGGCACCCATAGGAACGCCCTTGATTCTTTGTCTTTTCCATTAAGCGCTACAGACCATTGATAGATGGCAGCTTGGGTATAAGGCTCTCTCTTTTCATGTGACGGTGCTACTATGGGAGTGATTTGTGCATAGGTGCTAGTAAATGAAGCGGCAAAATAGACTATTGCCCCTAAACAAATCAGTACCCAATTTTTCATAGTGTTTACAATATTTAAATAATTACTTTGTCAACCTTATTGAAACCAAACATTGCTTTATTCATAAAACAATCCCCCGAAGCCATTATTAGACAAGGGGGGATATGTTTAATTCGTTATGTTGGTTACTATAATTACAACCAAAACTCTAAGCTATAGCGGAGAAAAACTTTAAAAGCAACGAACCTTTTTAATCATTACAAATAATCAATGTTCTTTAGTTGAGCTTTAATGCTGAATTCTTTTTAGATGCATAAGCAATTCCACTTGCCGCTAAAATCAAACTCATGCCGCCATCAAAAGGAACAACAGGACCACCATCTCCACTCGGACCATTGCCGGGAGAACCTGGTCCACCAATACCTGGATCGTCGGCAGGGCTTTGTGCATTAACGGTTGTATTTACACAGAGGCTAAGCATTAAAGCTAAACCAAATATCCCCAGTCTTTTTGCTATTGTAAGCATTGTAATTATTATTAATGTTGATTAAAAATGACTGTATCAATAATTCCATAGCCCAAATTGAAGATAAAAACGACTTCTTTGAAGGGCTAAAAGAACACTTTCAAGAGCTAAAAAAACACTTTCAAGAGCTGAAAGAACTCTTTCAAGAGCTGAAAGAACACTTTGAAGAGCTAAAAGAACTCTTTGAAGAGCTGAAAGAACTCTTTGAAGAGTCCAATGTTCTCAGTGGAGCGTTCAATGAACCACTTTTGTTGCCTTTTCTATCTTCTAAAAAGAACTTCCAGTTGTTAAAGCCGGGTTGACAACTCTTGCTAGTTATCAACCCAATACTATAACGTGCCTCTCACTTATCTAAGGTTGAACTGATAAATTTGATTGATAAACAGCCTGACCATTTGCATCTCTTACAGTTACACTATAAGTTCCTGCTGCTATGGTACTGTTAACTGTCAATGCATGACTACCGTTGCCACCTGCATGGCTGATAGCAACTTCTTGAACTCTTTGTCCTAATACATTATTAATAACAACGGTATAATTACCAGCCGCTACATTAGTCAAACTAACATTTACCACTTTCGTTCCCTTCAAAGGATTAGGGTAAAGGCTGTAAGACGGTAAACGGTTATCGGAAGACACTTTAACAATGTTACTATAGCTAACTGTTCCTACTTCGCTAATTGCCTTGATACGATAGTAATTGGTTGCGGCACTGATGTTATTATCAGAAGTATTATAGCTAGCTATAGATGTATTCTTTGCATTTACCTGACCAATCTTAACGAAGCTCTTAGCATCGGTAGATTTCTCTACTTCAAATCTAGAAACTCCCTTCTCTCCTACTGTGTTCCAACTGACATTGGCAATCTTATTGTTTAAAGTTGCAGTTGCTACTATGCTGTTTACTGCCAAGGTGGTTGCTTTGAAAACAATGCTGAACCTGTTTGAATAAGTTGCAGCTATCGAAGTAT
The DNA here is from genome assembly GCA_947381435.1 of Chitinophagaceae bacterium. Lineage (GTDB taxonomy): Bacteria > Bacteroidota > Bacteroidia > Chitinophagales > Chitinophagaceae > Parasediminibacterium. The sequence continues at coordinate 45,251 of CANCVE010000006.1, forward strand.
CTACTGTAAAATTAATTGTATCTATACCAGTTGATAACGACTTGATAACACCTCTATAGCTATCTTTCAACATTGGCACGAATCCATTAATTTCATATACACTTGCATTAATTACCAATTTATAGTTCTTACCACTCAACTTACTCAAGGCAATCGGCAATACATCACTAGCGGTGGCTGGTAATCTACCATCAATACTCAAGTTTTTACCCTTATCAGAGATGAACAAATTATCGTTTGCACCCGTAAACTTTAACGCATCTTGTGGTCCATAAAAGGTATTACCGAAGCTAGCTGCAAAAGCAATAGCTGCTCCATCCTTACGGGCATAAAAAGTAACACTATCCTCTTTCATTAAAGAAAGATAAATCTTACTCATTGGTTTACTTACCCCAAAAACAGAAGTCTTAGTAGAATTTACAGCTTTACAATTTTCTGTAAACACAACACTTGGGCTTGCTGAACTACTCTGTACAAAGAACGCTTGGCCCGGTTGTATGTAACCCGCTGCATTATTTGTAGTTCCGTTAAATGAACCTGGATATGTTGAACCTCCTACAGTTGCACTACCAGTAATAGCATTGAAAGCAATATACTTACCAGAAGCACTAGCCGTAGGATCGAGATACCAATAGCTACCATTTACATTGCTCGAGTTACCAAACACTGTGTTTGTATTTCCTGTTTGTGTTCCAGTTACACCAGTTCCCCAAAGTACTGGACATACATAAGGATTAGCAATCATACTGAATCCATTTGTAGTTGAAGCAGTAAGACCATTTGTAGAAAGCAAAGTTGCTGCACTTCCATTAACTGTAGCTGTAACACCACTAGGATCGTAAGTTACATCGCCATAAACAAGGTTTCCAGTGGCTCGAAGTTTGGTATCATTTACCATTCTTAACCCAATATTATAATAGTCAACAATTGGTGTAGTAGCCAAATTAAAACTTCTATCACCTCTAACCAGTACCCTATATCCACTAAAGGCATCTAGTGTAGTGGTTTTAGTATTGGCAATGGCGTTAAACCCAGCATTATATGCAGAGCCATTAGTATAACTATACGCAGAAACATTGCCGTTAATACTGTAATCTAAACCATTGGCATCTGGTGCAGGTTGTGAGTTGTAGAAACCACCAGAATTGGCATGTAACGCTGTTGTACCTGTTATAAAGATTCCTGACCCACTAGTTAATGAACCGTTTTCTTGCCAGTTTAAGAACATGCTTCCCGCATTATAAACTTCAGGAGCAATATCACGATAGCCACGGAAACCAGCAGGTATAAATCGTTCTACCTGAACAGTACCTTGTAATGATCCCAAAACCTTGTCAACAATTGCAGTATTTGAAATAGAAGTTGATTTTAAAATAAGTCTATTTGTACCTGTATTAAAGTTTCCGTTCGAAATAGTTAAAACCCCTGTAAGAGATTGTGCTCCTCCAGTGATAGTAGCCCCTAAACTATTGTTCAGAGTCAGATTAGTTATTGATCCATTTCCAGAGATCGTTTGAGCAGCAGTACCTACTAAATTGGTATTACCAGTACTAGTAATTGAGCTATTGTTTGTAAGAGTACTAAATAAATTGGTAGTACCAGAACCTGTAATTGTGCCATTGTTTGTAAGTGCTCCAACTAAATTAAATGTTCCATTATTTGTAACTGTACCTCCAGAATTTACTGTCATAGTAGTAGGAGAATAGAATGTCTTACCGGAAGGAATAGTCACTTTACCGTTGTAGGCACCATTATTCAAGTTAAATACTGGATAGAATGACAAGCTACTTGAAGTTGAACTTGTTGCTGCTGATGAAATAGTAATTGAACCAGTACCGATTGTACTGATAGTAGCACCAGTTGGAATTCCAGAGCCAATAACAATCATTCCAATATCCAACCCAGTTGTTGGACATGTAACAGTGGTACTAGCAGAAACTAGTGTAGCACTAACATTCAATACAGGTGATAATGATCCTGATAGATTAATGTTATTACCAATTGAAGCTGCAGAGGTAGTATGGTTAATAGTAAGATTACCAGGAATTGTAATTGTACCTCCACTTGCAAATGCTATATTATTAGTTGTCCTTGTACCTCCAATACTTAAGCTGTAATAATTAAAGACAGGGATAGTCTGTGTATTAGAATTACTGAAAGTAATTGTTCCTGCAGTTACACCAGTAGTGTTATTCGGTGTAAATATGTTCTGCACAGTCATACCGCTACCTGCTTGCATGTTAGTGTTAGTGCCAAATGATACATTATAGAATCTCATGTTTGCACAAGCAGGTAAAACCTGATTTGTACCAGTAAAATTGACTGTTGTTAAAGTAGCTAGCACGAAATTATTAGTTGGTGACATTCTGAATGTTCCTGAAATATTAAACACTGCAGTGGAAGATGAACCGCCAATTCCATCCAATTGTATCGAGTGACCAGTTACTCCATTATCAACGTCTAAGTTATAGTAAGTACCAGGAACTAAACGGTTATTTATCGGACCTCCATAAACAACGCTTCCTCCCCATGTCTTATTTGCAGGATATTGATAACCTCCTGCACCATTACTCATAGTCAATAATGTCCCTTGTATTCCACTTGGATTAATAGTGGATGCAGAAGCAATACCAAAAGTTGAGATATTTAAGGTATGACCACTACCAATTAACAAGGCACCATTAACTGTAATTACACCACTTGTCGTATTTGTTCCACTTGTACCGGCACTATTCAATGTGCCATTGTAAGTACCTGCCATCACTGTCTGTGTACCAGATGCGTTGTTATAAGTAACTCCAAAATTCCAAGTTCTGCCTGTTGGTATCGGTGTAGAAGTAGTATTTTGTGTTTTAAGCGTACCAGTTCCAGTACCACCACCGTTTGAAGTAGTGAGTGAAGAACCTGTTAATTGATTGCTAACCAAATCTAAAGTAGCACCATCATTTATTTGTAAAGAGGTATTGACTAATAATGCTCCAGCAGCTGTAGAAATGATTCCATTACTGTTTGCAACAATTAAGTTGGTAAACGTAAATGCAGGAACACTTTGGGCAGAGCTGCCATTAAAGCTAAATGTATTGCTAGTAACTACATAAGAACCCGATGTAAGTGTACCCGGAGTAAATGTTCCAGCTACACTTATAGTTCCACCACTTATCAATGTTACATTACTACCAGTTCTTGCAGCAACAGTAAGGTTATTGTAAGCGCCTGCCACTACCGTCTGAGCACCTGTTCCAGTATAATTTACGGAACCAGCCCAAGTTACTCCAGAAGGTATTGGGGTAGTAGAATTTGCACCTGCAAGTAATGTTCCTGAACCCAACTGTTGAGTCATTGCACCACTTAGGATATTAGTTCCCATATCTAATGTTGATCCAGATGCTATGGTCAATTGACCATTTACTGTTAAAGCCCCTGGCGCAGTATTAGATGAAGCATTGTTGATAGTCAGATTATAATATGTACTAGAAACAGGTGTAGGTATTGTTTGAGCAATAGTGCCATTAAACACTACGGTTCCAGCAGAAGCAGTTAGTGTTCCTGTGTTTGTAAATGTGCCCTTAATAGTCAAAGTTCCGCCAGAGGCCATAGAAATTGATCCTGCATTGGTTAGTGCAGTATTAACAGTTAATGAACCTGATGCACCATAAGTAATACTCGAACCACTCACCACAGTCACATTAGTAGGCGTTTTGGTAACTGTACCATTAATGGTAATTGCATGTCTTACAAACACATTTGCACTTGCTACAGGCACAACATTTCCCAACCATGTAGTAGTAGTATTCCAATCAGATGCTGCATTGGTAACATAACCAAGTACTGTAAATGAAGTATTATCTGATTGTGCACCATCAGTAACTACCAAATTACCTGACGCAGCACTTGCTGCAGGAACTTTGGCTGTTAATTGAGTCGTTGTATGTGTAAGAACGGTTGCGGCGGCTCCGTTGATAGTAACGGTAGTACTACCTGTAAAACCATTTCCGTTGATAGTTATTGTTTGTCCATAATAACCAGTTGCTGTAGCCTGTCCTGCGAATGTAGGGCTTGAAGCGGCAACTGCTCCTAATGAAACACCAGGTATTAAACCTACTGCAAAGTATTGTGTAGCACCAGTACCTATTGTTGCAGTACTAGTTACTGTACCAGAGGAAGATGAACCTCCTTTACTAGTATAAGTTCCACCTGTGCTACGTGCTACTACACTACTATTAGCTACAGAAGCACTTGTTAACGCTACGTTTCCAACTCCGGTGTAATTACCAGTTGTATTTAACGACCAATATTCGCCGTTCACTGCAGATAAAGTACCATCTACACCTCCGGTGCTTCCAGCATCAAAAGCCTCAACTTTTGCCGAAACTGTACCACTACCTGTAGTAGGGTTAACTAAAGCAAATTTCAAGTACGTTCCATTCTTACCAACAGGGTAAGTATAAGTAGCCGCACTTGAGAAATTAGAAGGCAAATTCCATTTCAATGGCCCTTCTACATACGAGCTGCTATTACCGCCACTTACGCCACTATTTGAAGTGTTGGTTATGGTTAGTAAATTAGAACTTGTACTTGTTAGTACACCATTTGTAAGTGTGAGAATATTACTAACGCTAACAGGACTACTTAAGGTAACACCTGCAGCATCATTAACTTGCAAATTATAGAAAGTTTCTGGGGTTGTAATTGAAGACGCTGAACTACCTCCAAATATTACTGTATTCGAACCAGGTGTAAATGCTCCGTTATTTGCCCAGTTACCATTTACTTGTATATCACCTCCCAAAGCAAGTGTACCATTCGTTATAGTCAAATCTCCAACTACAGTTCTTAATATACCAGGGGTAGTAACTGTTCCACTTACAGCGTCAATCGTAACTGTTTGAGGAACACCGCTTCCCAATGTACCACCTGCTATCCACTCATTACCAACTGTTGCAGTGGCCTTGTAAACTAATGAAGAAGTACCAGAATAAACTGGAGAAGCAGTAACACTTCCACCATTTATTTGCAAAACACCGTTTTGAGTAAGCCCACCAGTATTTGTGTAAGTTGATCCTAATGATAGGGTTGCACCATTACTAATAGTAGCTAATCCACTAGCTGTAGTAGCAGCATTAATATTCAGTGTACCACTAGTAACGTTTAGTATTTGATGCGTAAATGGTGAGGAAATAGTAGAACTGCCACTACCATTTAAATTTAATGTGTTACCTGATGTGGTAAAACTAACTGCACCAGTTTGACTAGTACTAAAAAAACCAGCTACATTTATTGTTCCGCTAGGTAAAGTAATAATTGGGGTTCCAGACCTTGTTCCAGCAATTGTTAGATTATTGTAATTGAATAACAATACACTTTGCGCACCTGTACCATTATAGCTAATTGTACTTCCTGTTGTTACAAGAGCAGCAGGTGAAGTGTAGGTAGCCGAATTGGTAAAGGTTCCAGCAATCCCTATTGTACCACTACTTGCCAATGTAACGTTACCACTCCTACTAGTACCACTAATAGTCAGGTTATTGTAGTTGAAGGCAGGAACAGTTTGTGCATGTGTACCGGTAAAGTTAATTGTACCTTGTGTAGCACCTGCTACACCATTTGTATTAAAATTATTCTGAATAGAAACTGAACCAGTAGGGAAGGTAGTTCCTGTTCCTAGTGTTAGATTATAGAAATTGGTATTACCAGGTACAGATTGACTGCTACCATTGAATATTACAGTTGTAAAATTCGGAGTAGAAATTGAACTACTAGCGTTGTTTAAAGTAACAGTTCCATTGAATGTATAAGTAGCACTAGAGTTGGCTACATTATCCATTACAATGCCATTATTAATACCAAAGTCTAAATTCACATTATTAAAAGTACCCGGAGTAATACGCGTATTGTTTGTGGTAGGGGCATAATACTCTAAAGTACCTCCCCAAGTAAGGTTAGCAGGGAAAGGATACTGATAAGCAGTGGTGCTGTTGGTACCGCTACGTATAGTTCCATTAGTAGATGATGTATTCAATGTACCAGTGGAAAAAATACCTGTAGTAGCCAAATCAAGTGTTGCACCAGAATTTACTATCAAAGTACCGCCACCACTATTGTTACCCATATAAACTTGTCCACCGTTTAATAAGAATGTTCCGCTATTAATATTTAAGGTACCACTACAAGCCCTTCCAGAATTATTCACACTTGTTATGGTGTTACCACTACCTGCATCTACAGTTACATTAGGTGGTATGCCTAATCCTACTGAAGGAATGGCAACTACCGATGCTGTAGTAGTACTAGTACCTGTAACTGTACAACCCGTAGTAGTATAACCAGATCCTCCTGAAGTTACAGTTACACCAAAAACACCCAAACTAGCAGTTGCAGATGTTAATGAACCTCCACCTCCAGTTACATTAACGGTAGGAACAGAGGTGTATCCAGAACCATTGCTCGTAACTGAAATGCTTAATACCCCAGCTTTTATATAAGCTACGGCTGTAGCACCAGAACCGCCGCCGCCTGTAATGCTTACAGATGGTATACTTGTGTAGCCCGAAGAACCTACTACGGCAATTGTTGCTACACCCAAACTTGCAGTAGCAGTTAAACCTGTACCACCAGTGCCAGTAATGGTTGGTACGGAGGTATAGCCACTACCAGGAGCAAGTATTGATATGGTATTGATGGCACCAGTTCTAAAGTTTGCCCATTCGTTTCCTACTGTTCTAGGTCCAGCCTTGTACACCAATGTAGCACTGCTACCATAAGTAGGCGCTGAACTAAGTGAACTAGTTGTAGTATTTAAAACTAAGTTGTTATTGATTGTTGGAGAACTTGGCGTAGAAGAAACGGTTAAAGTACCATTGAGTGTAATATTATAAAATGAAGGTGTAGTTCCAGTAATAGTACCTGTACCACCAAATATAACAGTACCAACTCCAGCTGTAAACGTGCCTGAATTTGCAAAGCTAGCACCACTTGATAGTGTTAGTGTACCACCCGAAGTTTGATTGATAGTACCACTATTACTTAATGAAGTTGTAATGGTTATAGAACCAGATGCACCAAAAGTAAGACTACTGCCCGATTGTACAGTAAGCGTACCAGGATTGTTGGTAGCTGTAGCAGCTAAAGTAACCGCATTATTTACTGCAACTGTTGCCCCGCTTGATGGCACATTACCACCTAACCAAGTTGAACCTGTATTCCAATCTGTAGAAGCGTTAGAAACAAAACCTGTAACTGTAAATGCAGATGATTTTGGTGTTACACCATCAGTTATTACAACATTACCACTCAATGCAGCATCAGAAGGAACATTTACTGTAATTAATGTTGATGATTGAGATACAAAAGATGCAGCCGCAATACTTGCAGAACCATTAACTGTCAAAGAAGTAACAGTATTTAACCCCGAACCATTAATGCTGATTGTTTGTCCATAATAAGCTGCTGCCAATCCTCCATTTTGAAATGAGTAGGCAGACGTTGGTACTATGGAAGTGATACCATAAGCCTGTGGCAAAATACCTAAAGCAAAAAATTGATTTGAAGAAGTAATTGGTGAACTACTCATTAAAACAGAATTGCTTAGAGCGCCTGCTCCTATTGAAGAATAAGTACCAGCTTGAGTACCAGATGTTCCAATAGTATTATTGTTAGATCCTGAAGCTGTTGCACTTGATAGTGCAATATTATCAGCACCACTAAAACTGCCAGTATAAGCTAAACTCCAGTATTCAGAAGTGTTTATAGAAGCTAAAGATGCATCTATTGAACCTCCAGTTAGAGATTGAAACGCAGTAGCAGTTATTGTTGTTGCAGAACCTCCAGTTGTTGGATTAACTAAACTAAGTCCATAATAATAATCAGTTCCACCAGTAAATAATCCTATAGGAAATACTAATGTAGAGGGCGTACTATAGCTTGCCGGCAAACTCCACCTGAATGGTCCATTTATGTAAGATGTAGTGCTTGCAGTAGAAACTGTAGCACCAGATGACGCAATTAATATATTAGTAGCAGTTGTTGTTACTCGTCCAGAGGTGAGTGTCAATGTTCCTGCTACAGTAACTGGCATACTCAATGTAACACCAGCACTATTAGCAATTGTAAGGTTATTCACACCACCAGGGTTTGGATAAGTAAAGTTATTTATGGTTTGTGCAGAGGTACCTGAATAAACTACAGTAGCAGAAGCATTAGAAGCATTGATGCTTCCTGCGGCAATACCACTTGTAATGTTTACTGCTCCCTTCAAGGTAAGTGTATTAGCTCCAACTGTAAGCACTGTAGTACCATTGCCAAATGAAAGTGTACCACCAATCGTAGCATCCCCACCTAATGTTACACCTGCTGTATTTGTAAGTGTAACAGCCCCATACGTTGCAGTTGGCATTGTTTGAGCCCCAGAACCTAAAAATTGTACAGACCCTGTATTGCTTGCTCCAGAATAATCTAAACTTGAAGTTATTGGTGTTGTTGAGGTTGACGTAGTACTTATAGTACCACCATTTGAAACCGCAGCAGTTGATAGCGTAAAGGCACCTAAAGCTAAAGTACCACCAGAAGTAGTAGTTAGCGTACCAGTAACTGTAAGGTTGGCATCATTGGTTAATGAACCAGATGCATTTAAAGTAGTAAGGTTGGTATAAGATGTTGCACTAACTATATGTCCAGATGTACCAGCATACTGCACTATACCAGGCCAAGCCTTACCAGTTGGTAGTGGAGTGGTGCCTGTATTTGAAGTTTTAATGATACCAGAATTAGTTAATGGAGATAGAGTTCCAGCAGTGTTTTCCGATATAGTGAAAGTACTTGCATTTAGCTGACCACCAGCATTATTAACCACAAGACCATCTAGTGATACATTCGAACCCAAGGTATAAGTGAAAGCACCATTTACTGTAAGCGTGCCTATCTTTCCAGTTGTTCCTAGAATTTCATTACCTGATGTTACAGCACTATTAATAATTACCGCAACCCTATCTGTAGATGCAGACCCAAATACAGGTGCTGCAGATAACGAGCCTGCTCCGCGACTTATAGTTGCTCCATTATTTAATGTGATTGTAGCAGAACTATTGTTCAATGTCCCTGCTTTTAAAAATAACGAATTGCCATTTTTTATTGTAATTGCTCCAGTTAGAGCCAAGGTACCTGTAGCACTGTCTGTGAAATCTTTTAAATTTGTACCAGCACCTGTAATTTCAAAGGAAGCTGTCGTTGTTGACGAATTGAAATAATTAAGGCTAATAGGACTGCCTGACCAAGTAGGACTGTTTGTATTAAAACCTCCGGTACCTGTTGCTGTTTGAGAGAAATATGAAACAATTACAGGATTTGTTCCATCACCAATGGTCAAGCCTGTACCATTGAACGCACTTCCATTTGTAAAAGTTAAACGTTTTAAAACATTAACCTTGCTAGAGCCATTAACGGTTACTGTGAACACAGTAGTGGAACCTCCTGTTAATTCCAAGCTGTCTATATTTATCACACTACTAGTATTTGAATTTATAAAAGCAATCTGATTTCCTGTAACCGACCTTGCTAGCTGTAATTTCCCACCTGTAGAAACCAAATTGACTGTAGTTGCAACGGCTGCTGAAGAGTTTATTGCATTACCACCGCCAAATGAATAAACATTTCCACCATCATCAATCTGATTGGTGTATGGCCCACCTGATGCAGGGCTAACTGTTAGTGTACCTGCGAATGTGATTTTCTTATTAGTACATGTTCCAAATTTTATACTACAATTAGCAAGTCTTCCAATGGCTATATTTGTTAAACTACAGGCATTCGCATTAGAAGTTGGGAAATTAAGAGTTTGTACACTACCCACATTTACAGAACCATTAAATTGAATGCTACCGCCAGTGAATACAGAGGTAGTTGATGGGCCGACACCTCCGCTCAACGTACCTCCAGAGGTAACTAAAGTACCTGTGTTGCCAGATGTTGATGTACTTGTAGCGTTAAAAAAAAGAGAACGAGCATTTAATGCCAAATTACCAGATGTTTTCAAGTCAAGTTGCCCATTTACCTGAAAGTTCATATTTGCAGCTAAAAGAATATTTGCTCCGTTTGAAATATCCATATTACCAACACTCAATGTACTACCATTATTTGTTAGGGCAATGGCATTTACTAAGTTTGCAGTAAAACTACCACCAGTACCACCAGCTACGGTCACTGTTGGTGCACTTGTATATCCACATCCACCTTGTGAAATAGTAAAAGCTTGTGCTGTAGTGCTTTGAGCACCAGCAGCAGTATTACTTGCAGTGGCTGCAATACCTGCAAAAGTAAAGACAGCATTACCCCCTGTTGCGTTAACGGAGCCTCCAAAATGAGTTGGTGCTACAGTACCACCAGTAGTTCCTGAACTAATTGTATAAAGATACCCCCCATTAGAAACCTGCTGACCAGTAGTGTAAGTGGTACCGGTTACCCAAGCAGTACCAATTGTTGTAGAAGTTATTGTATATCCACTACCTGCAGAACTTACACTAATATAGCCTAATGAAGATTTCGTAGCTGTACCATCCATCACAATTTTCCCTGTACCTGAATGTACAGTAACACCACCTGTATTGGCGGCAGCTAAAGATCCTTTTATAATAAATGTATTACCACCATCAGCCAAAGTACAGCTCGCGGACAATGCCACATCGTTGTTTACAGTCAAGGTTGCACTGTTACTGCTAAAGGTCACAGTAGTAGCAGTTGAAGCTTTTTGGTTGATGTATAAATACCCAATAGTTTCAGTAGAAAGATTAGAGATAGTAATAGCAGAGGCTGTAACTGCGCTACCAACATTATTTCCATCAATTACCAAAATATCATTTGTTGCTGGAGTTCTGGTTGTACCAGTACCTCCTCTCGTTGTACTCCATGTAGAACCGGTATAACTACCACTAGCCCCACCTACCCAGAAGTACGTTGTTTGTGCATGTAGCAATGCAGTAAAGCAAAGCATAACCACCAACAACGAAATTTTGCCTAACCTAGAGGCACTAGTCTTTTTTGAGAAACTCTGTTTCATACTGCTTTTTTTAGAAAACGAAAACGGTAAAGAAGAATGGAGGTTATCCCTCATAAATTTTGAAATTGTTGTTACAATCGTATACATAGCAAGCGTGTGTTCGTTATAAACATTAAATACCGATGCAAAGTTACCAAACACTATGCTGCATCCACTTGTTCGGATGTTGCAACTAATTGTCTTTTTCGTTCAATAACGGTCAATTGGGTATATTCCAGTATTTAGCACTACATCACTTCTTTCAACAGATGTTGGTCATTGTTATGAAATAACATTTTCTATATCTCCTTTCCTTTTTCTTAAAGAACAAGCGGTACCATGTTTATTACGTGCCTATGAAAACCTATGTGTTGAATCTTTTTTTACTTGTCTACAAGTCCAATAACTCGAAACATTAATGGCAAACCTAGTAGACTCAGATGGCAAACCAAGTAGATTCCGATGGCAAACCGAGTAGACACGAATGCCAAACTAAGTAGACACAGATGGCAAAGAGAGTAGACACGATGGCAAACAATGTAGACGTCGATGGCAAAGGGAGTAGACGCTGATGGCAAAGGGAGTAGACGTCGATGGCAAAGAGAGTAGACGCGAATGGCAAAGGGAGTAGACGCGAATGGCAAAGAGAGTAGACGCGAATGGCAAAGAGAGTAGACGCGACTGGCAAAGGGAGTAGACGTGAATGGCAAACCGAGTAGACATCGATGGCAAAGAGAATAGACGCGAATGGCAAACAGAGTAGACATTAATATGAAAGATTCAGACTGTCAATTGCAACACTGGGTTTGTATTGAATGGCCTAAAATCCTTTTCTTCGAGGTTTAATAAATTGAATAAAACATTACATTCAACATTGCCATGTTTAAATACCTGCGTACTTGCTTAATTCAACCTATCTATTTTTTATTGTTGACCGTTGTATTGATAATTGGTGTTACCAATAAAACAATTGCTCAAGGAGTAAACATTTATGCATCTACCATTGGTGTAGATACGGGTAATGGCACAAGCCTTTCTACTGCTGTAAACATAAAAAGAGCATCTCTTATTGCCAAAAACTACACAAAAGATACGGTTACTATATTGCTAACAGATGGTATTTACTCTACCTTATCGCTTGATAGTACAAATAGCAGGAGCTCAACTACCCCAGTTATTTACAAAGCAATCAATCGTGGCAAAGCCATTTTCGAACCTATCATCAACCTCAGCACCACCGCCTTTCAACCTATTCCAGATAGCATCAAAAGCAGGATTATTGACAGTGCAGCAAAGGATAAAGTGAAACAGTTACCGCTTGCGGCCTTGAAACTAAAGAACATGAACACTTGGCCTAATAGCTTTGGAGTAGCCAACTTAAATGCCCCCAAATTTTACAACAATGGAGTGGTTTTGCCCATGTCGCGTTACCCTAAGGATAGCAACATGACCATGAAAAAGGTTTTGTCAAACGGTACAGGAGGCAAGTTGCCAGGTGGAACGTTTATGTTTCGAAATAACCGATGTAAATATTGGGTCAAAGAAATAAATGATGCAGGTTTATACCTCAGTGGTGCTTGGCGTGTACCTTGGCAGATTGATGTGGTTAAAACTCAACTGATAGATACAATAGGAGATAGCATTCAACAGGTAGTGGGTGTTTCGGGAGGCATTGGCGACAAATATTCCCGCCCTGCCGGCAATGGAAAGGAACCTTATTGGGCAATAAACTTGGTGGAAGAAATAAGTATGCCGGGCGAATGGAGTATAAATTTCCGAACAAAAATGCTCTATATGTGGTTGCCCGACAGTGCTGCAATCCAAGTGGCAAGCGACCCGACACTATCAGCCATTAGTCTTTCTGGTGTAAACAACACTTCATTTATAGGCGTTAGCATTATTGGTGGAGCAGGCGACGGTTTCACTTTGGTTAATTGCAGCAACATCAAAATTGGCGGGTGTGAAATAGCCAATTGTTCTGGAAATGCTATTACCATTACAGGAGGTAAAAACTGTACAGTACAAAGTTGCACCATCCATTCTATAGGTGGTGCGGGGGTAAAGATTGCATCTGCCAACTATAATTCCGACCAAAAGAATGTAACACTTTGCAACCATCAGGTAATTAATAACCACATCTACACAGTTGGTGTAGAGAAGCAAGTGTATTATCCTTCCATCGATATTTCTACTAGCATTGGGGCTTATGTAGCTCATAACTTACTAAATGATGCACCGCAGATTTGCATTTATTTTGGAGGTAACAGTAACATAATCGAATATAATGAAGCCTATAATGTGGCTAACAAATATGGCGGTGCCTCTGCATTTTACCGAACAGGAAACTTTGCCGATAGGGGCAATAAGGTTAGGTATAACTACATTCATGAAAGTCCGTTGAGTGGTGGTGTATCGGAAGACAATTGGGGTTCGGGAGATAGTATTTACTACAACATCATCGCCAATACTTTTCTCGGTACTAATAACAACGGAGGATTTGCCGATGTTTTTGCCAATAATATCTATATAAACAATGTACCCGCACACTCTAGTGCTATTGAGCGGGATACAACAGCCAATTACAAAAAGTTTTATTCCAACCTACAAACCATCTACAATAGTAGTGTTGCTTACAGGGCAGCCTACCCAGATGCAGCCGCCATGCTAGATACGGTAAACAAGGCAAATAAAGCTTTCAAATCTTTGCAATGGAATCAATTTAATTGCAACGTACTAATCAATAACTCTCAGGTGTTTTGGGGCATTAAAGACACTGCATTCTTCGATACCAATGGTACACAAAAAACAAGTTCTACCCTTGCTACCGCACCTGCATTTAAGAATTATGGCACCGTGGTGCATGACAATTATAAGATAAACGGAAGACTTACAAATTCAATTTCTCCTTTCCGTATTGACAGTTTAAAAAGTGTTGCTGCCTTTAATAAGACCTGTGGTAAGAATTGGCATATAAACAGAATTGGTTTGTATATAGACGAATACAGACCTGAAGTAGATAGCAATTTCACAAAGGATGTTTGTCCCAAGATTACTTGGCAAAAGAATAGTATCTATAATGATACGGCTATTGTTACTGCCATCATCATGAATCCAAATATTGCAAACTGTATATCATCCTGGCAGTTTTACTTGGATAGTGCGGCAGTAACTCCACTTAGCAGTACAACTACAAGTATTTCTTATGATACTCTTCTGTTGAAGGCTGTCTTTACGGGGTTAACAGAGGGCAATCATTCTGTAAGTTTAACCATTTTCGATACCCCAAACTGGAAATACAACTCAGGGCTAGATACTTTTACTGTTAGTCAAACACTGCCAATTGATTTTACTTCATTAACCGGAAACGTGGATGACTGTACTGTAAACCTACATTGGCACTCTAAAAATGAGAACAATATTAATAACTATGAAGTACAGCAAAGTATTGACGGCAAAGCCTTTGAAACCATAAAAACAATTCTACCCAAAAAGAAGCAACCTAATAATGGCTATGAAATTGCTTTAAACCAATTGGCAGCCCCTATGTCGTATTTCCGCTTAAAAATAACTGACATGGAAGGAGATATTCGTTACAGTAATGTCGTTTCAATAAAGGCAAACTGCTCAGATTTAACATCATTAACAGCTTATCCTAATCCTGCTAATTCCGTTTTGAACGTTAATTATACTACAAATAAGAACATTCAAAATGGATTAATAGTGTTAACTGATGTAAACGGCAAACAGATTATCAATCTACCAAGTTCTTTTAATAAAGGAAAAAATGAAATGAGTATAAATTTGAAGTCTATCCCTTTTGGTACTTATTTATTGTTGCTAAAGGACTCAAATGGAATATTGGCACAGAAAACAATCGTGAAAACGAGGTAATTGATAATTGATTTCAATAATCTTAGTGTACTTTGTTTTTTCCTTGTGTCCTTTGTGGTAAAGAAGTTGAGTAAGAATAATGTTTAATTAAAGAATAATGATGAAAAAAAACGCTTGCATCAGTTTAGCTGTTATGCTATCAATCAGTTTCAGTCTATCGGCACAGAACGATAGTACAAAAAATAAGTTGTACACCTTTCAGAATACTTCCCTCACTTTTGAACAAAGGGCTACCGAATTAGTAAAGCAGCTAACCCTACAAGAGAAGCTGGCATTGATGCAAAACGATGCAAAGCCCGTTGATAGGCTAGGTATTCCTGCCTATAATTGGTGGAACGAATGTTTACATGGTGTGGCACGCGATGGAATTGCTACCGTATTTCCGCAGGCAATTGGGTTTGCTGCCACTTGGAATCCTAACTTAATTTTTAAAGTGGCAGACGCTATCTCAACAGAAGCTCGTGCAAAGCATGAAGAACATGTTAGAAAAGGTGAACGTAAAATTTACCAAGGACTAACCATGTGGACGCCCAACATCAACATATTCCGAGATCCTCGTTGGGGGCGCGGACAAGAGACTTATGGTGAAGATCCTTTTTTAACAGCCCGAACAGGGGTTTCATTCGTAAAGGGTTTGCAAGGTAATGACCCTAAATACTTTAAAGTAATTGCAACTGCCAAACATTATGCAGTGCATAGCGGTAGCGAACATAACCGTCACATATTTGATGCCGTTGTTAGTAAAGCCGACATGTTTGACACCTACCTACCCGCCTTCGAAAGTCTGGTAAAGGAAGGAAAGGTTTATAGCATCATGGGTGCTTACAATAGAGTAAATGGTGCCCCTGCCTGTGCTAGTAACTACTTACTAGATTCGGTTCTCCGCAAAAAATGGGGTTTCAAGGGTTATGTGGTTTCTGATTGTGGGGCAATTGGCGACATATTTAGAAACCATCATTATGCCAAATCACAACCAGAAGCTTCTGCCCTAGCCGTAAAAGCAGGATGCGACCTTACCTGTGGAGGCGAATACTTGAGCATGGAGAAGGCCGTGGCTAATGGTACAATTACAGAGAAAGAATTAGATATTTCGGTAAATAGATTAATGCTTGCTCTGTTTAAGTTGGGCATGTTTGATGATAACTCAATGGTTAGTTATAGCAAGATCCCTTTTAGCGAGAACAATACACCCGAGCATGATGCCCTTGCAAAACAAACAGCCTTAGAAAGCATGGTATTGTTACAAAATAAAAGTAAGCTGCTACCACTCTCCCCTACTGCTTTAAGTAACGGCGGCAATAAACAAACTATTGCCATCATTGGGCCTTTTGCCAATGACAAGTACGTATTGAATGGCAATTATAATGGCACCCCCTCCTCCCCTGTTACTTTTTTGCAGGGATTGCAAAACAAATTGGGTTCATCTGCTACTATCATTACCAATAACTTTATAAAGAAACCTGAAAAGGTATATTCTAGCGAGGCAAATAGGGATGATAGTATAGCCAAAGCGGTTTCTGCATGCAAGGATGCCGACTTAGTAATTTTTTGTGGAGGTATTGATGCAAGTGTGGAAGGCGAAGAAAGCAAGATTGATATGAAGGGTTTTTACAAGGGCGACCGTACAGATCTTAACCTACCCGAAGTGCAATTAAATGCTTTAAAGGCTTTGAAAGCGGCTGGCAAAAAGGTAATATTAGTTGTTACCAACGGTAGTGCTTTAGCCCTCAATTGGGAAAATGAAAACTTAGATGGCATTGTAGAAGCTTGGTATCCTGGTCAGCAAGGGGGAAATGCCTTAGCAGAAATATTGACGGGAGAATATAATCCAACTGGAAGATTACCACTTACCTTTTATAAATCGGAGAAAGACTTGCCCGAATTTGAGGATTATAATATGAAAGGAAGAACCTACAAGTATTTTACAGGTACGCCGTTGTATCCTTTTGGGTATGGGTTGAGTTATGCCGATTTTAGTTTTAATAATTTAAGCTTATCTAAAAATACAGCTATCAAAAATGATTCTATAACAGTTACTGTAGACGTGAAAAACACTTCAGCTGTTGATGGCTCCGAAGTAGTAGAAGTATATGCTAGTGCCAAGAATATCACTCAGTATCGTGCTGTAAAGTCCTTGATTGGTTTTGTAAAATTACCAGTTAAAGCTGGCGAAACACAGAAGGCAACTATCAGGATAGCAGTAAACTCTTTACGCCAGTTTGATGAAAAATTGAATGATTACAAGGTTTATTCTGGTGAATACCAAATTGGAGTAGGCAAATCATCAAGTGATATTGTATTGAATGCGAAGTTGAAGGTTAACTAAACCGACATTACATAAAATACGTTTCAAACAACTGTAGGTATGTGATGTTTTTTTAATTTATAAATTACATCCCCTATTTTCATACTAATTTTAATCTTTTGTTAGCAATTTTTTCTCCTATGTTCGATAGTGCTTTTATTTTCTGCTAAACGCCACATCTTAAATTCCTATTTAGACATAGAGCGTTAAGGCTGCCATTAATCAAGTTTTTTATACTATTGAATTAGTTGAATCTTTTTTAATCACATCGTTTAATGATAATAGTCATAATTTTCCAAAGACCATCTATCTACTTTCGCCAAACAACACAATATGAGTAGTTTATGAGTTATCTGGTCCCTTCCGAAATTGCAGTTCAATTTTCCAAAAGTGCTCAACAAAAAAATGCTTTTACCAATACTAAATTATTAGTTTATTCCTTTCTAGGTGGTTCTTACATTGCTTTGGGTGGATTATTATCCTTAGTAGTTGTTGGCGGAATGCCTGGCATAGCAGCTACCAATCCGGGTATTACCAAGTTTCTTTTTGGCTCTTTATTTCCAGTGGGACTAATATTAGTTGTGATTGGTGGCGCAGAATTATTTACTAGCGACTGTGCTGTTATTCCTTTTGGTGTGTTCCATAAACAATTACCCGTAAAAAGTATATTCAGAGTTTGGAGTATTGTCTATCTAGGCAATTTCATCGGTGCGTTGTTTGTCGCTTATTTTATTGCCTTTCAAACAGGTATTTTAACTGCTGATTCATGGAGGAATTCAACTATAAAACTTGCAGAACATAAAATAGAAGCCTGCTTTTGGGTCACATTTATTAAAGGCGTTGTAGCCAACTGGCTGGTATGTATGGCAGTATGGATTTCCTATTCGGCAAAGGAAATAGGTGGAAAAATACTTGCACTTTGGTTTCCAGTAATGTGTTTTGTAGTATTTGGGATGGAACATAGTGTTGCAAATATGTTCTTTTTTCCTACAGCAATGCTTTTGGGCGCTCATATCAGCATGTATCAATTTTTAATTATCAACCTATTGCCAGCTACACTTGGAAATATTGTTGGGGGTGTTGTACTGGTAGCTTTACCTTACTGGTTCATGTTTAATCAACAGGTAAAAGAGGTAGGAATAAGTTAGAATTATTGAAATTAATACTGTTGAAAAAGAGAAAAAGAGATATAATAACAATTTAAAAATACAATTATGGAACACGTAACAGAAAATCTTGTGATGGGCTTTGAACAAGGCTCATGGAACAAGCGAATTGATGTAAAAGATTTTGTAAAAAGAAACATTACCCCTTACCATGGAGATGCTGAATTTTTAGAAGAGGCAACTCCTGCCACTAAACAACTATGGAATATTTGTTTGGATGCAATGAAAAAAGAAAGAGAAAATAATGGATGCCTAGCCATAGATGCTCAAAAGATTTCAACAATAACTAGTCATGAAGCTGGCTATATTGATATAAATCTTGAAAAAATTGTGGGCTTACAAACAGATCAATTACTAAAAAGAGCTATTAAGCCGTTTGGGGGAATCAGGGTTGTTGAAAATGCAGCGAAGGAAAGAGGAGAAAATGTGGCGTATGAAGTGAAGCGAATTTTTGACTATGTTAAAGACCATAATAGCGCAGTGTTCTCTGCTTATGATGCTGAAATAATGGCTTTTCGTTCAAAAGGAATCTTAACAGGATTACCAGATAACTATGCAAGAGGTCGCATTATTGGCGACTATCGCCGTTTGGCATTGTACGGTTGCGATGCTTTAATTACTGCAAAACAAGCTGATAAACAAGCTATTGATGGAGAATTGACCGAGCATCAAATTAGATTAAGAGAGGAAGTGAACGACCAGATAACTGCCCTGAAAGACACTATAGAACTAGGTGCAATTTATGGTTTGGAACTAAACAGACCAGCTGAAACTGCACAAGAAGCCGTGCAATGGGTTTACATGGCTTATTTAGCAGCAGTAAAAGAACAGGATGGTGCGGCAATGTCTTTGGGAAATGTAGCTTCTTTTCTTGATATTTATATTGAAAAAGATATAGCAGAAGGAAAGTTGGATGAAATAGGTGCACAGGAATTAATAGACCAATTTGTAATGAAATTACGCATGGTTCGCCATTTACGCCCCGGAGCTTATGATGATATTTTTGGTGGCGACCCTACTTGGGTAACCGAAGCTTTGGGAGGACAATTTGACGATGGCAGAACAAAAGTGACCAAGTCCTCCTTCAGATTCTTGCAAACATTGTACAATCTTGGTGCTTCTCCCGAACCAAATCTTACTGTATTGTGGAGTAAAAACTTACCAGAAGGGTTTAAAGAATTTTGTGCTAAGGTTTCTATAGACACGTCTTCTATTCAATATGAAAATGATGACTTGATGCGTCCAAACAGACATTCAGACGATTATGGAATTGCATGTTGTGTATCTTATCAAGAAATTGGCAAGCGCATTCAGTTCTTTGGAGCAAGAACGAACCTACCAAAAACATTGTTGCTAGCACTAAATGGTGGTCGGGAAGAAAAGGATGGAGTACCTGTTTTGAAAGGAATACCTGCATTGAAAGACGATGTTTTAAATTATGACGAAGTACTTGCCAACTTTAAATTAACAATGAAGGAAGTAGCAAGAGTATATAGTAAGGCGATGAACATCATTCATTATATGCACGATAAGTATTACTATGAAAAATCTCAGATGGCTTTTATAGATACTGATCCAGGGATTGACATTGCTTATGGTGCCGCAGGAATTTCTATTATAGCAGATTCACTTTCTGCCATAAAGTATGCAAAAGTAAAAGCAGTTAGAAATGAATTAGGATTGACTACTTCATTTGAAATAGAAGGAGATTTCCCAAAATATGGTAATGATGATGATAGGGTTGATATTATCTCACAGGAAATTGCTGAATTCTTTTTCAACGAATTAAAGTCACACAAAACGTACAAGAACGCCGCCCCTACTATGTCTTTGCTAACCATTACCTCAAATGTAATGTATGGTAAAATGACAGGTGCCACACCCGATGGAAGAAATGCAGGAGAACCATTTGCTCCAGGTGCAAACCCAATGCATGGTAGAGATACAAATGGTGCCATTGCATCATTGAATACTGTTGCTAAACTGGAATACAGATATGCACAGGATGGCATTTCAAACTCTTTTTCTATTGTTCCTAAATCTTTAGGCAACACCCTTTCGGTTCAAGTAGAGAATCTTGTTACATTATTGGATGGTTATTTCTTCAAGAATGCGCAACACCTTAATGTGAATGTACTTGATAGAGAAACATTGATGGATGCCTATCAACATCCCGAAAAGTATCCTCAATTAACAATAAGGGTTTCTGGATATGCTGTAAACTTTATTCGCTTATCAAAAGCACATCAACTAGAAGTTATAGCACGTACTTTTCACGAAAGCTTATAACGTTTTCTGTTTTTTCATTTGATTATTATATTCAAAAGGGGCTTGTCTAAGTCCCTTTTGTTTTACTATTTTTGAAAATAAAAGTTGTTATTATCTAGAGCATTTTTACCACAAAGGACACAATGGTTTTCACCAAGAACACAAGGATTATTTTGTATTAATTTTACAGAAATAACAACAAAACTTAGTGTCCTTAGTTTTTTAATTGTGTTCTTAGTGGTAAAGCTCCTAAAAAGTAACCATAAATTTATTAAAGTATGCAGATACCCGAAGGGTGGCTTTTACCACAGGAAACAAATTTAGATCATGCAGACCGCCCAGATTATTTAAGGATACACTCCATAGAAACTTTTGGAACTCATGATGGCCCAGGAATCAGGATGGTTGTTTTTGCACAGGGCTGTCAGTTTCGTTGTTTGTACTGCGCCAATCCTGACACTTGGGATATTTATGGTGGCACATTTAAATCGATAGAGGAAATTGTACAACTTGCTATTCATGAAAAACCTTATTTTGGAAAACAGGGTGGAGTAACAATTTCTGGTGGAGAACCAACATTGCAACGAAACAAGCTGCTAACTTTATTTAAAAGATTACACGAAGAAGGCATAAATACAGCTTTAGATTCTAATGGAAGACTTTTGAACCATGAAGTAGAAGCATTGTTTGAAGAGACAGATTATCTACTATTGGATATAAAACACATTAACGATGATTGGCACCATAAACTGACTGGTGTATCTAACAATAGCGTACTTAAAGTTGCAGAATACAGGGAAAGCACTGGAAAACCTATGTGGTTAAGGTATGTTTTGGTGCCGGGTTGGAGTGACCAAGAAGAATACTTACATGAACTTGGAAGGCATTTTCAACATTATAAAACCATTGAGAAAATAGAAATTCAACCTTATCATTTATTGGGGGTGCAAAAATGGGAAGCTTTGAAGATGGAATATTTACTAAAGGATGTGCCTTCGCCTTCAAGAGAAATAATCAATAAAACAGAAGCTATCTTCAAACAATATTTTAAGGAAGTAAAGGTAAACTAGGCTATAATTAGAAGCATAGTATAAGGCGTTGATTCAGGTTTCTCACTATTTCATTCAAAGCATGAATATTGGATTAGTTGGACGTTTTAGTTCAGTTAATCAATGCCCAGAAAAATTTACTAAAAAAAATGAATTGATTGTTGCTTTTATTAACAAGGCTGTATAAATAATCTTCGCTACAACCTATTCGATGACTAACCCTATAATGGCTCTATGCCCTTATAGGGTTTTGGTGTATGCGAAAATTATTTATACACCCGTTAACAATTAGGGTACATACAGTTAGACAACAGCCCTTACTAGGTATACAATATGCCAATCCCACTACTCTACCACTACTTTCACCCTTTTGATATTGATGCCAGCACTATTGGCAACCTGCACTTCATAAGCACCTACTGCTACTCGGGCGTTGCCAAAGTTTATCAATCTGATCTCCTCTCCTTCTGCCATTTGTATGCCTTTGCTGAACACCTTCTGACCGAGCAGGTTGTAAACAACTACCCTGTAAGTGCCAGTAGGAATGTTTTTACAATGCAGGTTGAAGGCATGATTTGCTATCAGGGTAGGGTAAATACTTAGTTGTGGAGCATTGCCATCTGATTCTACTTTTATTGATTTACTATAACTAATGCTACCACCTATGCCCACGGCCTTTATTCTGTAGTAGTTAATTCCCTCCACCGGATTTGCATCAATAGTTGAATAAGTAGTAGAAGATTTGTTGGCTGATTTAACATCTGCAATACACTTATAATCGACTCCATTTACGCTTCTCTCCACCACATAATCCTTGATGTATACCTCATTGGCAACAGACCAACTTAGTTCTATCCTACCACTAATCAGTTTACCCGATAAGCCAGTAAAGGTTAGTGGCAATGTGCTTTGCCCGCCTATCTCCAGTACAAAACGTCCAGAGCCCTTGCTGTTTGTATCGGCAGTGATGGCAAAGTCATAGATTGGATTGATGGAAACATCCTGACTTGCATCCAGATAATTGTCTCTCAATATTATAGTAGTTGAACTGTCGAAGCCTGACAATCCCGTGAATTGCAGGCGAAAATTGGCCGCTGTAGTGCTTCTTACAGACAAGGGTACGGTATCGTTCTTCAATGCTATCGGGCGGGTGGCTATTGCCAACAGGTTACTACCTGTTTTCTGAATGGCTAATTTCTGTCCACCACCACTAAATGAGGCGGCATCCCAAGCAGCATTGTATTCTTTTGTACCTTGACTGTTGTAGCGTAGTGCCACCTCATCCAACAATCTATTGGCAGTGGTGTATAATCCCATCCTGATTATCCGCTCATTATTCAATCCAAAATAATTGAAGTTAGGTATGGTTGAATCAACCTTGTATGTTTCTCTGAAGGTAACAGAGGTACCTGTCTTATTGGCTTCTACAAAGAATGCCTGACCAATGGCAATAAAATCTCCCTTGGTATTATTGTATCCTGTTGCTGCATTGGTGACCAATCCATTAGAGTAAGTGGTAAAGTTACCATTGCCATAAGGAGTAAAAGTCCACATTTTGTTGTTGATGGCTGTATTAGCCGCTTGGAATGTACTGAACCGCATCTGATTAGGGTATGGGTTGGCAAGCAATGTAAACAGGTGCTTGGTGGTATCGTTTAATGAAACAGTAAGTGGCCCTTGTGTCAGCAATCCTGTTGCACTCAGCACCACGCTTACGGGTGCAGTCGGGGTATTGCTATTTAGTTGGTCGGTACAAGTTCCTACATTCCTGTCGCCCCTAATATTGATTTCATAACCCGTACCCGGTGATAGACTGGTGGCATTGGTATTGGGGATTGATACATATCTATTGCCATTTACCGCTGTTGCACTGTAGGTAAACATGCTTGACTTGTAGGTGGCGGTGGCATCAAAACCATTGCTGTTGTACTGTGTGCCGCCTGTGCCACAGACAACTCCACCAGTACCTGAACCTGTAATGTAAATCTGTTGTTGCCAAGCACTATCTATCCGTTGTGCAACCGCGCTGCCTATAAAGCTGAAACGTCTGGCAGTCTTGTTGGGTATATATAATTGCTGGGTAACCTTTCCTGTGATGTAACCACCATTAGTTGCCCCTTGAGATACCCTTGCCGTACCTGTTGTAGCATTGGATATAAGGGTTAGGTTGCCACCCGATGCCAATATGCCCGCCGTAGGTTTTACAAGGTTCAGCACATTCAACGCATTGCCCAAAGTAACGGTTCCGCTGCTGTTTACTATTAAAGTATCTAACACATTAGTGGTGCCAGGAGTGGTCTGGTCGAAGTAGAGCGTACCTGTACCCAACACATTCAGTCCTGAAGTAGCAGAACCTGTGATGGAGCCTGTACCTGTAACCGTTCCGTTTACGGTAAGGGTGTATCCATTTAGGTTTAGTCCTGAAGAAATGGACAAGTTGTTTACCGATAGATTTGAAGTAAGTTTAGGAACATTGGTGGCAATAACCACATTGGTGGATGAAGTTGGAAGATCTCCGCACCAATTACCAGACAGGTTGGCATCACCATCATTGGCGCCTACATAGCTACCAGTGGTACAATTAATGGAACCCGTATTGCCTATCACGTTTAAATAAGTGGCATTGGCTGTAAATGCCAATCCTGTTTTGGTGAGTGCAAAGGAACTGCCATTAGCGGAAGGTGTACCGACACTGCTAACGCTATAGGATGAGGTGTAAATCCCTAACTCGCATGCAGATGCAGTGGAGAACGCACTTGCCTTGTCTGCCGTATTAAACTGATAAACAATGGATGAATTAGTAGTGGCAGTTGCCGCTGCTACTGACCATTGAAGGTTGACAATCTTGGTGTTATCGTTCACGCCATTTGTCAGGGTAGGACTAACGCCCACCGTCATATCCGAAGCAGTGTTGTTGGTAATCGTTAGCGGAGTATGAGAACTAGCTGTTCCGATTGGGAAAGCTGTGGCAGTAGAAACCGCCTTTCTGATTAATCGTCCTGTTCCATTTGTAATAATATAACTGCTTGAAGAAGGCGTTGAAATGGTTGCACCACTATTGACCGTTAGGTTATTGCTTCCCAACGACAAGTTGCCTGCCGTTAAGGTTAAGGTGGAGGCAATGGTGGTTGCATTATTTAAAATAACGCCCCCACTTCCAGAAGTATTAATCGTTAAGTTATTAAAGGTCTCCCCTCCTGTCTTAGTGATTGTCTGGGCAGTAGCTGTTGTACCATTAAATGTAACAGTAGTATTGGTATTAGTGAATGTTCCTGCATTACTCCAGTTGCCTGTAAGCGCAATAGAAGTACCTACAGTTCCGGCTGCAAGGGTGCCATTAGCACCGATAGATACATTTCCATTTACCGTGGTTGCCCCTGCCGTAGTAAAGCCAACATTTAGTGAAGCTGCAGTGGTATTGACTATATTTCCATTAAAGTTATAGGAGCCACCCACCTGTAGGGCTCCATAAGAATTGGTAGCATTGTTTAAACGTACTGAACCAGAACCTGTATTTAATACAATGAATGAATTAGAGATTGTATTAAGACCAGTAATAGATAAATTGCCTGTTTGAGAAGTACTATTCCATACTATATTGCCAAAGGTTTGGGAGATATTAGTAGGATTACCTGAAGTAACTCCAGTAATGTATACAAAAGAAGAATCATCCCAAGTTGCGGATGGAATAGCAGGAGAAGCATTAGCTACTTCCAATACCGAATTTGCCTGCATAGCCAGACTTCCAGTATTAAGTAAAACAACATTAGCAGCAGACATCTTTATGTAACCATAATTATTGACTGTACCCGTATCATTCAATGCTCCACTTGTAACCAATAAACTGGCATTGGAAGCAGTGGTTGCAGGTGCAGATAATACAGCAGAACCTACATTGAGTATACCCGTACTATTGACAGTAACCGTCGAGGAACTTTGAATCTGACCGCCATCGGCAATGTTAAGGATACCAATTACTTTCAATCCATTGCTTTGGAATGTAGTGGAGGAGGGTATAGAAAGTGTGTACCCATTACTTACGGTTAAAGCCCCAGAACATTTATAAGAGTTGCCCGACACAAGACTTACAGTAGATCCTGCATTTCCATTACCTATTTGTACAGCCGCCGGCACGCCTGCACCAGAACTAGTATTGGGCTTCCACTCTGAACCAATAGTTTGCGATGCACCAGTGTTGTAATACAAATTTCCACCATAAGTTGGGTAATTACCTGTAACAGTAAAGTTGGAGTTTAAAGAGAAGTTGCCATTTAAGTATGGAGCGGTATTGAATGTAATAATACCTGG
Source organism: Chitinophagaceae bacterium (assembly GCA_947381435.1). Lineage (GTDB taxonomy): Bacteria > Bacteroidota > Bacteroidia > Chitinophagales > Chitinophagaceae > Parasediminibacterium. Next base: position 71,264 of record CANCVE010000006.1, read on the forward strand.
TGTAGCTGTATTTGTAGTCAAGGAGTTGATGGTATCCACATTTGAACCATTGAATGTTATACTTCCATTTAAGTAGAACCCTGTTGCAGTATGTTTAAAGTAACCATTATTGGTGATAGTGCCGCTCATGGTAATAGATGCAGAGCTGATAATTACACTATCCCCAGCATTATTGGTCAGGTTTACGTTTACATAACTCTGTCCACCTAATGTTACTTTCCCATTATTCACCAAGGTTAAGTTGGTGTACACACTACTATTATTACTAGAGTAAGTGCCATTATTAGTTAAAGTAGCCCCAGAATTGAAAGTAGTACCCACATTTGAAGTAGTATAAGACGCACCCGCATTGATGGTAAGGGTTTGAATACCGCTCACAGATGTTGCCATTGTAACCACATTATTTATGGTAATAGTATCTTTAAAAGAAGTTCCATTAGGAGGCTGCACCCCACCCAACCATGTAGTTCCTGTATTCCAAGAGCCATCATATCTGGATACATAACCTGGCACAAACGTTCCATTAAAATTAGTACTGCCCACCTTTATAGCCCCAGTAGATGCGGTACTACTTACCAATACCTTCATCATGGTAGGTAAACTAGACTGCGCCGTTAATACAGTGGCAACTTGTCCGCCCACAATTACATTGGTAGAAGTTTGAAAGTAGTTGCCCGTAATAGTGAGGGTATCACGTGGAAAGAATGTTCCGGCAGCAATTCCCGGCAAGCAAGAGACAATGGAAGTAATAGTTGGACTAGGGTAATAAGCTGCCACAAACCAAGAAGGCGTATTAGCGGCTAACACTATCCCCGAAGTTGCAATACTTGTTTGTGTAGCAATACCTCCTACCGAAGCATACACACCATTTACGGTACTACTTTGGCCAAGTACATTGTTTGTGGACAAACTTGCCGGGGTAACAGTCATGGCAATGGTATTAGCCACAGATGATTGTACACTCCAGTAATCAGCAGTATTGATGCTAGTAAGTGTAGAATTGTACGTTCCGCCACTATTTCCCTTAAAGGCAGTTACGGTTACAACACCTGCATTGGCTACAGTGGTAATGGTATCGGGCAAGTATTGCGAAGAAGCATTGTAATCACCAACAGCAAAAACGTAACTATTGCTACCTGCCGCCGCATTCCAGCTAAGTGGCCCATCCACATAAGCCGAAGCACCTACAGTGGTAACAGCCGATGTTGCTGCATTGCTTATAGTTAGTGAATTGGTTGCGGTGCTAACTATCCGTCCAGAAGTGAGCGTTAAATTATTAGATACCGTAACGGCCGCACCCAATGTAAGCGGATTAACAACGCCTGATTTGTTTAATTGTAAATTATAAAAGCCAACTGCACCGCTAATAGCCTGTGATCCACTACCGTTAAATTGTACAGTGGATGTACCGGCAGTTACAGTGGTTGAACCTAGTACTAAATCTCCCGAAACAGCAGTAGTGCCTGTACTAGATAAAGTTGAATTGCCACCTGACAGGTCGAGTTTGGTATAATTACCAGACACAACAGTTTGTCCACTTGCACCATAATAAACCGTTACACCCCAGTTTTGCCCTGCCGACAATGGAGTGGTCGTGGTACTCAATGCTTGCAAAACCCCATTACCTGAGAAAGTACCAGCAGATTGTATATCGCCAGTAACAGCAAGGGTATCATTAGTATTTTGCAAGGTTATACTGCTACCTGTTTTTAACGTGAATCTCTTTACCGTCTTAGTTCCATTATTAACAACAGGCATTCTGCTAACCGAACCCGGAATAGTAACTACATCAGTGGTTAATGGTGTACGATTATTCGACCAGTTAGAAGCTGTATTCCAATCCGTGCTTGTATTACCCGTCCACGTCATAGCACTATCTGTAGTAAATGTAAACGGCGTAGAAGTATATTGCCAATAAGGTGCATCGGTCAATTTACAAGTAATGGAATGATTACCCAATGCTGCACCAGTGTATGTAATTGAGTAGGTTACGGTATCATAAGATACAGTGGTTTTACTCACAGTAAATCCATTTAATGCAGTTCCATTATCATAAAACTGAATACCTGAAAAGCAATTAGCTGCATTAGGCAATACTACTCGTGCCGTGAGAATGCTTGTATCAGGAATGATATGATTAGTGGTACTATTGACAGATAAATTAATAAACGGCGCAATTCCTTTAACACCTATTGAAGAAATATCCGTTCTGAATGAGTCAACATAAACACCAATACGATTGATATGCCAGTCGGTAGCACCCGCATAAGTTAATAGTCCCGGACTTCTTAAACTATCCATTAAGAATGGATAAATTGGGTTCTTTAGCTTATTGTAAACCTTATAATTGTCCTGAAACACCATTCCCCATCTTGTAAAAGGATCACCTGTTCGTGCATACGTATTATTGGTAGATCCATCAGCATTAAACAAGCTAGCATCATTTACATAAGTAAATGTCTGACCAGAGAAATTAGGGCCGAAAGTGTAGAAGGTATTGTTTTTCATCTGACTCCAATACTGAGAAGTATAGGATTTATTAACCCCATTCACAGAATCTACCAAGTCTATCAGTTCTGGGAAAGTAGATTGCCAAACGGGGTTACTATACCATAGGTTTTTGATTACAGGATAATTTCTGACAAAATCTATAATGGTATCAGCGGTATAATTTCCTACGGCAGGTCTTTCCTGATTTACGAATATATTGTTGTAGAACCGATTATAGTTTCCTCCATTGTTACCCATTCCCCAAATAGAATTGGCTACGATATTATATACACAAGTATCCCCTGAGGTATTGTTATCCATATACAAACCATTGGCACCAAGTATGTCGTGTAAGTAGTTATGGTTCAACTTATGCCCCCTGTCTTTCCAAACGCCCGTACCATATAAAGCACCCATATCAGAATAAACCAACACCACACTATCTACCTCATTGTATTCAAAAGTAGATAGATCGCCTCCACCAAAACCATAAGCAATACCTATGTGAGGACACTTTCTCACCTTGTTATTTGCCACATAAACCCCGATACATCCTCCAGGATCAATGGCTGCATTGTACAAAGGTGTTTGTTGGGCATAATCATAAAAGTAGTTATTGATTACCGTATCATAGCCACGCTTCAAGGTATTAATATCCGTATTGTAACTGTTATTAAACATTGCCACGCCACCAGCTCCAACTTGGTGTATATCATTACTCTGCACTGCCGAATAAGTTACATCAGTCAGCACTATCGCATCATCGGTGCATTGGGTAATATCGCAACCAGCTATCCGAACATGATGAGCACTACTTACATTAATGGCATTGCCTGCACCGCCTATAAAATTAATATTCTGGAACTGTGTGTAGTTTGCACCTGTAGCAGATATTGCTGGCATGGTGAGTGAGTCTGCGTACTGAATAACTCCAGTATCTGGCACCCACATATACAACATCTTATTATTGAAATTGATGCTAAACTCTCCAACGGTATCAATTTCCTCATAAAGATTAGATACAAAATAAGGCTCCTCATAGTTTCCTGCATAAGCTGCAAACTTGTTACCAATGCCTAATTGAACGCCATCTTTTTGATAGATAATTTTATTTACCGTATCAATGGTTTTTGTCTTAATAAACTGAATTACAAACGATACCCGCCAGTTACCTGCCAGCCAAACACCTTCATCATTCATGGCATTTACCCAACGATTAGTTCTGGTATCACTATAATAAAATATACCTCCACTATCTGTCTTATTGGTTCCTTTGTAAATTACCCCATTCATACTCATGGTGGTATCATTGGGGTAACGGGACAACATCAATGGCGTAGTATTCTGGTAAAATATTGGATACTTAGGGGTATTATTAACCACAGTAGCCCACGGTGTAGTACTCTGAGGATTGATATTGTACGATGCAAGGTTCAACTGCATCACCTTACCTTTTGCACTAGGGTCGATAATCCTTTGTTTTACGCTATCAGGTATTGGCTGAAAGTCTGCCCTATTAATAACTTTCAGTGGTTGAAAGATTGCCTTCCCCTTATTGATGGCTTTATAAATGGCTGGGGCATTGGCCGTACGGGCATCTGCACTAGTAAGAGTTAATTGATAGTAAGTACCATCTTTTAGTAAAACATTTATTGGATTATTAGGATAATTCTGCGCCACCACTCTTGCACGAGCCAAATTTACTGGCAGGTTAAAAGTAGCACCACTACCTACACCGCTACCATTAGGAGCAGCATAAATATTTACAGTTTGCCCTGCGCTATAGCTAGGTAATGATCCTGCACCAACAGGATTACAAGAATAACTTCCCGCACCTGTTGTGGTAAGGCTTCCAAAAAGGGTGTCATTGCAAAGAGCAGCAACGCCCCCAACAGATATATTATAAAAGTAATTTTGATTGGAAAACGTGTTAGAAACTGTTCCATTCATGGCTACCGTTCCTATTCCGTAAGTAAACGTACCATTATTGGTAACAGTTGGTGTAGCACCCGTCATGGTTAAAACGCCCCCACTCGTCATTCTTATTGTACCATTATTAACTAATGAATTTACAGATAAGGTATCTGTATTTCCGAAGGTTATTGTGCCTCCACTAGATATGGTAAGGTTGCTGCTGGATGTAGCATAATTGGCGGTACTGATAGTAACCGAATGGGCAATGGTTACGGTTGAACCCGTAGGTGGTATCGCCCCTCCTACCCAAGTTGAAGGACTACTCCAGTCGCCGGCTTGAGCAGAAATATATCCTAGAATACTAAAGGCGTAACCATTAGTAACCGTTCCGCTTACAGTAGCAGTAACATTTCCAGAAGTGGCATTGGCAGGTATAGTTGTTCTTACTTGGGTACTACTTACAAAAGTGGTTGCATTGGCACTGCCTCCATTAAAAGCAAAAGTGGTACCCGAAACAAAGTTTGCTCCATTGATGGTTAATAATTGTCCGACATATCCTGAGTTAGTAGTAGCCCCACCTGTAATACCAGTGATAGTTGGCGTAGTAGAATAAGTTCCTAATACAAAATAACTGGTGCTTCCATTGGTGATTGTTGCAATACTGTTTGAGGTAGTGATAGCACTTCCACTTGCCGTTCCGGCAATGGACGAATAAGTTCCTGAAAGAGAACTACTTTTTGCCATCAAGTTATACGGTGCTATAGCAACGCCTGTTCTGGTAAGGGATATATTGCCTGCTGTGATATTACCAACCGATGCAGCAATACTCCAATACTCAGTTCCACTAATGGCAGAGACAGTGGTATTGTCAGCTGTACCTCCGCTATTACTAAGCGTTGTCTGTACGGTAGCTACAGTAGTTCCGCTTGTACTCGTAGTAGGACTATTTAATGCTAATGGATAATAGCTTGTACCCGAACCAACTGGAAATAAATAAGTGTTACCACTACTAGCAGGTAATGTCCAGGCAAGTATTCCATTAACAAAACAGGTAGAGCTAAATGAACCAGTAAAGGCCGAAGTAGCAGTATTAGTTATTGCAATCTGGTTGGCATTGGTGGTAACTATTCCATTGTTTAGTGTTAGGGTGTTGGTTACTGTTACCGAACTGTTTAAACTAACCCCTCCATTGGTATTACTGATGGTAAGATTAGGAAAAGACTCACTACTCGAATTGGTGTTTGAGATGGTTTGCGCAATGCTTCCATTCAAGAAAACCGTTCTATTGTTGGGAGTGAATGTTCCTGCCCCATGCGACCAATTTCCACCTACATAAATATCTCCACCAGAAAGATTTCCTAAGGATAAATTACCATTCGCCGTAACATTTCCGCCTACAGTCAAAGCCCCCGTACTCGTTGTTGGTGTTCCATAATCCATAGAAAAAGATGAACCTGCATCAACAGTTAAATATCCTGCTAGCGTTCTTGCTGGCGATACATTTCCATTAGGATAATTTAGTGTGGTGTTATTACTTACTTGTACACTTTGTGGCAATCCTGCTGTGGTACCAACCGTTCCTGTGGTAGCACTCCATTCATTTCCTCGGTTAAATACCCCTCCAGTATTATATTTCAATAATGAAGATGATCCATAGACAGGAACATTTGCAAATGAGCCTCCGGTATTCAATTGAGCCGCTCCATTAAGAGTTAAGGTAGCACTAGGAAAAGAAACCGTAGCTGCTGTTTGAAACACCCCGCTTACTGTTCTGTTTGCACCTGTGTTTAGCGCTAATCCACCTTGAAGTATGGTTATATTGGTAGGACTACTTGTTGCTGGCCAATAAATATCTGCATTGTTTACAGTGGTAACTCCAGAAGTATTAAATACTAATGAACCGTTACTATATACCCACGTACCACTACCCGCAACTAATCCACCAGTATTTAACTGAAAATTTCCATTACAATTTACACTTCCATTAGTAGTAAATGCTACACCGGTAGCCAAGGTAGCACCTGCATCGATGGTGGTAGTACCAGCTGTTGAGGCAGTGGTACTAAGTGTAACCACCCCAGTGTTACTTACGTTGAGTGCATTAAAAGCAAGTGCATTGCTAGAGGTAGAAGAGATGGATTGATTAGTACCATTAAACACAACCGTACCGCTATTATGGGTAAAGTTGCTGGTATTAGCCATCGTAAAATCTTTTCCTACAATGAGTTGAAAGCCCACACCGGGTGCTTTCAAAATTTCTGTATTGGAGATGGCTAAAGTACCGGCAACTTCTACCGAATTTACTAGGGTATGTGTGGCGGTACCACTAAAGTTCACATTATAAAAGGCATTGCTACCCGTTAGCGTACCGGTGATATTTCTGCTAGCACCTGCATTAAAATTAATCGTACCGCTATTATGGGTAAAGGCAGTACCAGTAAAGGTGAAAGCATCGCCAACAGACATGGTAGTGGGTGCGGTGAATGCCCCCGAAATAGTAATGGCATTAAAATTATAAGCGCCCGTTCCACTCAAAACATTGGTTCCTATAAAGTTTAAAGTAGAGGATGTATTGGCGAAAGATGTTCCATTATTTACAATATTTCCATTGATATTATTACCTGTAACTGCTGTGGTAAAAGTTGCCCCACTAGTTAAGGCTATATTATTAAACGTAGTGGCGTTTCCGCTGAAAGTTGTTGTACCACCAAAACTAATTGTACCACTGTTGTGGGTAAATGTTCCATTGTTTAGTAGGTTACCATTAATGCCCATCGTACCCGATGGAGCAACCAATGTAGTACCACTAACAATATTTATATCATTAAAAGTAAAAGTTCCATTGCCAGTAATGTTCGCTGTGCCACTTCCAGTAAAGTAGGTATTACACTTCGGCGTTCCCGATAAAGTAATAGTACCGCTATTATTGATAACTGTTCCCGTACCCGACAATACCAAAGTATGTGAAGTGCCTGTAGAACCCAATACTAAAGAGGCATTACTTGCAACGGTTAAAGCACCCACAGAGAGCGCTCTGCTAGTTGAAGTATTACCAATAGTAAGCGTAGCATTGGTATAAGTGAAACCCGTACCTGCATTGGTACTAGTTGAATTGTTAATAAAGAGATTGGTGATAACCGCCGTATTAGATGCATCTACCGTAGTGCTATGGTTGATGTACATGTTAGTGATGGTGCTGCTTGCGGCATAAAAGCTAAGGGTAGTACTAGAGGAAACAGTAGTAGCACCCTGAGACATCACTAGCTGCTGACCAGAAATAGACGACACATACGTTCCACCAGGAATATTGCTACCTATAACTAACTGTCCTACTGCTACAGAAGCATTGCTGGCACTTAAATAAACCCTGTTATTGGAAGGCTGCAAACCACCAACGGTAATGAAATTGCTAGGGCGGGTAGAGGATGGCCCACTACTTATCTGGATACAGTTTGCATTGCCTCCAATGTTTATAGCCGTAACATAGTTTGTACCTGCAATACCAGTGGCACTAATGGGCATACCCACTGCCACGCCTGAAGCACTTTGCAGTTCTATAATGTTGTTACTAGCTACCTGACCGCCAAAAGTGAGGGCTACACCCGTGGCAGTGGCAGTAGCATTTGCCGAAATAACCATACTTGGCGTAGCAGCATTGTAAGAAACGATATAGCTATTGGCAGGAATACCGCTACCAGTAATGGGCTGCCCGGCAACGATGTTTGCATTGGCGGCTGTAAGTGTAATGGTAGATGAACCCGAAGTGGTACTACCTGTAGCAGTATTGGGGGTGGAAAGTGTAAGTGTAATACCCGATCCCGTACCAGCAGCAGCCGATGAAAGAGTGATGGAGGTATTGGCAACAAAAGAAACCACCGTGGCATTACTTGGTATATTGGTACCACTAACCACCTGCCCCACCACCACGCCACTAGTAGAACTTACACTAACTGTTGTGGAAGAATTAGTAGAGGCATTGGCAATAGTGGTAACTGTATTACCAATAGTACTTTTAACTACAAAACTAGTATTTGATGCCTGCGTAGTAACAGTGGTAGCCGCATTTGCCGGAGCTACGGTTGCAGTTTGCCAAGTACTATTTGCAGTAGGTGTATTATACGTTTGCCAGTTGGTAGTGGTACTAAAACTAGCCGTACCTATGGTGCGGTAATCGCCGGTTTGCTGTGCGCTTAGTTTCACGCAAATGTTCATTAACAACAAAAGGAAGAAAGACCTGAACAGTATAGAATTTGAAGAAATAAGGTGATTAAATTTCATTCGTGCAATCGATTATTTAATTATTTCTGGGCAATGACAAATAGAAATATAAAATAACGACACAAAAAAGTAGCAGGATAATCCTCATGTTGCAAAGTATGTTCCCTAACAATCAAATTGGTTATTACACGCTAGGAAGTTGTTTTGAAGAGAACTATTTATGTGAATGATTTAGTGGATTATACTTGTATTTTCCGCTGTTTTATTGATGCCAATAGTAGTGTTTTCCTTACGATTTAGTCGGAGTATCGTTCTCTTTTGCCAGAGAATCGTTCTCTTGTGTCGGAGAACCTTTCTCTTGTGTCGGAGGATCGTTCTCTTTGGTCGGAGGATCGTTCTCTTGTATCGGAGTATCGTTCTCTTGCATCGGAGAACCGTTCTCTTGTGTCGGAGTATCGTTCTCTTGCGTCGGAGGATCGTTCTCTTGTATCGGAGGATCGTTCTCTTGTATCGGAGGATCGTTCTCTTTGGTCGGAGGATCGTTCTCTTTGGTAAATCTCTTAGAAAATAAAGATGATTGTTACGCTGAGGCATTAATTAGTGATTCTCAAGTTTGTTGTAAATGACAATTCGCTTAGTTCTACTTCATAATCGTCGCGTCATTGCGAGGAACGAAGCAACCTTTTTTAGGATTAGTACGCTTAATCTTATTAAAAGGTTGCTTCGTTCCTCGCAATGACGGGGAGACCTGAGCGATTTTAAAAGATGTCATTGGTAGCTTGTCGAAGCGCAAACAGTTTAAACATATTTTCCCGCCTTCGACTAGGTACTAATGACATCTTTACAAAAGTTTGAAATTCAATATTGATAATTTAGCCCATTTGCGCTTCGACAAGCTGCTAATGACAAGTTTGGAAATGTTTGAAAATCAATAGTGACAATTTAAGATGTTTGCCCTTCGACAGGCTCAGGGTGACAATCTCGTGATATTCCAAATGAGCTTTTTGTCATCTTCAACAAACTTGAGATTCTCTAATAAATGCCTCTGGGTGACGTTCTGATTTTAAATGTGTACTTGCATTAAAACGCCCACTCCATACAAACCATTTACACCCTGTAGGCGGCTAAAGTCCTTTCCTTTTGGAGAGAATTTAGTTGAGTTTACATTTATTTTTCACACAGTGTCATTTTTTTGTCAATAATTCCCCACCTTTACAGCATTGGTAAGAGAAGTGTCCGTTGAAAATCTATCCGAGAGAACCTTCTTTTCCTGAAGTTTTATTGAAGCGAATTCCAGTTACAAACTGGTTCGACTATTACACACAAGTGATGCTTCGCAACACTTGCGCTAGAAGATAAATCACATTGCTACAACCTAAAACAGACAAAAACAAAACCAATTTACGCTTGACGGCATCTAATTCTCCCATAATCTGCCCGTCATTGCGAGGCACGAAGCAACCCTTTATAATAAATTTAAGTGTCCTAGTCCTAAAAAAGGTTGCTTCGTGCCTCGCAATGACGGGCAGACCTAAGCGATTTCACACAATGCCCCCCTTCTCAAATAACCAACCATTTACACCTAGCAGGCGGCTCAAGTCTTCTCTTTTTGGAGAGAATTTAGTTAAGTTTATATTTATTTTTCACACAGTGTCATTTTTTTGTCAATAATTCTCCACCTTTACAGCATTGGTAAGAGAAGTGTCCGTTGAAAATCTGTCCGAGAGAACCTTCTTTTCCTGAAGTTTTATTGAAACGAATTTTAGTTATAAATTGGTTTGACTGGTACACACTAGTGATGCTACGGAAGATTTGCGCGAGAGAGAAATCCAATTTACACTAGACGTCATCTAATTCTCTCCATAATCTGCCCGTCATTGCGAGGCACGAAGCAACCCTTTATAATAAATTTAAGTGTCCTAGTCCTAAAAAAGGTTGCTTCGTGCCTCGCAATGACGGGGAGACCTAAGCGATTTCACACAATGCCCCCCCTTCTCAAATAACCAACCATTTACACCTAGTAGGCGGCTCAAGTCCTCTCTTTTTGGAGAGAATTTAGTTGAGTTTGCATTTATTTTCCACACAGTGTCATTTTTTTGTCAATAATTCCCCACCTTTACAGCATTGGTAAAAGAAGTGGCCGTTGAAAATCTATCCGAGAGAACCTTCTTTTCCTGAAGTTTTATTGAAGCGAATTCCAGTTACAAAAAATAGAACAAAAAATATGATTTCTTATAAACAATTAAACTCGTCAAATAAGATATTGATTGGGGAGTTACCCACTAAAGCCGATTTAGCAATTGTATCAATTGATGAAGATGGAAATGCAGGAAGGTTGAACTTGTTTGTTTTGAAAGAATATGGCTATTCAATTAAAGACATACCTAAAAAAGAACAATTAGGATATGGATTCAGCTACTTATCCTCTAATAATAGAAAATCGATTCTTTTTGTTGTAACAATTAGTGGAAAAGATGATTCAAAAAACAATTTGAAGCAAAATCTTTTTAAAGCCTTGATAAACTCTAAAGATAGACTTGAAAACAAAGTTGTTTGGTTGCCTTTAATGGGTACTGGTGATGGTGGGCTATCATTTAAAGAAAGTCTATTTATAACAGTTGATACGATTAATCTGTTTTTAGAAAATAATCCAACCGAAATTGTATTTTCAATCTCCTTGCCTAATAATGATGAGGGAAAAGAGTTCTTAGAAATTATTCGTGAAGAGCAAGAAGAATATTTAGAAGACTATTTGAAGATATCTTCCGCAGTAAAAAAGGAAAATATCCAATATTGGTTATTAAAATTAAATCCTGATTCTTTTGACTTTGATAATTTTGAGGAGGGTGAAGAAATCTGGTTTGGTACATTAAATACTAAATTTCATAAAAGACCCGAATATGATTTGTTTTTTAAAATAAAAAAAGGAGATAAGGTAATAGGTTATGGAACAGGAAAGTATCAGGCAATTATATGGATTTTGGAAATAGTCGATGAGGCAAAAAACCATGACGCTTTTGGAGAATCTATTAAACTAGAGATATTAGAAATAAAAAATCCACCTATAAGTTTTAATTCATTTAGTAACTATTTATCTGATTCTACAAAATCAGAGATTACTGAAAATTCTCCAAAGCGCCTATTTAGTATTGATGCTAAAACTTTTCGTCAACTTTCAAAAAGCTCTACTAATATTGGTGAAAAGAAATATTCTTATAATTTTCCTAGAATTCCATTGACAGATAATGAAAAAAAATACTTAGAAATCATTTACAAAAATTTTCTTGCTGCTAAAGAAATTGATACCCCACTTTCTCTTCAAGAAGTATGGAATGACTTTCCACCTGAATTTGACGCTTACAAAATAAATCACCTTTTAGTAAGTGGAGGACGTGACATAACACTTTGGGGGATATGGCACATACATCCTGAATCAGATATATTTGAGAAAGTCGATAAGGTAATTAATGAAATAAAAAATATTTTAAGTAAAGGTGATTTGCAACAGGCAATAATTTCAAAGCAAATTCAATTCATTTTACCTTATAGCGATCTAGAGCTTTTTCAGTTATTTAAATTAATATCGCAATTCGGAAACCTGAGTAATGGAACTGGTCGAGATAAAAGCCTAAACTCATCCCTTAATATAAATAGCACTATAATTTATGAACAATATAGAAGGTATTCTGGGCTTCAATCGTTTATGAATGACTTTTTAAGTAAGAATGGTGTGGATTTTAATGCATTTGGTTTCAATATAAACTTAGATGAACCAAAAATAGATTCAGCTATTTCTTATTCCAAAACACAAATATTAAGAAAGCATAGTAAGGATTTTGTTCCTGTGATGGGGGTAAAAGATTTAGCCAATGATTTGGCAGAAATTATTAATGCCTTACCTGAAGAAAAAGGCCAAATGATTGGAATTTTTGGAAAATGGGGCAGAGGGAAATCATTTTTAATGGAAGAATTATGGAAGGTATTAGATAAGGGCTTTTATATTCGAGTGGATTATCATGCTTGGAAGTATCAACAAACACCTGCATCATGGGCTTATTTATATGAAATATTAGCTAAAAAATATGTAAATAAGCCTGAATTAGAATTTACATTTAAATGTTTATGGAAATTAGTTTGTTATTATCGAAGGGTAATCTGGCTAAACATAAAAAGAAAGGGAGTGTCTCCAATTTTCAAATTTTTATTTGCTATAATCCCAACAATAGCTACTTGGATTATATCTTACAAGAAATTAGGTCTTGGGTATACTCTTGTAACAGGTTCCGTAACTTCATTAGGGTTTATGGCTTTTCTAAAAAAGCTGAGCAAAGACAATTCAACTAAGGCAGTGGACTTAATAAAGAAGTTTACTGCTATGCATTCCTTTAAAGAAAAAATGGGTATTCAAGCTGACATTCAGGATGAATTAATTAAACTTCTCAAAGTATGGATGCCAGAAAACGGTGAGAAGAAGCAAAAAGTATTACTTGTTGTAGAGGATATTGATCGTTGTACAGAGGAAAGAATAATTCAAAATATTGATGCTTTAAGGGTAATGCTTGATGATGAAGAAATAAGTAAACGATTAATTATAATCACTGCAATTGATGAAAGAATTTTAAAAAATGCTATTGAAACTAAATATAATTCACTATTTGCAAATAACGAAAAATATAGTAACATTGAAAATAATGATGAAAACAGTATATATGATAAATCATTAAAAAATGAACTAATATCAGAATATCTTGATAAGCTTTTTATTTCTGCAATCAAATTAGGAGGTTTGAATAATATACAAAGACAAGAGTTTCTGGATGAATTAATAAAAGACCATAGTGGAAAACAAATTGATAAAGAACTCAAAAATGAAATTGAAAACCAGGCAGAAGTAGAGAAAGAAAATAGAGAAAAAAGTAGTTTAGCTAACTACGGTTCATCTTTTGATATTGCGATAAGAAATGGTGACTTTGTAATAAAAGATGGAGATATTTCCCTTGAAGATACTAACGGAAACTTAGTTAGTAGTTTAGATTTGGAAATTAATACTCAAAACAAGTGGGAAAAATTAAATCCTATTGAAGTCACATTTCTTGGAGATATAATTAAAGACTGGTCAGAAGCTACCCCAAGAAGAATTAGCATTTTTTATTTTCGCTATCTGCTTTGTAAAAATCTTCTGATTAGTAAATATGCCTTAACTAAAGAACCAAATGGCTGGCAAGAAACACAAGGAATAAAAGCATTGATGATACTTTTACTTGAACATAGTAATAAGTATAATCCAGATGAGATTTTAGAAGAAAAAAACAGAATAGTTAAACTTCCTGATTCAAATGAATTCATAACCTTAGAGTCAATTGCAAACTTTTCAATAAATAGAAAAGACTATTTGTATTTATTAGAAATATTTGAATTAGTAATAGCTTATTAATTTACCAACCTTCTAGCACAAGACTTCTGTAAGATGACTTGTGTACAAGTCGAACCAGTTTGTAACTGGAATACGCTTAAATAAAAGCACTTGTTCTGTAACATCACTTGGTTTAAAACTCACCAAATCCTCCACTCAAAAAAATCTTTATTTAGTAAACCAAAATAAAGTTGTTTCATTAGGTTCTAACTACCATACCTTTGGTGTTCTGAAGTTTTAGATGGTCGTGGGTTCGGCTGTTTAAATCGTTCGCCTTTCTATAAGGAATGTACCACCTATAACTATGCTTCCAAAAGAACCCGCACGCAATTTCTACTAGCTAAGTTTCCCAGCGTTTTTAGCAGAACAAATCAGTTAACAGTAACCAGTTAACAGTAACTTTTCACTTATGGCTTTCGACTACTATCTACTATCTAATAACTCATATCTAAAGGATTTACAATGACAAATTATCAACAGGCACAAATGACAAGGAATACTGGTACATGCGTTTATCTGGCTGCAAACACTGCTGCCACTGTTGATGATATTCCGTTTATTGCCGCAGCCTCTAAAATGGAAACAGATACGGCCGCAGCGGATGTTTCGGCAGATGCAGCAGCGACAGACAATACTGGTTATAGCTTGGATAAGGAAATAGAAAAGGATGAGGTTAGCCAAATGGCCGCACAGTTATGTGCAAGCAGTAAGGTGAAGATGGATAAGGATGGTAACAATGTGGTATCGAATGCGTTGAAAGATTCGGTGACCTATTATTTAAGGGCATCGGATGCGGTATGTGTCACCCGTTTGATGAGTGTATATAATACAATGCTTACTAATATACTATTGATAACTTCCGATTATCTGACCGAGGCACAACTGGCTACTTTTTTAACTAAGATAAATTCTTTCCGCACCTTGAAGGGCTCTACCACTTTGGTGAACACTAACATGCCCCTACTTACTGCCCAGCTAAAAACAGACCTGAAGCAGACATGTGCTGACATAGTGGTTTTGAAGATGTTGCTAAAAAAATACAAGCTTACAAACCCAACATTTTATAATGGCTTGAGGGCGGCTTGCAAGATGCCAGCCGTAACCATATTGCACACTACAGTTTACATTATAGTTATTGATGCAAGCACAACAGGTGTACTTGCTGGTGTGCAAGGAACACTTACAAGATCTAAGCAACTACCTGTGACAAATGTGGGAGGTGTAATGGTTTATACTACTGTAGGGGCAGGTATGGCAACGGGGACTTTTGCTAAACAGGGGTTTGTTACTAAGATTGTGAAAATGACCATTTTGAGTGGCAAGAAAAATACTTTCACCGTAGCACTGACCCCCGGAATAATGACCGCCGAACAGGAAGCCGCCGTAATAGCTACCGTAGCAAAGATTGTTGCAGATGAAAAAGCCGCAAAAGCTACCAAGGCAAAACTAAAAAAGGAAGCCAAGGCCGCTGCCGCACTTGTGGCAGTAACAGTAGTGGAGCCAGAAGCAATAGTGCCGAAAACAACGGAAGACGGGGCTGTATGAAATTAATTTTCGATTTTAAGGTGGATTGTAATGCGTTTCTACCAAAAAACAGCTTTCAGCGATGGCTGGTTACTTGTTTCTAGCATTTGAACCAGTTTGTAACTGGATTTCGCTACAACAAAACATTTGATTAATGAAATCCATTCTAATTAACTAATAGACATCTTCGACAATTCATTTCATATTCTCTTTTCTGTTTTCTCAGTGCCTCTGTGGCATTTTTTATTTGATTTATGGGTATTCCATTTGCCACAGATGACACAGAAAGAACAGAGAAAAGAAATATTTATTCTATTTTTATTCACGAAAACCAATTGTCGAAGAGGTCTAATGTAGTTACTCCTTTATTTCTAACCGCACCGGACCTAAAAGACCTGCAACTTCGAGTGGAGAGTCTTTCTCAAAAAAGTTCCAAGTGGTAAAAGTGAACCGCTCTTTTACTGGTCTTGCTGCACCCGTCCATATCCAATCTGGAATTTCTTTTAATCGGTATCCCTGCAACTGTTTTTCCTTATAAACCATTTTTTTATCCCAGTTGCCTTCTTTAGCATATTGCTCATCTCCTATCAATCGGTTGTTCCATGTATTGGTAATCTTAACTTCTATTAGGTTGTTTCCTTTTTTAATTAAGGAGGTTATGTTTGCTGCAAAGGGAGGTTTCCAATAGATACCTACGGAAGTTCCATTAACCAGAATCTCTGCAATATTTCTTACTTTACCAAGGTTTAACCATACTTCCTTATTTCTATCAATATTTTTATCAATGTAAATACTCGTTGAATAATTGGCTGTACCAGAATAGTATTTGATGCCTGCATTTTCATTAGTTGTCCAAGAACCTACACCTAAATAGGTACTATCCGGCGCTCCCCAACCTTTTGCAAAACGGACTAACCACTTTTGTTCCAATGGGATTGTTTTGGCAATGGACTTGTTTTTTAAGACTGGTAAATATTTTATTGACGCCTGTTTTGAAGTAAATACGATAAACATAGATTCGTAAGGCGAGAGAGGGAGTGTGATATTGGTACACCCATTTACTACTTTCCAATTGTTTGGCTTCATGACAAGTCCGCTTTCTGGCAACCAAAGCTGTGGTTCCTTACCAGTAACACGAAAAGAAATTTCAGCATTCATTTGAGATGCAACGGCGCTTGCCACAAAATAAATATCACTATCACCCGCTATTCTATGTACCCAATTAATAGCATCATTATTCTCTCTGATGCCACACACGGTTTCTTCAAAGCCACCCCATACCATGGCTGTCCCTTTTGCTTGTAAAACATTTACATCTGGCTTTAATTGTAATGACTGCAACTTGAGCATGAAGCCTTTGCTCCAATGATTTGTTTGTGCGGGTTTATTATAAAAAGCTTTACCTACAGGCCTGTCCTTCAAAAGCCATTCTGTTTCTGGATCATTAACCGACGAATATGCTTCCATCCAAATTAGCTGTCCATTACCTACTTGATTTTTTAAAACATTTACGCCATCAGCATTACCCCATAACTGCGATACTATGTTTTTTACAACAAC
The DNA here is from genome assembly GCA_947381435.1 of Chitinophagaceae bacterium. Taxonomy (GTDB): domain Bacteria; phylum Bacteroidota; class Bacteroidia; order Chitinophagales; family Chitinophagaceae; genus Parasediminibacterium. The sequence goes on from CANCVE010000006.1 coordinate 88,383, forward strand.
TTCAGATTGCGGATAATTGGATAACCCAGTTGAAGTATAGGGTTTGTCCTGACAAATAATTGTTCCTCCTTTTTTTGCTAGCAACAACAACTTCTTTGCAGTTTCTACCGTAATACTTCCATTTGTTTTAGGCAACAAGAGTACCTTGTATTTAGCACCAGAAGGGAGCGTGAAACAACCATCTTCCCAATTCATTTCCTGCACCAACAGCTCTTCGGTAATGTGGTCATAGTTATAGTATTGATGCATTCCTTCTGGTGTAGATTCTTTCCAGTTTACGGTTGGCATTAAAACGGCTATGTCAGCTACATTAATACCTTGCCTCAATAGGTATTGGCATCTTGAAATGTAATCTGTAAATGGTTTACCTTGTTGCCACCAAGTTTGCCCCGGCAGAAACATAGTTCCCCAGAAGTGCATTGGCATACCGGGTTTTACATCAATACCCCAAGGTTGCAAAGCAGCACCATGCAATACAAACCTATTAATGCCGTTGCAAAATGCGAGATCCCCCACCCTTTTCAATCCATAAGGATCCATTCGCCAATTGCCATCGCACCACCGTCCAGTAAAGGCCTCGGCGCCTATCACTTTTCTGCCATAAGTATGCCCAGCACTTGCAGCCCATCTAGTAGAGTTCATACAGTCTCCACTTGCCCAAAACTCACCCATCGGTATATGTGTTCTGCCTCCACATCTCACTGGGTCAAAAGGACCATAATAAGGCTCAGTCATAAATAGCATTCCTTTTTGTTCGCACTTTTCTTTCATGTGCGAAAAGAAATTATCGGCAAATAAATCTGTTTGTGTAAGGTAAACGTCGCTGTTGAACCTGTCGGTTAAATTTTTATCCTCTACAATTTGATTTGTTTTATAGGTAATAAGCCAAGGGGTAGGATTGTAGCCGCGTCTTTTTATAAATTCGGCTGCAAACTTGGGCGACCATTCCGGATTGCCCACTTCCCAACTATCTGCTTCTATTCCTTTAATGGTAGTACCCACTAGTTTGGGGGAGTTTTTAATAAACTTCCCTACCATCCCCTCAAAAATGGAATCCACGGCTGCTTTATCAAGTTTGTCACACTCAAATCCTTTTCCTCCTTCTGGTGCAGGTCTATTATACGCCAACGCATTTTGCATGGCATACCTTCTCACAATCCATTTGCCATCTGGAACAATCCATTCTATTTTTCCATTATTATTTTGTGCCGTTAAATCGATTATTTCATTGATTTTTACAATGGGTTTATCAGGATATGCAACTACTGCTATGTCTGCAGTAAAGTTTTTAAATCCTGGTCTTATTAAAGTGGTCTCTTCTTTATTACCCCCACTGCCAACTAAATTATACCCATCAGTTAATGCCTCTTTTGTAAAATTAAATTGTTCAATAGATGAAGATGCAGTTACCACTGCATTGCTTGCAACATTATCGTTGCCCTTAAATACTTCCATTTCTCCCAGTGCCAGAAAGTATTGGTACTTATTCTCTTTACTAATCGAGAAATTTTCAATAGAAGTAAACCTAACATATCTACCCTTGTACCTTCTACCATCGATATGAACTGAATGATTTTTAGGATTTGGAAAGATTGATGAGGTCTGTTCGAACAAAATTTGTGGGGAAATAAACGCTTCATTATCGGCTATTTCTAATTTGAATTTCTTTGGAAACCCAAAACCATCTATGCCATTATTGGTTAATGGATGCAAAATAACTGAGTCGATACTTTTACTTTCCCCTAAATCAACCTGAACCCATTGTAGGGTATCTTTAGTAGCTAGTTCTGAGTGGAAGCCAATGCCTTTGCCATTTGTTTTATTGTCTAGTAATATTGACGCAGTTTGCTTATGACCTTCAATTTTGGTTTCCGAAAAAGCAATATGCTGTACTGCTTGCTCAGGTTTTATCCAAGGGCCTCCACTATGGCTCCACCCCGGTCCTGGCTGAGAGGAAATAGTTAGTCCAAGTCTATTAGACTCTTCGGCTGCAAACTCCCATGCACTAAAAAACTCAGGTGACATACATTTAATTGAGTTTGGGATAGGTTTATCCTGTCCCATTTTCATGCCGCCATCATTTCCCCCTACTAGCATTATTAAAGTGCCCGCTATGCCGAATTGTTTAAACTGCTCTAAATCGGATGTAATTCCTTTTTTGGATATCATGTCATTCATCCAGTCCCAAAATATCCAAGGTCTGAATTCATTTGTAGGATGCTCAAACTCTTTAGTGGACAAGCGTTGAGTAAATCCAGTATAACAGATGATTAGTAGTATCGGGAGTAAACTTATTTTTTTCATTATGACCTATAAATTACAACAAGCTATTTTATCTTTTGCCTCAAAGCCGGCAGGCTACCCCAACCCCTGAAGGGGCAATATGTCTACAACACCACTACGGTTAACCATTTGAGAAAAATATCCCTTCGGATTTTTCTCAATTTTAGCTGCGCTAAAACCGGATTTCCCTAAGGTGGCTTATGTAAGTACTGGTGGAAGAGCGGGAATTAATTATTGTAACCATTTTATTTTTTATGCGTTTGCTCCACTAAACCATCAGTTTCTTTCTTCCCAAACAACCCTATAATCAGGCACTTTTGGTGTTTGAATATAAAACAATTCACCTTCAAAGTCTAGGTCAAGATGTGCAGTATCAAATATCCTGATGGCATCATCTTTTTCAATTATTTGACTATCTGCCAAACCACTTCCATTCAACACATAAAAGGTATAACTGCTATGCTCATCTAAAGGTAAACTAACTTTTGTTTGTTTATCAAATATTAGTTTTTTGATAGTTAAATGAGGTGTTAAGGCAAAAGCTGTACTCCCTTCGCCCACATAACTCGTCGTTTTTATTCCATTTTCAGTTACAGTGGTAAAATCCTTGCTTTGATAGTCTGTGTAATTTGGATTTAGTTTAATGGATTCGTAAAAATTCGGATCAAACCAAATCTGAAAACTCCTTGTTCCTTTTGCAATTCGTTCTTGGTGTTGAATGCCTTTATTAGATTGTATTACCTGAAAATCGCCCGTTTCTAGTGGCGTCCAAACTTTCGATGCCGTATCATAGTGAGAGACTTTGCCTTCCAAAATAAAAGTCATTATCTCAAACCCTTGGTGTGGATGCAGACCAAATTCGCATTCATCGAGTGCTACTGCATGACTCCAATAAAACAAATTTGAATACGGTGCTACTGCTTTACTCGTTCCGCTAGCAACAGGTTTGTTCACTACAAATCTGCCATTAAAAATGGTTGTATTAAACTGGTCAACTTTTTTTTGAATCTGTATCATTATTTAAAATTAAAACGTAAAAAAATACCATAGTTATCTTTGTAAACTCTAGCAGGACCATAATAATCTACATTGGCTGCTAACCCAAATTGACAGTTGCCCATGCCTACCCCCAAACGAAATTGTTGGTAACTTCTTTCGTGTTTACTGGTTTCCAAATTTTGGTTATATAAAGTTTGAAAGCGGCTATACAAATTTACTTTCTCGGTTAGCTTTGGTTTGTATTCTAGCAAAGCCAATCCCTCTAAATTCTTATTTTTAGATAGATGATAGGTAGGCGTTAGTACCAACAAAATTTCTTTGTTTGCCAGAACATATTCTAGTCCCACAACAGGTGTTAAGCCCGAAACCCTATTTACCGACAGACCTGTCGCAATGCCAAAACCTTTATAGATTTCATAGCCAATTTGAGAATTATTTATGAAATCAAGGTTGTTAAGGTCATTGTTGAAACTACTTTCAAAACTTGTAACGGATAGAAAGGAAAACTTACTTTCCGGTGCAAAATGCCTGTTCATTAAAAATTGCAACCCGAAACGATTGTTGCCAACATTTAATTCTACCGGACTTGGTGCTTCCTTATTTATTTGCTGTGCATTCAACAAACTGGAGCAAAGCAGCATGATGAATAATAATTTATACTTCATTATTTTTTCACTTAGTGTAAGCAAAACTGCATTGCTTATTCTACAAGGCAGTTTTGCAATTATTAGATTACTGTATTTTACTTTCCCAATTTAGAAACTACTTCTTCTAAATTTATTTTCATTGCTTTTTGCCCTTCTGGAGAGCCAAAGTCAGTATATAACTCTGATAAAACAGCATTAGCAGAAACAACATAAACGCCCAATTGACGCAGGTAATCAAAACTTAAATCATCAGCTAGTTTGTTCATACTTCCACAGGCATCAGCCACAACCATTACCTCATAACCATTGCGCAGTGCACCTTGTACGGTGTGTAACAAACATATATCTGTTGTTAACCCACAAATAATAAGCTTCTTTTTATCCAATGCCTTCACTGCTGCATTAAATTTAGGGTCGATAAAACAGTTGATAGTACCCCCACGTTTAATGCGATTTCCATATTGGGTTGGTGCAAATTTCTGGATGCCTTCCCAAGTTGGTCCCACTTGCTCTTCCATTGTAGTGGTTATCAACATGGGCACTTTTTGTTCTGCACCAATACGAGCCAACATCCTTAAGTTGTTTTCTACATTTTTTTTGTCTTGGCTGTAAATCCAATTCATCGTCATTGTTTGATGATCTACCAAGAGGATGGCAGAGTTTTGTGGTGTAAACTGTGTAGGCACCTTTGTTAATTGTCCAAAGCTAACTGCCGTAATCATTGTTGCTACTACAATAAGTAGTGTTGTTTTAAATACTTTCATTTTCATTTTTTTTGTTGATGATGAAGCAAAAGTATTTAGCTTTACTTTCTAAAGTATAGTTGTTACCTTTTTGTAAGTAGTTACCTACAGGTAAGTAAAATAATAAAAAATGGCAAGAGAAATAACAGAAGTGGCTTGTCCGCACAGATTAAAAGCTTCGAGAGATGCATTAGATGTGATTCAGGGAAAGTGGAGAATACCAATAATCATCTCACTGACTTATGGGAAAAAGCGATTTGGAGAAATCAATAAAGACATTGCTGACATCTCCCCCAAAATGTTATCGCAAGAGTTAAAGGCATTAGAAGAAAACAAGATTATTGTACGTACCCTTTACGACAGTATGCCTGTAACGGTAGAATATTCATTAACCGAACTTGGCCTATCGCTCAATAAATTGCTAGAGGAACTACTAATTTGGGGCATCCATTTCCGTGAGACGATAGTGGGCAAGTAAAGGAATTTACTGGTAATGGTTTTAGTGATGTTAGTTTTAACCTTCTCAAACCCTGTGAACGTCATGTCGATCCCGAAGTTTCGGGAGGAGACATCTAACTGAAAACAGGTCATGTACTTGTAATCAATGCAGAAAGCTGCTAATTATATCCTTTAAAATCGCTAGGGTCTCCCCGTCTTTGCGAGGTACGAAGCAACCCTTTTCAATACGCTCAAGCGTAATAATCCTAAAAAAGGTTTCTTCGTACCTCGCAATGACGGGGAGATTATGGAGAGTATGTAAGCGAATTCCAGTTTGAAACGGGTCTGACTATTACACGTCATGCAAGGGAAGAATGCGCGAGAGGACAATCATTGGCTAATTGTCCTGTTTGTTTCGCCATATATGGTCCAATTTAATTTAAAGGTTGATAGTTTGTCGTACTCAGCAATTTTTGATATTATCGACTTTCTATGACCAGAACCAAGTAAAAAAACAGCTTTGGTATATTGATTTTCTTTACTGTAATTGTAAATGTTATGTAGCATAGCTTTTTCACGAATGTCATTCTGCTCATTAAATAAGTGATGAATACGAAATAGTTCATTTTTGTTAATATCAATTCCTAAAATATTTTTTATTACGATATTCTTTTGTTTAGATAAATACAAATTTTTGTCACTATTCAGGAAGTTAAAACCATGATGTGCAGTCAACAATGATTGTTCATTATCTATTTTGTTATAATCATCGTATTTTTCAAATGTGTCATACATCCAATTTTGTTCATTATCGGATATGTATCTTATATCTACATCAACTGGAACGTGTTTGATTTTATGGTTTTGTAAATACTTTTTGACACATTTTATTTCAGTGACTACATCAGGTTTTGAATTAAGCGAGTTGGCATTATAGATGATGTTAAATGATTCGATCGGTAGTTCCTCAAAAATCACATCTGGATTTATCAATTCGATTATTTTATATAACTCCTCGGAATTGCATTTTCCTAATTCCCGATGTTGGGTTCCAATGAAAGTAATGTTGTACATATTTTTGCTATTGAAAGTGTTATTCACCGTTAGTCCGAGTAAGATTCGCTAAAATCTTCGCTGCTACCGCACGTGTTTCACGTGTGGATTTGCTACAATTAAATAGTAATTACAACAATATTACACCGAAATACCGACAGCTATCTTAGCGAACCCACACGTGAAACGCGTGCGGCAGCCCTTGTAGATTTTAGCGATTGACGTGGACTAGCTGGGAACTATCAGGCGTGCAAGATTAAAGGTCTATCTGGCGCAGTAGCAGCCAATGCCTACTTCTGTTCAGGATACAATCTATTTAAAAAATCATTTAGCCTTGTTGGAATCATGATTCTAGGTCCAATAATTTCTATTGCATTGCTACAGTTGATATTAGTTGTTACTTTAGAATTGTGGGAAAAATTAGTTAGCAAGAAATTATTTAGTTTATTAAAAAATGTAATCATAAACCATAGTTCATATTTACCTCGTAAGTAATGTTTATAACTAGGCTGATTATTAATTACCAAATACCAGCTCTTAAATACAGACAAATATACTTTGGGCGTTTTAATATGAGTTACTTTTTCCAAGTATGCAAGTTTATCTTCATCATGTATATTAAAACTTAAATCATCCTTAATTGAAAAAAGTTTTGCTAAATCAATCATATTCAAATTTGCTTTTAATCTATTATTGCGAATAATCAAAATCCAAGCAATTATAGGTTTGATAGCCTTTAAAAAAGTTGACAACTCTTTTTCATATTTATCAATAATTTTTTTTATCTCAATATCATCATGATAGTGAAGGATTTCATTTATGAGTCTTCTTAAGGTATTGATATTTGATACATAATTTTCGATGGAATAATATGATGTTTCATAAATATTATTATCTTCTGGTATCAATTCGCCTAATATTCT
>CANCVE010000007.1 GCA_947381435.1 Chitinophagaceae bacterium
TGTGGCGGAAGAATTAGAAAACGGGGATACCCCAAAACAGTTACTTGCCAGGTGCAGGTATGTATTGGTGAAGAAGGAAAATGAGTGGACTCAAAACCAGACACAGAGGGCTACTATTCTTTTTAAAAGATACCCGGAATTAAAGGCAGATTATTCACATACTTTGGCATTCAGGAACATTTATGAAGATAAAAACATTGAGTCTGCCAAGGTAAGATTTACAGCATGGTATAATGATGTTATGGAAAAACAAATCAAGGAATTTTACACAGTGGCAAATACGGTAAAATGCAATATTGACAACATCCTTAATTTTTTTACAAACAGGAGCACAAACGCAAATGCTGAATCTTTCAATTTCAAGTTAAAACTATTCAGAGCTAATCTAAGAGGTGTAACGGATAATAAATTCTTTCTCTTTAGGCTTGCTAAACTTTTTGCTTAGTCCCCACAATATTGGGGCTATTGTATCAAGTTTATAGCAAACAGCCCTACGAAATAAATCGAAGGGCTGTTTGTACAATTTGAAAAAAAGAACCTATTTAGAAATTTGCTTTTAGCTCTACTCTCCTATTTTTAGCCTTTCCTTCCTCAGATTTATTATCTGCTACAGGCTTTTCATCACCATAACCAATGGCAGTTAAACGTGTTGCGGCAATACCTTTTTTAGTAAAGTAAGCCGCAATTACATTAGCTCGTTGTTGAGATAATTTCTTATTCAATTCAGCTTTACCAGTATTGTCAGTATGCCCTTCAATACTTAATTTGGCAGTTGGATTTGCTTTTAAAACTGCTATTACTTCATCCAAAGGTTTAATTGCTTTTTTAGAAATATTGGCAGTACCTAGATTGAAATATACATTTTTAGCCAGTTCATTCATTTTCTTTTGAATTTCTGGGCAACCCGCATTTTCTTTAGTTCCAGGAACTGTAGGGCATTTATCTTCCTCATCATTAATACCATCACCATCTGTATCTGGTATTGGGCAACCATGATATTTAGCTAGGCCAGCAACGGTAGGACAACTATCTAATTCGTCGTTTATACCATCTTTATCCGTATCAGGAACAGGACAGCCATTGTAACGTGCAAGACCCATAACTTTAGGACATTTATCTTCCTCATCATTTATTCCGTCACCATCGGTATCAGGTATTGGGCAGCCATTGTACTTAGCTAAACCAGCTACAGTAGGGCATTTATCCTTACTATCAACAATACCATCACCATCAGTATCTTTTTCTACAAAAGGTGGCGGCGGTGGAACAGGTGCTAGTTTTGGAGGTGTAACTTTTATAGGTAAAGAAGCCACATATACTAAAGAATAGTTTAAATTATCCTTCGCATCGCCAAATAATCGAAATCTATAAGCAGCTTCTAGGTAGAAAAAAGAGCCTTTGCCAACATTTATTTCGAATCCTGCACCTAAATCTTCATTTGCCAAGAAGTTGTTACCATTGAAATATGAGACACCTAATCCGGTGGTTATATATGGATCTATCAGGTACTTATCAGACAACAACTTAAAGTTTAAGCGCGCATTTAAATCTAGCAAAAACTGATCTGTTGATGCTAAAGAAGAAGAATCTACCCCATACTTCGTAAAGCATCCACCTAGGATTGCCTTAAAATCAACATGCTTAGAAATTCCCTTGTAGAAAGATGCTTCAAGACCTAGATTCATATCTGAGGATTTAGCATATTTACCATCAGAAATCACCTTGCCAAAAGAATATTTATTACTATTTTGAGCAGTAGTGAAATCTTTAAGGAAAAATCCAATGCCGATTGACGGCTCTCGCTTAACAGGAATTGTTGTTTGAGCGAAAGAACTCGCCACCATTAATAGGGCAGCAACTGATAAAATTGTTTTCTTCATTTTTTAATAATTAATGTTAAACTAACATAACCTACACACGAAACCCAAAACTTATAGTTAAAGAGCGCAAACTTAGCGAATCAATACGCTCGTTCCTTTTAAACTTATTTTTTTATTGCCTTTTGTAAGAGTATAATCCAAGTACCAAACATAAGTTCCCGGTTCTTGAGCTATTCCTTTAAAGCTTCCATCCCATCCACTATACAAATCATTGCTTACAAAGAGTAGATTGCCGAAACGATTAAAAACTCTGAATGTTAATGAAGAAACTGTAGTAATAGAGCCACCAAAAGGTTTTAGAAGATTGTTTTTTCCGCTGACAACATTTGAACCAGGTCTGAACCCTGTTGGTATGTAAAGACTATCACAGCCTTCTGAACTAAATTGAACATGCGGGAAACTATCTATTAAACAACCAGCATAATTGTAAATATATAAATAATATATACCTTCTCCTATACCACTTGCAGAGGTAGTAACAGGGAATGTACTACCATTGAAAGTGTAAGTATACGGAGATTCAGTACCCGTAATATTAAGGTCTAAACTACCACTAAATGGAGATAAACACTTTGGAGGGTAGATAGTAATATCTTTATCTTTAGGATCAAGTGGTTTACCAATTACTTTAATTCCGTGTTTGGTAGTTACCGTATTGCAATAGCCAGCATAAGTATAGCTCACAGAGTCTTTTCCTAACTGTAAACCAGCTACCTTACCATTTGAAGCTACAGTATCGATAGATCTGTTATCTACACTCCAAACACCTCCACTCAAGTTATTGTATAATCTAATTTCAGTACCCTTACAGATAATTCTATCACCCTCTATTGGGGCTAACTTAGATAGATTAATTACATGTACACCAAACTTTGTAGCAACACTTCCACATTTATTACTAACCGTGTATTTGATAGAATCAATACCACCAACAACCCCTGAAACAACACCCGTTGCATTATCTACAGTGGCAATAAAAGATTTGTCGGATGTCCAGACACCATTAAGTGTTTTGTTGGTTAACGTGATGTTTGCATTTTGGCAAACCGTATCATTTGTTGTAGACTTAATTGAATCAACAATTGGCAGAGTAGTAACTGTAAATGTAATCTTGGAGCTATAGCCAGAATCGGAAACCAAGCAACCTATATGACTAGTAATTAAACAAGAGATGGTGTCCTGATCTTTTAGTGTTTTAGTAGTAAACGTGGTTAATGTACCCGTCTGAACAATACTATCATTTATTTTCCATTCATAAGAAGCATCCTTACCTGCATTGGTTGGTTTTGCAGAAACTGTAACTGGAGCCCCCAAACAAGGAGTGCTTGTACTAGGTGTAACAGTTACTGAAAGTACTTTAGGTGCCCCATTTACAATTATTGCACTTCCTTTCATATTGCTAGAACATCCTGAAGCTGCCAAAGTAGCTGTAACGGTGTATGTTCCTACGGCAATTTGCTTAGGGAAACTTAAAGCAGTACCTGTACCAGAAATTAGAGAGCCAGTATTTACACCATCTTTTTGTAGCTGATAGTATACGCCCGATTCAGAATTGTTTAAAGCGATGGCTAATCCATCAATACCAGGGCAATAACTGCCACCACCTATTACAGTGAATGCTTTAGGTGGAGTAGGCTGAGCAATCATGGTTCCTGTAGTAGCAGTAGAAGTACAACCATCAGCATTTTTTGCAGTAATACTATAATTAGTACCAGCTGCAACAATATAAGGATTAGCATAACTAGCGTAATTTTTTCCGTTTGTACTGAATGTTAAACCAGTTGTAGTAGAGGTAATTGATATAATACCATTTGCACTAGAACAACTTGGATCGGTAACAGTGATGCTCGGTGCTGATGGAGTAGCTGGTTGGGCTATTAAAGTACCAATAGCTGGTGTAGAAATACAACCATCTACATTTTTGGCAGTGATGCTATAGTTTGCACTTGCGGCAACAGAATATGGCGTACTATAAACACTGTAATTAGTACCATCTGCACTAAATGTAAGGCCTGTAGTGGCAGAGACAATTTTAACTGTACCCGTTGCGATGGTACATGTTGGATTGGTAACCAGAACTTTTGGAGTAGCTGGAGTAGCTGGTTGCGCTCCAATTTTACTTGTAATAGCCGATGAAATACAACCATCCGAATTTTTAGTAGTAATGCTATATGAACCATTGGCATTTACTATGTAAGGAGTGCTATATGCAGCGTAAGTAATGCCATTGGTACTGAAGGTTAATCCAGTTGTACTAGAAGTAATTTCGACAGAACCCTTTGCATTGGTACAAGTAGGATTAGTAACAGTTACAGTAGGGGTAGCTGGTGTAGCAGGTTGTGCATTAATTGTTCCGGTAGCGGCAGAAGAAATACAACCATTAATATTCTTAGCAGTAATGCTGTAAGATGCCCCAGCAGAAACTACATAAGGAGTTGTGTAGCTTGCATAAGTAGTGGCATCTGTACTAAAAGTAAGACCATTAGTAGATGAAACTATTTTGATAAAACCTGTAGCATTGGTACAAGTAGGATTAGTAACAGTTACAGACGGAGTTGCTGGTGTAGCTGGTTGTTTTGCTACTACTCCTTTTGCAGGGCTAGAAATACATCCATCTACATTTTTTGCTGTAATACTATAAGATCCTCCAGCTGCAACAGGGAGTGGATTACTATAAGAAGCATAATTAATTGCATCCAAACTGAACGTTAAACCAGTAGTATTAGAAGTAACGTTTAAATATCCATTGCCATCTGTACAAGTTGGACTAGTAACTGTAATAGTAGGAACTGCTGGAGTAGCTGGTTGTGCAATTAATGTTCCTGTAGCAGCACTAGAAATACACCCCTGTGCATTCTTGGCAGTAATGCGATATGACGCACCACCAGCTACGGTGTAAGGAATTGTATAATTGGTATAGTTAACCGCGTTGGTACTAAAAGTTAGTCCTGTAGTTGTAGAAGTTATTGCTACAGTACCAGTTGCCTTGGTACAAGTTGGGTTAGTAATAGTTAAAGTTGGTGCAGCAGGAGTAGCTGGTTGAGTGGCCATTGTTCCAGTAACTGCAGCTGAAATACAACCATCTGTATTCTTTGCAGTAATACTGTAAGTAGCACCAGAAACAACTGTAAAAGGCGTAGAATAAGCATTGTAAGTACTTCCATCAGAACTGAAAGTTAGGCCTGAAGTAGTAGAAGAAACTGCTACAGATCCGTTTGCATCTGTACAAGTAGGCTTGGTGATAGTAACTGTAGGTTTAGTTGGTGTTGCAGGTTGGGCACTTAAAGTGCCAGTTGTAGCAGCAGAAACACAACCATCCAAATTTTTTGCCGTGATACTATAAAAGGCACTTGCATTTACAATATAAGGTGTACTGTAAGAAGCGTAAGAAACTCCATTTGTGCTAAAAGTTAATCCATTTGTTGCAGATGTGATTTCAACAGAGCCTTTTGGATTGGTACAAGTAGGATTAACAGCATTTACGGTTGGAGCAACCGGTGTAACAGGTTGTGCATTAATTGTTCCTGTAGTGGCAGTTGATACACAACCATCTACATTCTTAGCAGTAATGCTATAAGACGCCTCAGCAGAAACTACATAAGGAGTTGTGTAGCTTGCATAAGTAGTACCATCAGTACTGAAAGTTAGACCTGTTGTTGAAGAGGTAATTTTAATAGAACCAGTTGCAGTGGTACAAGTTGGATTTGTAATACTAACGTTAGGGGTCGCAGGTGTAGCTGGTTGTTTTGCAACTACTCCTTTAGCAGGGCTAGAAATACATCCATCTACATTTTTTGCCGTAATACTATAAGAAGCACCAGAAGCTACTGTGTAAGGAGAATTATATGCTGCATAAGTACTTCCATCGGTACTGAACGTTAAACCTGTAGTGGTAGAGGTAACGTTTAAATATCCATTGCCATCTGTACAAGTTGGACTAGTAACTGTAATAGTAGGAACTGCTGGAGTAGCAGGTTGTGCAATTAATGTTCCTGTAGCGGCACTAGAAATACAACCATCTGAGTTCTTTGCAGTGATGCTGTAAGATGCACCGGCAGCAACTATGTAAGGTGTTGAGTAATTGGAATATGTACTTACATTAGTACTAAAGGTTAGTCCTGTAGTTGTAGAAGTTATTGCTACAGTACCAGTTGCTTTGGTACAAGTTGGGTTAGTAATAGTTAAAGTTGGTGCAGCAGGAGTTGCTGGTTGAGTACCTACAGATCCCTTAACGGGACTAGATATACAGCCATCAGAGTTCTTAGCAGTAATACTGTAAGAAGCACCAGAAGCTACAGTGAAGGGAGAAGTGTATGCTGCATAAGTACTTCCATCGGTACTGAACGTTAAACCTGTAGATGCTGAAGTTATTGAAACAGCACCTGTAGCTGTAGTACATGTAGGATTTACAACACTCACAGTAGGCGTTGCTATAGAGGCGGGTTGAGTACCAACTGTTCCCGTAGTTGCAGCCGAAATACAACCATCCAAATTTTTGGCGGTGATGCTGTATGTTCCACTTGCATTAACTACATAAGGAGTACTATATGCAGTATAATTAATTCCATCGGTACTAAAGGTTAATCCAGTTGTACTAGAAGTAATCTCAACAGAACCCTTTGCATTAGTACATGTAGGGTTAACTGCATTTACGGTTGGAGCAACTGGTGTAGCAGGTTGTGCATTAATTGTTCCTGTAGTGGCAGTTGATACACAACCATCCACATTCTTAGCAGTAATGCTATAAGACGCCCCTGCAGAAACTACATAAGGATTTGTGTAGCTTGCATAAGTAGTGGCATCTGTACTAAATGACAAACCAGTAGTTGAAGAGGTAATTTTAATAGAACCAGTTGCAGTAGTACAAGTTGGTTCTGTTATAGTTACAGTTGGTGTTGCCGGAGTAGCTGGTTGAGTACCTACAGTTCCTGTAACGGGACTAGATATACAGCCATCAGAGTTCTTAGCAGTAATACTGTAAGAAGCACCAGAAGCTACTGTGAAAGGAGAAGTATATGCTGCATAAGTATTTCCATCGGTACTGAACGTTAAACCTGTAGTTGCTGAAGCTATTGAAACAGCACCTGTAGCTTTAGTACATGTAGGATTTACAACACTCACAGTAGGCGTTGCTACAGAGGCGGGTTGAGAACCAACTGTTCCCGTGGTTACAGAAGAAATACAACCATTACTATTTTTTGCTATGATACTGTAAGATGCACCAGCGGCAAGAGTGTAAGGAGTTGTATAACTAGTAAAAGTAGAACCATCAGTACTGAAAGTTAGGCCAGTAGTTGTAGAAGTAATTTTTACTGAACCTGTGGCAGTAGTACATGTTGGGTTAGTTACAGAAACGATAGGATCGAGAGGTAAAGCATGAACTACTACAGCACCAGAAATACTAGAATTTACATTTGGTGTACAAATCCCACCAAGAGAACAGAAATAAAATAATGAATCTCCTGCATTTGAAGATCCGGCTAAAGGTTTAAAAGTTGGTTTATTTTCTCCAGTTAATAGTTTAGCGCCTACATAGCTATTTACAGTATTACTGTACCATTGATAAGATTCTGTATTTACTGCGCCAACAGTTAGAGAATCTATCTTGCTATTTGCACAAACTTTTTGAGCAGGAAAATACTCCGATTGAATTTGTGGAGTAGAATTAATTGTAATATTTACTGGATTTGATGTTGCTTTACAACCGTCACCGTCTACTAATGATAAAGTATAAGTTTGTGCAGATATTGGTGCAGCTGAGGTTTTACTATTATTTGGTGTACCTAATCCTGCATCAGTTGTATTTGGTGTCCATTGATAACTTACAGCTCCAACAGAATTGGTAACTGTTGCGGTAAGTGATGCAGATCCTCCAATACAAATAGCGGTATCACCAATGGCCAAAACAGTTGGCAAAGGAGAGGTAGTTGCTGCAATAGTAGTATCTCCAATTAAATTAACATCATCTATACTCCAGTTTTCGCTGAACCTGTTATTGGTGGCTGTTACGCGAAATTGAAATTGATTTCTTCCTGTAATATCTACCTTGAAAGCACTATTATCTTCTCCAGTAGAATATATTACATCATCACCTAACGCAAGCTTGGTAACAGGAGTACTTGCAAAAGGGAAGAGTCTATTGCCTGCCCCCTTATGGGTAAGTAATGTTTGCCAAGAAACACCCCCATCAATTGAAGTTTCAATAATCATATCTTCGTTTGCATCTGTACCAGGCCCTGAGTCGGCTGATTTACAACTACCGGATGTTGGAGCTGTTGCACATCCAACATCAGAAAGAGAAGCTAGCTTGAATGTAAATGTTAAATTAGTGTATTTACTTAAGTTGCTTAGATTTTTGAACGTAATTGTATTTTTGTTTTCTAGTTTTCCCGCAGCATTAGTACCAATGTCACTTTTTCTTAAATAACAGTTTCCTGCATTACAGTCTATTCCTGTAACATCATCTGAAGGATATGTTGCTGTCCCTGCAGCCCATCCCCATTTTCCACTTAAAGGAGACTCGAAATCATTACTTGCAACCGTTTTTGTACTTGTAATACCACCACCTGTTGGCAAGGTTATATCAAAAGTGTTACTATTTGTTGTTACTGATAATCCCACCGCAGAAGCAACCAATGAAACCCCTGTTTGCACACTTCTAGTAAAAATTACAGCGGGGAAAGTTGCTACTCCTTTCACAGCATTTACAGTATAGTCTGCAAATCCACAACCATCTTTTGCTTTTAAGGTAACAGCACCATTGTAGCTAGTAACAACATTGCCGTATTGTTTACAGATAATTTGAACAGTAACCGCGGGAGACATACTTGAACCTTGTGGTGTAGTAGTAGGTTGTTGCGCAAAAACAAGTGTATCTAATGAACTACAAGTATTTGGAGCAACTACAATAATACCACCGCTTAAACTACTTGCCGCAGAACACCCTTTATTGCTTATTACACAATAGTAGTAAGTAGTACCTGGTATACTAGTGGAAGGAGTGTACGACGATGCATTTGCACCACTTATTGCTGTACCACCTGAATTTGAGGATGTATTATTTTGATACCATTGATACAATACATTGGTTTGATTTGCAACAACTGTTAATGGAGTAGCGGGTTGATTTACTAAATAGGGTGAAGATGTAGTTGTAGGATTAGTGATGATTGCTAAACTAGCAATAATACTTACTTTATTTGTTTGCGTGGCTGGGCATCCACCAAGAGGTTGATTGGCAGTTACCGTATAGTTATAATCTCCAACTGCTAAAGTTGTACTATTTAATGTAACTGTGCTTCCAGCTATTTTATCAAGTCCTGTTGATGGTGTCCATGAAAATGTGTTTCCTGACAAACTAGATGTGGCATTCATCTGAAGGCTATTTCCTTGACAGACAGTTGCAGTAATTGGATCCAGCTTTACCGTAGTTTGTATGCTTCCTGCTAATGGTTGAACTATATAATCGCATACATCAGCACTAGATCCATCAAACATTAAGAAATATGTTTTTCCTGGCGTTAGTCCAGTAGCAGTGTATCTAAATGGAGTCTTATAACCTACATTCATTGTGTATTCACAGCCATATATTTTAACTGCACCAGAGCCGCATCCTCCATCATAAATAAACATTTGTATACCTTGTTTATTAAAACGACTATTGAAGATTGAGATGTCAAACTGTACAGTAGAAGCTCCAGCTACAAACTTGAGAAATGAATTATTTTGAATACCCACCTGACAACTATTGTACAATGCATCTTCTAATTGTTGCCAAATATGTGGGGGTGCATACGAGTTGGATGTTGTACCCATGTATCCATCAAAACTGCAAATTAATGGTGCATTATCACAAGATGCTGATGGTATAACTGTTGAACTTTTATTGGTATAGATAAAAGGTGCAGGCGTACTAGAAAATGTTAATGACCATTTGTTTAGGGTGCCAATAGTTGTATTCTTTTTCAATACTTTAATACACAGATTCCACTGCCCATCTGCATTTCTTCCGTCATTAATTAATCCTAATATTCCATCTGGTAAAAAGCTTCCTGTAAAGGGAGGTGTTGCTGTCCAAATGGGATTATTAGTATTATTTGTAAAAACAGTATTCGTAAAATTTGCTTGTTTTTTACTTTTAATATTATTTCTAACGGATAGTGCAATTGAGTCTGTACCGTTAGGACTCTTTAGATAAATTTCAAGAATTGAATCTAATGGAAAAGTAATATCTACTGATACAGATTCCAACCCTAAAATCTTTCCATCAATATTACCTATTCCATTTACAGAAACGGGGAAGCACACTTCAGTTGTTCCGGTAGTTGCATCAATATTTCCAGTAGTACCAGAAAACGATTTCGAGTTGGTTTGTGCGATAACTTTCAAACAGGAAATAAGAAATACTATTGCAATAATTAGTAACCTTTTATGCATAAAACCTAATTTTTATATTTTTTACTTTGTTATAATACCAACATTTAGACCCCAATATTCCATTCCCTGCGTCTTCTTCCCAATTCGACGCGTCTTCTTACCAATTCGATGCGTCATCTTACCAATTTGACGCGTCATCTTACCAATTCCCTGCGTCTTCTTCCCAATTCGACGCGTCATCTTACCAATTCGACGCGTCATCTTACCAATTCGATGCGTCCTTTTACCAATTCGACGCGTCCTTTTCCCAATTTGACATCTCAAATTGATAATTATTAATCGATAACCATCATCTTAAATTACCTTATCAACACACTCGTTCCCTGTTGTACAATCTTGTCAGTTACACCTTTAACATAGTATTCTAAATACCAAATATAAGTACCTACATCTTGTAATACGCCATTTATTCTTCCATCCCAACCATTATACAACTCGTGGCTTTCGAAAACCTTGTTCCCATAACGATTAAAAACCCTAAAACTAATAGCTGAAATATCATTAATAGACCCACCAACTGGCCTCAACAAGTTATTACCAATGGTACTTACTGGCGCAAAACCAGTTGGAACATGCAATACATAACAGCTAGCAACGTCAGGCATTTTTAAGGCTATCAATTTTACACTATCTACTAAACAACTAGTGCTGTTATAGATATAAAATGAATAATCCCCCTCTCCTAGTTTAGTTAGCTTAAATGGAACCTTTAAAGTGTCTCCATTATAAAGAATACCATAAGGCTTTTCTGCCCCTTTTACATCAAGTGATATTTCTCCCGAAAACGGTTTAATGCAAGTTGGATTTTCAAAAGTAAATGGATGACTGATCGGTTTTTCGCCCGTTATTCTGATTGTTTTTGTTAGTGTATTTGTACCACAGGTATTAATGATAATATACTTTAGTGTTATAACACCAGTATCTTTTGCAAATAAAACACCATCCTTGTTTATTGTTGCTACAGACGTATTAGAACTAATCCAACTTCCAGCTATAGAAGCCGCATTAAGATATTGAACACTATCCCCCTTACAAACATTGGTTACACCTACTATATCTCCAATTAAGTTACTGTAAATTGTAACGGAATGTTTTTGAGTAGTAGTACCACAACCATTTGTTACCGCATAGCTAATAACTGCATCACCAGCACTAACCCCCGTAACAACTCCACTAACAGAAACTGTAGCAATAGAAGTTTTATAACTACTCCAAGTACCTCCAATTGTTGCATTGGAAAGGGAAATTGACTGTCCCTGACAAGTAGAAGTTGCCCCGCTTATAGGAGCCACAATTGGGTAACTATTTACTTTAATAGTAATAGGAAGGCTTGTTGCTGTATTTACGGGTAAACAAGGAATGCTACTGGTAAGTAAACACGAAATTGCATCTCCATCTTTCAAAGAATCGATGACTAAAGAATCGGTTGTAGCGCCAATTATTCTAACCCCATTCTTCATCCAAAAGAAAACAGGCTGTTTACCTCCATACCTAATAGTGGATTTAAATGTTACTCTATCACCAGAACAAATAGTCGATTTATTAGAAGTAATAGCAATAGTCGGCTTTAACAAAGAAGCATATTTAATAACTATTGTATTGCTAATGGCAGTATCCAAACCTTTACAAGCTGTATTTACAATGAACCGACACGAAACGGTATCATCGTTATTTAATAAATTGCTCGAATAAAATATAGTATTCACATTTATGTCTACGCCATTTACTAACCATTGATAAACAGGTGCGTTACCAGCATTCTTTACTGAAGCATTGAAAGAAACATTATCGCCTTTACAAATTAAGGTATCACTTGCCGAAATTTGAATTAATGGTACCGGACTAGGGGTAATGGTAACGGCTATCCCATTGCTTGTAGCACTGTTAGAAATCAAACAATTTTCATCACTAATCATTCTACAAGTAACAATATCCTGATCATTAAGCGATGTAGCTGTATAAGTACTCAGCGTTGCTCCTGCTACATCTCTACCATTTATCTTCCACTGATAAGCAGGCATCAAACCTCCGTGAGTAATGGAAGAAGTAAACTTTATTGGGGAGCCTGCACATGCAGAAGTAGTATCAGAAGAAATAGTAACTGTTGGCAATATCTTAGCAGTAACAGACAATTTAATATTGTTACTAAAAGCAGTATCAGGAAAAACACATTTGCCACTAGTTATTAGTTTACAATTTACAACATCGCCATTTATCAATGATTTAGTTATAAAAGTATCTGTTGTATTGTTTTGATCAACACCATTAATCATCCAATGGAGTTTTTGCGACACACCTGCTTCCACCCTTGTTGCAACCAAAGTCACTGAAGTACCGGGGCAAAAAGAACTATCTGATGCCACTATAGAAACTTTGGGATAACTAGAAGATATAGAGGCAATGATGATTTCATTGCTTGGTGTAGCAGAATTTGTAGCACAGGACAAATTGGTTTTTAAAATACAAGCTACTTTATCATTGTTGCTAATTGTACTCGTATTAAAGGTGTCCAAATTTGTTCCTACATTCTGCCCGTTTATCTGCCATTGAAAAGTAGGATTAGTTGTTCCGATATTGTTAGTTGCAATGAAATTTATTGTTTGCCCTGAACAAATATCTGTTTTGCTAGTAGCAATACTGATAGATGGAGTGATGATTGAATCAACTTTCACTACCAGTTCGCTTCGTTCACCTTCACACTTAGAGGCAGTATCAAAAAGACTTACATAGTAGGATGTAGTACTAGGATTACTACCAATAATAGGTAATGGAGCACCGGACGCACTTCCACCATTTGGCACAGTATACCACCTGAGTGTATCTTTTTTGTTTAAAATTGATGCGGTTAGTGGAGTTGAGGTTGTGTTAACGCAGAATATAGCTGGGCTAAATACTTTGGGAGGAGATGGTGGTGCTTCTGTTTGGGTTTCGGCGATGCTTGCTGCATCATTGATCTTAAATGGTAGTTGACAAAATACCGAAGGAAACTCCGTTTTATTAATCATATCAACTATATATATGTCACCAGATTGTCCAATGGCGTATGATTGATTAAGACTACAGGGCTTTGTTACACTAGCAAATCCGAAAATATTTCCTGCTGTAAATTGAAAATAGGTAGTACTTAGAGATGGATATGCCGTATTCACTAAAACCAAATCATTCTGATCTGTGGTTTTGTTTGTGCAAGCTTCAAATAATTGCCCGTTATAAAACATCAAGTCTCCACCAATTGAATAGTTGGAAGGCAATCTTCCCAAGGTTCCGAATGTGCCTGTTTTAGGATTATAAGTTTCTATCAAATTACTACTACCTGCATAGACAATACCATCCGGACCAACTGTTAACCCATAAATTGAACGGCTTTTGCTTATAAAACTACCAATAAGCTTACAATCTCCTACGGCTCCATTTGCATCGAGGATTGTACTATATAAATTCCCCTGATTATCATTTATGTATAACTTATTTCCATCAAGTCCAATAGATAATGGCCTAACATTATTGCAAAGATTCAAAGGCTTTGGAGTACATCCACTAACAGTATCAACATGTACCATATATAATTGTCCAGTATTATCTAAAGCAAGGAAAGAACCTTCTTGCGCAGAAACAATGCAAAAGGAGAAAGCAAAAGCAAAAAACAAGAGACTCCTCTTCATGCAATGTAAAATATTCGAGTGCAAAATAAATTTATGAACCAATATATTAATATGTAACCTTGCCAAATGTAATATGATAATAATTTGATAACATGAACTATAAAAAATCAAAGTCCATTAAGGAAACTTGATGTTGATAAAAAACAACAGTAATTAGAATGTATATTAACTAAAATAACTTAGTCCTTCACAAACTGCCTCACTTCTTTATTAACTCCATCAACAACAATTAAATAAGTTCCTTTTGACAAGGTAGCTGTATTTAATTGATATACATTATTGCCTAATTGTGTTTGCACTTGTTTAGATTGCAAAACTCTTCCTGCAACATCCAAAACTTTAATACTTATTTTTTCTGCTTGTGTTTTATACAATTCAGCAGTTAAAGCATTTTTAACAGGGTTTGGATAAATAGCAAATGAACTTTTAGAAAGTAGTTTTACCACGGCTATACGTCCGTATTTAAAACTACCTTCCTTATCCAATATTTTCAATCTGTAATAGTTTTCTCCAATTACAGGCTGATAGTGTGTTAATAAGTATTGGTTAGTACCAGCCAAATTCTTTGCATTAACTTTTCCTATTACTGACCAATTAACTGCATCTGTAGAATATTCAACCATATATCCATTTGTGCTAGCTTCAGAGGTTGTTGACCATTTTACATTTACCTTATTACTACTAATCGCAGCAGTAAAATCTAACAATGACAAAGGAAGCGTGCAAGGAGGAACATCAAATGCAACTTTTTCATCACCACAAATAGACGATTTTCCTTGGCTAGCACTGTACCCCATTCCTCTTCTGGCAAAAGCATTCCAAATTGCACACTTGTGGGCATAATTGTATAATATGGAATCAGCAGCTAATATTGCATTACGAGCATCAATAAAACCGGGGGAACAAGGTTGCAATTTTAATCCTTGCATTACCAATTGTAGCGCAACTGTGTTACCACCTGCGGCAGTTGCATCAAATAAATTACCGTTTATTACACCTTCTTGTTTAATAATCTCCCATGTCATATCCCACAATACCGAGCACCATACCTCACCAATGTAATGTACTTCTGTTGCATTAGGTATGACCAAGCCTGTTGTAGCACTAATTCTAGGATTATTAACAGTATCTCCTACGTCCTTATAAGTATGCTTGTTTATAGACATATCCGTAGTGTAAGGATAGGTTCTAAATCCATATTGTTGGGTAGAATCCTGATCCCAAGTGTAATTACCCATTACCCTATTTTTAGTACCATCTGTAGTCTTTGCTGTTTTCCAATCTGTTGTCATCAACAAGGCTATATAGTCGCTCCATCCTTCACCACCTTGTTCATAATTAGATAAACATGACGTAGTAGAAGGCCCTCCTGTTAACCTCATAGAAATTCCATGTGTGTATTCATGCGTAATGATTCCATTATCTAAATCACCATCAAACAATAACCCTAAATGCGATACATTAATTGTTCCGCTAACAGTTTTACCGGCTAATAGTGCTGCCTTAATTTTTGCCCCATCAATAATTGAAATCATCACAGCAGGTATCTTAATAGTATTATCAGTACCAGACATAGTAATAATTGGTGTAGAATCTTTATTTACCATTATTACTGCAATTGCACCAGCCAATTGGGCGTTCAACACTTTTGCAGTAAACGCACAAGTAAGTCGATCTATTATAACAATTTTGCCTTTAATATTATTTACTGGAGTAGCACAAGCTAGGTGGGTAGCACCTAAAGAGTCATCATTATATAAAACAAAGTCACCCGTTATTGCACCAAGATTTATCAACTTATTGGCAGTACTGAAACCACTTTCTACATAAGTACAGTTACCTGATACACCAGCAGGAGCACTAATTGAAACAGTGTTATTACCTATTATTTTGTGACTATTGAACAAATACATCTGCATTCTAGGAGCTTGACCATCTACAGGGGTACTAAAATTAGAATTATCCCTTCCACTTCCATCTTGTGCTTCTGCTTGAACTGCATCCAATTGTTTGCCTCCACGTACAATATTATTGTTCTGAAAATTACCTGCCGTTTCTGTAAAGCCATACTGATAGGTAAGGTCGTGCATTATGTTGTTCCAATAAAACAGGTTTGATTCTGCGAACTTCCTGTTTTGTGTAAGAAATGGGGATTGAGAAAAATCTGGCACATGGGTGAAAGAAAGTGAAGGAATTGCAGTTAAAGAAGTATCTGGCCTACCTGGCTTATCTTGATTAAGGCTATCATCGTATACATAAACATTGTTTCCACGAGTGTAGTTATAATTCTTAGAACCGTCAAAATGCCAACCACAAGTAGTTGCTTTATTACCAGTACCAACTAAATTCCATGGATTTGCAACTATTGTAGGACCTGTAATAAATGGACTTTCACTTGGATAGGGTATTACATTGTATTGAGCAGTAGTAACAGTGGGTGGCGGTGGTGGTGCCATTAATTTATTTACTGAAAGTAAAGCCTTCATCCCAGTGCTACCATCTGTATTGAAAAGATTGGTCTTCTCATTTGTATTTTTATGACTAAATCTGGAAGAATTATTTTCATAAACAGTGTAGTTTCCTGTATTAATGATTGTTCCATTGTTTGCATTTACACGAATATGCCAGTAATCACTACTATTTAATGGGGCTATTTCCACATTCCATGCAAGTTGCACGCTATTTCCATCATCATCACTTACCCAAACAAGTTCGGTTGAAATATTCTTCTTCGCAATACCGCCCGTACTGTAAACTATTTTTTTATCAGCAGTAAAAGTATTTGAAACAGTGTTTAATGAAGATGGCTTATTCAACTTTAAAATAAAGGCAACAAGATTAATTGCATCACTAGAAGATATTACAGGAGAAGGAGAAGGTGCTATTTTAGCAATATCTGTAATGAAGTTACCAGAAGAATATTGAAGAATGCCATTCTTAAAAACAGTTGTTTTAATAACATTATACACCCTAATTGATTGAAATGTTTGTTGTAGATAAGCATATTCAATACCTAAGTTTTCATCGGCATGTCCATCTTTCACATAGTACTCTGTTCCATCATTTAGTAAAGTACGAGCAGCGTTGTTATTGCTTGTTAATAACATTCTTTCAACTTCACTTTTTGATTTTAATTGCCCCGTGGCAATATTAAACAGAATAATTATTGATGAGAAAACGAGAGTAAGTTGTTTCATTGCTTATGTTAATAATGTATATATGTTCTATAATTCAATTTGAGAAGAAACAATAATAAAGAAAATAAGACTAAAAAAGAAATAAATGTGCAAATATTCGGCGAGTAACTAAAATATTTGCAACAACAAATCGATTGTTATAACAATTTTGACTATTGCTATTCTATTTTCATCAACTCGGGCATTATCCGTTTCAAATATTTTCTAAACTTATTTATGCTAATTATAAAAAACAAGTAAGGCTACCCCATTTGGAGTAGCCTTACTGTAAATGTGATTATTTATCTGATAAAACTATCTAGCAATGTTCACAGCTCTCTTTTCGCGGATTACTGTTACCTTAATCTGACCTGGGTAAGTCATTTCCGTTTGAATTTGTTGTGCTATTTCAAAGCTAAGTTTATCACTTTCTCCATCAGTTACTTTATCAGCCTCTACTATCACACGCAATTCGCGACCAGCTTGTATAGCATACGCTTTTTCAACACCTTTATATCCTTGTGCTAAAGCCTCTAAATCTTTAATACGTTGAATGTATTGCTGCATAATTTCTCTTCTTGCACCCGGTCTTGCTCCACTTATAGCATCGCAAGCTTGAATGATTGGAGAAATAACAAACAACATTTCCATTTCATCATGGTGTGCACCAATAGCATTTACAATCGATGGATGTTCACCATATTTCTCTGCTAGCTTAGCACCCAACAAAGCATGACTCAATTCGGTTTCTTCATCAGGAACTTTACCTATATCATGCAATAAACCCGCACGCTTAGCTAGTTTTGGATTCAAGCCAAGTTCAGCAGCCATGATACCACAAAGATTTGCAGTTTCGCGGCTATGCATCAATAAGTTTTGACCATAAGAAGAACGGAAACGCATACGACCAACCATCCTTACTAGTTCTTTATGTAAACCATGAATACCTAATTCAATTACAGTCCTCTCTCCTATTTCAAGAACCTGCTCTTCAAGCTGTTTACGTGTTTTCTCTACAACTTCTTCAATACGTGCAGGGTGAATGCGACCATCAGCAATTAATCTTTGTAAACTTAAGCGTGCAATTTCTCTACGCAAAGGATCAAAAGAAGAAAGAACAATTGCCTCTGGGGTATCATCAACAATTAAATCAACACCAGTTGCAGCTTCTAATGCACGAATATTTCTACCTTCTCTACCAATGATTTGTCCTTTAATTTCATCAGTTTCAAGGTTGAACACAGAAACGGTATTTTCAATTGTTTGCTCGGCGGCTGTACGTTGAATCGTTTGAATTACAATTTTACGCGCTTCCTTATTGGCTTTTAGTTTTGCTTCTTCAATTATTTCTTGTTGCAAAACCAAACCTTGGGTATGAGCGGCAGCCTTCATAGCTTCTACCAACTGAGCTTTTGCTTGTTCGGCAGTTAAACCAGCAACTGCTTCTAGTCTTTGCTGATGTTCTTGCTCATGCTTTTCAAACTGAATTTTCTTAAGATTAACTTGTTCGAGTTGTTTGTCTAAACTTTCTTTTAGCGCATTATTCTCAATCGTTTGTTTAGCTAAAGTTTCCTTAATAGCATCTTGATCCTTAATTTGTTTATCTAATGTGCTTTGTTTTTGAGAAAGTGCACTTTCCTTTTGTTGAATAGATAACTCTTTTTGTTTTGCTTTTGCTTCGGCCTCAGTAATCTTTTTGTTACGTTCTAAAATCTCATTGTCAAATTGTTCTCTTAGTTGTACAAACTTTTCTTTTGCCTCTAATTGCTTCTCTTTTTTAATTGTTTCAGCCCTAAGTTCGGCTTCTTTAATGATGGCTTGTGCTTTTGCATCTACATCTTCTAATTCTTGCTTTGTGTTTTTTGCGAAAAACATTTTTCCCGCCACAACTCCTACAACCACTGCTATTACACCGGTTATGATAAGCATTACTGTGTTATCCATGCTGTTTGTGAAAATTTTAAATGGTTCAAAATCATATTTAGTTAAAATCCTTTATTCATTACCAATATATACTGGTAATCCGCAAAGGTAGTCGAATACCTTTCTAAAAGTATAGTCTTTACAAAGTGGGGGAATAAAATGTATAAAACATTTATATATTAACAATTTAAAATAGAGTATAATACCCACTATCCAACAATTCATTTACAATGCGTTGCACAATCATCAACTTCATAACATAATGAAGTACATCATTAAAACTAAATAACTATGTAAAGATTGTGATTTTCAATAAGTCAACACCAATGGGTGCATAAAAGATTTTCGCTTTTAAGACGCATTGATATGCGTCTCTACATTCGCAACATAATTAATAAAGCGAAAAACTTTTATGCGCCCACACCAATTAGCTGTTCTTAGTCAGTAATCACTCGGTTTTTTTCCTTTACTTTTGACCCGTTTCAAATAAAGTCTTAACGTACATTTTTAATAATTTTATTATGAGTAAATTTTCAGAACACAACTTTTCAGGACAAAAGGCATTGATACGCGTAGATTTCAATGTTCCCTTAGACAAACAAACTCTTGCCATTACCGATGACAACAGGATGAGGGCAGCAGTACCTACCATCAAAAAAATATTGGCTGATGGTGGAAGTGTAATTTTAATGAGTCATTTGGGAAGACCAAAAGGAGGACCTGAAGACAAATATTCTCTTCGTCACATTGTAATGCACCTAAGTGATTTGCTAGATGGTACCGATGTACAGTTTGCAGATGATTGCATTGGCGAGTCTGCCGTAGAACTTGCAGGTGCATTGAAAGGTGGCGATGTTTTACTTTTAGAAAATCTTCGTTTTTACAAAGAGGAAGAAGCTGGTGATGAAGCATTTGCAGAAAAACTTGCTAAGTTGGGCGACGTGTATGTAAATGATGCTTTTGGTACTGCACACAGGGCACATGCTAGTACAGCAGTAATTGCCAAGTATTTTACTATCGAAAACAAGATGTTTGGCTTGTTGATGAATAGCGAAGTAGCAAGTGCAGAAAAAGTAATGCACGAAAGTGAAAAGCCATTTGTGGCAATTATTGGTGGTGCTAAGGTTTCTGATAAGATACTAATAATAGAAAACTTGCTAGAACGTGCTACCGATATCATCATTGGTGGTGGTATGGCTTACACATTTATGAAGGCTGAAGGCGGACATATTGGAAAGAGTCTTTGCGAAGATGACCGTTTAGAAATGGCATTAGATTTATTAAAAAAAGCAGAAGCTAAAGGCGTTTGTATCCACCTACCAAGCGATAGTATTGTTGCTGACAACTTTGCTTCAGATGCAAATACATCTACCTCCCCTAGTAATTCTATCCCTGATGGTTGGATGGGCTTAGATATTGGACCAAATGCTGTAGAACAATTCTCTAATGTAATTAAGCGTTCAAAAACTATTTTGTGGAATGGTCCAATGGGTGTATTCGAGATGGAGAAGTTTCAACATGGCACAAAAGCCATTGCCATTGCAGTTACTGAAGCTACTTCTTTAGGTGCTTTCAGTTTAGTAGGTGGCGGTGATAGTGTTGCTGCTGTAAACAAATTTGGATTAGCAGATAAGGTAAGTTATGTTAGTACAGGTGGAGGTGCAATGTTAGAATATTTTGAAGGAAAAGTTCTTCCAGGTATTGCAGCAATTACTGCATAATAAACCATTGATTATTAAAAATATTTAAAAAAAGTCGCAAGTGGTTATTTTACCACTCTGCGACTTTTTTTTAATAACAATAGTGATAACTTGACACACAATAAAATTCTATTATCTTAGTTCTTTATGTTGGTAATTTCATTTTCTGGTTAACAATTTTCTCCTTTTAAACTTCCAATTTATGTTATTACCTAACATTTCAAATGAAGAATACTCCGCGATCAAACCAACAAAAACAGACTTATGGCTTAGAAACACTATATCTAGATTTTCAACTATTTTGCTTGAATGGTGAAACTGCTGCATAAGCATGCTTCTACCAATGACTTAATTGATCAGTCCTTCTCCCCTATTAAACTGTTCATCACACTCTTTTATCTTAGTAGAAATTAACTAAATAATAAGTAAACTTTTTTGTTTGCTTGTTCGCTTTTATGATTTGTTTATAAACATACTTTGTGAATCGAGATACGAATTTTATATAGTAGTTAACATTCACTGATTACAGATTACTTAAAGCTTCACCTTTTCGTCAAAAAAAAGTTACTAGGAATGGCTTATTTAACAGTTGTTTAAACATACAAATTTATATGATTAACCCTCTTTTTATTCATGGTTGACACTATCATTATCATGGGTAGACCGCATATTACTATAGGATTAGGCCTCTGGCATTTCAGGTTCACCCCTATTGTTGTATAGGGTTGACCTCAGTATTATTATGGGTTAACATTATTAAAACACAGGGTTGACCGAACTATATTACAGGGTTTATCATACTATAATTATGGGTTGATCTACAAACAATATGCTGTTCTGTACCGAATAATGTTGATCAGTTTGACTAAGCCTGGTATAAACAGTGTTAAAATTATATTGATCATCACTATTTTAACCTATAACATTTCCTCGATTCCACAACTTTACTTGCAAGCCCTTTACTTTGTAATTAATGAAGTTTCCCTATTCATATTTATTAATGTGTTTGATATCAGCACTGGCAATCAACAGAACTAACGCTCAAAAAAGTGTTGCAACTTCAAACCTCGAGGCGGACATGGAGCGCTCTTCTGTATTAATGCCGTGGGATGACGCAGATAAACGCATTAAGGAAAATATATTTGTTAAAGTAATTGCCAGTAAAAAAATTTGCTTTGTTGGAGAACCATTGTTGGTTACGTATAAACTATTTACACGACTTCAATCGCATTCTAAGATTATTGATGCTCCTGCATTTTCAGGTTGCAGTGTGATTGAAATGACCACAAACGATCTAAAAGAGGAAAAGGAAATTATAAACGGCAAACTTTTCAAGACATTCGTAATAAGAAAAGTACAGGTGTTGCCTTTACAAGAAGGACCACTTACCCTTGGAGAAGTAGCGGTAGACAATAATATTAACTTTTACCAGACAACAAATGGCAGACTAGCAAGAACAGAAAAACAAGCAAGATTGGTTAATGCACCGCTAGTGATTACTGTAAAACCTCTTCCTACAGATAGCACCAAACCAACTATTTCAGCAGTGATTGGCAAATTCTTTATGATTGGAAAAGTTGCTAAATCTGTCGATACCGCAAACGACAATAACTCGCTAGAACTCATAATAACGGGCAGCGGCAACTTCATGAATATGTCTTGTCCATCAGTTCAATGGCCAAATGGCATCCAAGCTTACGAGCCAAAAGTGACGGAGATGTTAGATAAGTTAGCCTTCCCTGTATTGGGTGAAAAGAAATTTATTATTCCATTTACCTGCAAACATCAAGGTCAATTTAGTATTCCAGCAATAAGTTTTACCTATTTTGATGCAGATTCTGGTCGATATGTATCTTCAACTATTGATAGTATTCAACTTAAGGTGCTTGCAGAAGTGCCAATAATTGATCCAGAAAAGGTATCAGATGGCATTACCAATATTAAGTATTTATGGATCATACCCGTTATTGCGGCAATAGTGGGACTAATATTAATTTATTTCTCATACAAAAAAAGGAATAAATTTAATCCAACTACTATAATAGCAAATTATGAAAAAGTTATTGATAAAAAGAATGCTATAGCCGAAAGTAGGGTTATCTATCACGAGAAACTGGCGCTATTAGCTTTGAATAAAAATGAAACCAACTTTTACAAGGATGCAAAAGAATTAGCCACCTATCTATTACAAAGCAATATAAATGATGATAAAAAACAACTAAATGAAGTTATCGCATTATGCAATGAAGCCTTGTACGCTTTTAGAGATAGCGACAGAGAACATATTTTAACGATACTTAGTTTTATTACAATCGATTAGTTATTTAAATGGCAATGCTAACATTAGCAGCCTGTCGGCCTGTATTCATTTGTTCACAATAGTGTATCCTATTTTTAATGGTGAGATAGGAGTTATGAATTAAGAGTGTGAAGCATAAATATTATGACTAAGGCCATTTTTTATTTTGATCCACCTATAGCTATTATCATTTTATCCTAAAATCGACGTTCTTTGTCTAATATTAGATATACATCTTTTAATCAAGCTATATTGACTTTTCATCAAGCTTTATTGGCTTTTCATCAAGCTTTATTGTCTTTTCATCAAGTTATATTGACTTTTGATGTTGCTTTAATGCTCTAGTGGAGAAAATTGACTGTTGAAATTTGTTAAATAAAAAACGAAAATGCAGCTTTAAAAAATCTATGTCGCATTAGATTTCATGGTGCTAGTAATACCTACTAATCTTTTATAATGAGTATTTTTCTAAATTGCTTATTGAATTGAAGGGGTGCATAAAAGATTTTCGCTTTTAAGACGTATTGATATGCGTCTCTACATTCGCAACATAATTTATAAAGCGAAAAACTTTTATGCGCCCCATTTTTACTATCTAGTATTGTAATTCGTACATTTACCCTAATTCAAAATCAATTGAACAATCAGGAGGAAATGATTTATACGAAATAAGGAAAATGGAACTTACAAATGAGCAAATAGAGATTATTAATTCAACAGGAAATATAAAGATCAACGCTGTTGCTGGCTCTGGGAAAACCACTACCATCATAGAATATGCAAGAACAAGGCCGCATCAAAGTAAAATTCTTTATCTAGCCTTTAATAAGTCCGTAAAGCAAGAAGCACAAAAGAAGTTTATAGAGAAGGGAATCAACAATGTAAAAGTGCATACTGCCCATTCGCTTGCTTTTGGCCGAATGGTAATGGGAACTATTTATGAAAATAAGGTAAAGAGAACCGAATATAGAAGCTACGAGATTGCTGAAATATTGGAACTAAGTGGTAATGGCGAAAAACATGCGGAGTATATAGTTGCCAATCATGTTCAGAAGTTTTTAGCCTATTTCTGCAATAGCAATAAGAAAAATATACAGGAGTTAAACTACCTAGATATTGTTGCCGATAACAAGGCAAAAGCGTTTGTGAGGAATTTTTATGAATACATAGAAACTGCCACCAAACTGCTTTACGACAAGATGGATAAGGCTGAAATAGAAATAACCCACGACTTTTATCTGAAGAAATATCAGTTGTCTAATCCCAAACTAAGGGTCGATTATATACTTTTTGATGAGGGACAGGATGCTTCCCCTGCCATGCTTGATATATTTTTAAAGCAAGAAGCCACAAAGGTTATTGTGGGCGATGCGCATCAGCAAATATATGCCTGGCGCTTTGCCGTAAACTCTCTAGAACAAGCAGAGTTTAAGTCGTATAACTTGTCTACAAGCTTTCGGTTTAGTCAGGACATTGCAAACTTGGCCATTGAAATACTTAAATGGAAAAACAATATTGCCGACTTTAAGCCAATCCCTATTATTGGTAAAGGCATTACAAAAGAAACAGTTACGCAAGCAGTGCTAGCCCGAACCAACTTGGGGCTTTTACAAAAGGCAATCAGATATGTTACAGAGAAGAATAAGGTGAAGCAGATTTATTTTGAAGGCAATATCAATTCCTATACTTATGCCGATGAT
Organism: Chitinophagaceae bacterium; assembly: GCA_947381435.1. GTDB lineage: Bacteria > Bacteroidota > Bacteroidia > Chitinophagales > Chitinophagaceae > Parasediminibacterium. Next base: position 24,777 of record CANCVE010000007.1, read on the forward strand.
GGGGCATCTCTTTATGATGTTTTGCATCTTTTCAACAACAAAAATGCTTTTATAAAGGATAAGTTGATTAGGCAAATGAACGATTTGAAAGAACTAGAAGACTATATTGAAAAAACAGAAGATGTACAACTTGGGATAATGGTGGACATTGTGAAGGAATTTGGCAATGAAATACCGGAAAAGATAAAGGCACTAAAAGATAGGCATGTACTAAATGATGAACGAGAAAATGCTGAAATAATATTCTCTACCGTTCATAGAAGTAAAGGAATGGAATATGACGCGATAGACCTTGTAGATGATTTTATAACTGAGGAGAGACTGATTGATGAACTAGAAAAAGAAGGACACAATATTGGCAAACTAAACGAAGAAATTAACCTTCTATACGTTGCAGTTACTAGAACCAAAAACATAATTCATATTCCTTCTACCCTGATGCCTAAAGATTTTCCGGCTTCTCCGCAAATAAAAATTAGAATAATAAAACCAAAAGAAGAAAAAGAAAATGTAGCTACTACCAACAGCACATTAAAGAAAGAAAAAGCATATTCTGTAGAAGGTGCACGATTGGTAAATGTAGCAGCGTACAAACCCTGGACGCAAGAATTGGACGAAGAACTAACAGAAATGTTCTGCGAAAATGTTTCAATAGAAATAATGGCAAAGCATTTCGGCAGAACATTGGGAGCCATAAAATCAAGGATAGAAAAGCTTGAGTTGGAAGACCTTTATCGTTGATCCAATTAGGAATTGCTAGCAACTAATACTAAAACTTCACTTCTTCATATCCTATTCCATATTAACTATTCATCAATTTCCTAAACCAATAGCCTGAGTTCTTAATGGTTCTTAGTTGCGTTTTAAAATCAACATGTACCAGCCCAAAGCGAACTTTAAAACCTTCTGCCCACTCAAAGTTATCCATAAGCGTCCAGGCAAAGTACCCTTTTACTTTTACCCCCTCCCCTTTTGCCCGTAGAAGTGCCTCCAAATAATCTTGAAAGTATTGAATACGTTCTGCATCATTTACTACACCATTCACCAAATGATCTTTAAAGAAAGCGCCCCCTTCGGTTATAATAACGTCTTTAACACCTTCGTAAGCACTAAATCTTTTCACCATTTTATAAAAACTATCGGCATTAATCTCCCATCCAAAAGCGGTATGAGGCACTTTACGCTTAATAGCAGAAACTTCACTAGCTTGTATGTAAGGAATGATCGGATTATGCTTTACTGTAAGTGCAAAATAGTTTTGAATACCAATAAAATCGAAATCAAACTTCATCCTTTCGGTATATTTCCAAGCCTTATTGTGGAGATGAATTCTATCTGTCAAATTAAAACCTTCTTCATGCGGATATCCCAATCCCAAAGAGGGTTCAATAAACAACCTATTCAATAGGATATCCATTCTGTTGGCCGCTTTTACATCAGCCTCCTTATCAGAATAGGGCATAATCTCACTACACGAAAAACAGGTTCCTATATAGGCATCTTTTACCTCAGTCCTAATGATCCTTCCCCCTTCCGCTTGTGCCATTGCTGCATTATGAACAGCCGGTAGAAAATTGTCAATTCCTAATCTTCCAGGCGCATGTTTTCCAATCATATAGCCCAATGTTGTGAATCCCATCGGTTCATTAAGTACAATCCAGTTTTTAACTTTGTCGCCATATTCATGTGCACAGACAGTAACAAATCTAGAAAACCACTTCAACATCAAGTGACTTGTCCATCCACCTTCTTTTTCTAGTTCGTAGGGCAAATCCCAGTGGTAAAGTGTTACAAAAGGTATCATTCCAAGTTCCAGACATTCATCTATTACCTTATGATAAAATGCAATGCCAGCCTTATTTACACGACCAGTTCCTTCGGGCAAGATCCTTGTCCAAGAAATAGAGAACCTAAATACTTTAAACCCCAATGCCTTTGCTAAGAGAATATCATCTTTATACCGATGATAAAAATCGCATGCGTGTGATGGCTTGTCACCATTCTTTATTTTGCCTTGCTTTCTGGCAAATACATCCCAAATAGACAGTCCTCGACCATCAATATTATAAGCCCCCTCATTTTGCTGAGCTGCAATAGCTACACCCCATAAAAAATCATTGCCAAAATCGCTACCTTTCACAGAATCCCTATTGATTGATAAATAAAAAATGAAAATAAGGGAATAAGGTAAAAGGATATATTAAATAAATGGTTTTTCAGGAGAATTTATTTTGCCCAAGTAGACTTATTAATAAATTGCAATATCATTAACATTGAAATATTCACAATGGCATATTATCAGTGAGTTTAAAACATAAAATAACTATCTATCCAACTATTGTGATTAAAAAAGTGATAGAAATTAGAAAATTCAATTTTTGTATATCGTTTGTGGATAAAACCCTCTTTCTACTCCCCTATTTTTAAACGACCTTTGGAGGCGAAAACCAGTTAAAAGTAAGCAGTTACCAGTAAATAATGTAGCGAAATGGCATTTACTGATAACTGCTTACTGATAACTGTCAACTGAAAGAAATTATGTGTCAATTTTCTCATCTTCACGTGCATACCCAGTACTCCCTTTTGGATGGTGCGGCTAACATAAAGGACTTATACAAAAAGGCTGGCAAGTATAATATGCCTGCCATCGCCATTACCGATCATGGTAATATGTTTGGTGCGTTTGAGTTTGTGGCGCAGGCTTGGAAGGACACTAAAGTAATTGGCAAGGATGCTAATGGTAAGGATATATTAGCCCCAAAAATAAAACCAATCGTTGGGTGCGAGTTTTATGTGGTGGCTGATAGACATGCAAAAGCATTTACCAAAGGTGAGAAAGACCATCGTTACCATCAGGTGCTATTGGCAAAGAATAAACAGGGTTATCAGAACCTGATAAAGCTTACTTCGCTAGGTTATATTGAGGGAATGTATAGCAAATATCCGCGTATAGATAAGGAACTGATACTTAAATATCATGAAGGATTAATTGCTACCACCTGTTGCATTGGGGCTTATGTGCCGCAAACCATCTTGCATAAGGATGAGGACGCAGCCGAAAAAGAGTTTAAATGGTGGCTCGATTTGTTTGGTGAAGACTATTATATAGAGATTCAACGCCATGAAATAAAGGAACAGGAGATAATAAATCAGACTCTTTTAAAGTTTGCCAAGAAGCATAATGTACCTGTTATTGCTACCAATGATAGTCACTACACCAATCAGGATGATTATAATGCACACGATATCTTGTTGTGTATTAATACAGGCGAAAAGCAAGCTACACCAGGTTTTGACGACTTCGTGAATGATGATACGCTGATTAAGAACCGCCGATTTAAGTTTCCGAATGACCAGTTTTATTTCAAGACTCCCGACGAAATGAAGAAGCTGTTTAGTGATATACCGGAAAGTATTGACAATACAAATATGATTGTTGATAAGGTTGAAACACTGAACCTCAAGAAGGACATCCTATTGCCCAACTTCCCGATACCAGAATCGTTCAAGGTGCATGAAAGCGATACGCTTAATCAGTGGGAATACCTTAAACACCTTACCTATGAAGGAGCTAAGGAGCGTTACCACGAAATTAGTAGTGAGGCGCAGGAAAGGATAGACTTTGAACTTTCTACCATTAAGTTCATGGGGTTTGCAGGTTACTTCCTTATTGTAAGCGACTTTATCAAAGCAGGTCGGGATATGGGCGTGTTTATTGGTCCGGGTCGTGGATCGGCGGCTGGAAGTGTGGTTGCCTATTGTACTGGTATAACCAATATTGACCCAATTAAATATAACTTACTATTTGAGCGTTTCTTGAATCCTGACCGTAAGTCGATGCCGGATATTGACACTGACTTTGACGATGAGGGAAGGCAAAGAGTAATGGATTATGTGGTGCAGAAGTATGGCAAGTCGCAGGTGGCACAGATTATTACTTATGGCACGATGGCTGCCAAGAGTAGTATTGCCGATGTGGCGCGCGTGATGGATTTGCCATTGGCTGAAAGCCGCGCATTGACAAAGATGGTTCCTGATAAACCAGGTACCGACTTAGGTAGGGTATTGCAAGCACCACTAACCAAGAAAGATGGCGAGAAAAGCTTGGAAGAAAAAGAAGGTCTGCAACCAGAAGATTTGGATAATGTACGCCAACTAAGAGAGATTTATAAAGGAACGGATATCAGGTCACAAGTACTGCACGAGGCCGAAAGACTGGAAGGAAGTGTGCGGAATACGGGCATACATGCGGCGGGAATTATCATTGCACCGCAAGATTTGACAGACCTTATTCCGGTTGCTACTTCGAAAGAATCGGAGTTATGGCTAACACAGATAGAAGGAAACAGCATTGAAGAAGCTGGGGTAATTAAGATGGACTTTTTGGGATTGAAAACCTTATCCATCCTAAAGACTGCCTTGGAATTGATAAAACAAAATCATGGGGATGATATTGTAATTGATGATATTCCATTGGATGATGAGCTTACTTTTCAGTTATATCAAAAGGGAGAAACCAATGCCACATTCCAGTTTGAAAGTGTGGGAATGCAGAAGTATCTACGCGAACTTAAGCCCGATAAGTTTGCGGATTTGATTGCGATGAATGCTTTGTACCGCCCCGGTCCTATTGCCTATATCCCTAAGTTTATATTGCGTAAACATGGTAAAGAAGAGATTACCTACGATGTGGATGATATGGAAGAATACCTAAAGGAGACTTACGGTATTACGGTGTATCAGGAACAGGTGATGTTGCTATCGCAGAAGTTGGCAGGGTTTACCAAAGGAGATGCAGACGTTTTGCGTAAGGCTATGGGTAAGAAACAGATTTCGGTACTTGATAAAATGAAGAAGCAGTTTATTGATGGAGCAACTGCAAAAGGGCATCCAGCAGATAAACTAGAAAAAATATGGACGGATTGGGAGGCTTTTGCACAGTACGCCTTCAACAAATCGCACAGTACCTGTTACGCCTTTGTGGCTTATCAAACAGGATATTTAAAGGCACATTACCCTAGCGAATACATGGCGGCAGTACTTAACCATGCAGGAAGTATTGATAAGATCACTTTCTTTATGGAAGAATGTAAGCGTATGGGAATCAAAGTTTTGGGCCCCGATGTTAACGAGTCGTTGAAAGGATTTGCAGTAAACAGTAAAAGACAGATACGATTTGGTTTGGGTGGACTAAAAGGCGCTGGTGATGCGGCAGTTGATTACCTAATAACTGAACGAAAAAAGAACGGATTATATAAGGATGTATTCGAGTTTAGTGAACGTGTGGTAGGCAAAAGCGTTAATAAGAAATCGTTAGAAACATTTGCTTATAGCGGTGCTTTCGATTGTTTTCCTGAATTGCACAGAGCACAATACTTTTATGTTGCAGATGGGGATAGGACATCAGGACTGGAAAAGATAATTAACTACGGGCAATCAAAACTGTCTGCAGAAGCAACAACAGGAAGTAGCTTGTTTGGCGATTTACCTACAGCAATGGATGTCCCCAAACCTAAGATTGCTCCTTGTGAAGAATGGAATCTCACTGAAAAGCTGGACCACGAAAAAGAAGTAACGGGCATGTTTATGAGTGGGCATCCTTTGGATAATTATCGATTTGAATTGAGGCATTACGGTATTATGTCTTTAGCTGACTTCAATGAAATAAAGGAAAGTTTGACACTTTCACAAAATAATGCAGGGAAGAACTTTAAGTTAGCCGGACTAGTATCTGGCGCACAACACAGAACAACCAAGACAGGTAAAAACTTCGGAATACTAGCCATTGAGGATTATACTGGCAAAACAGAACTTGCTTTGTTTGGTGAAGATTATCAACGATACAAACAATACTTAGATCTTGGCAGAAGTGTATTGGCAACAGGGACTTTTAAAGCACCTTGGAAAGAAGGGGCAGCTTATGAATTTAAAATTAGCACCATGACACTCTTGGAAACTGCGAAACAAACAATGACTAAGAATGTGGAAATAAATATAAAGCCTGCTGCAATATCCAAAGACTTTGTTGATTTCATAACGCAAAACATCAAAAGTAATCCAGGTAAATCGTCACTTCGCTTTCATGTTTATGAACCAGAAGAAGACTTGAAGGTAAGCCTATTCTCAAGCGAAAAAGGCTTTACCATGAATGATGATATGGCAGAGTTTCTACTCAACAATCTGGATGTAGAAGTAAGTGTAGGGCTAGCTTAGTTATTAGATAGTAGATATTTTTCACTTTACAAATTAATATCTACTAACTATTTAAATAAGACCCTCATCTGCAAAACTAAAATACCCTTCACTACTTACTATTATATGGTCTAGTACCTTGATGTCGAACAATATTGCGGCATCGTTTATTTTCTTGGTTAATGATTCATCAGCTTTACTCGGTTTCAAATTCCCGCTAGGATGATTGTGGCAAAGGATAATAAAGATGGCATTGTATGCCAAGGCTTTTTTAATAATAATGCGAGGATCAGCAACTGTGCCTGTCATTCCTCCTTCGCTAATTATTTCATGGTGTAATATTTTGTGGGCATTGTTTAGATAGACGGCGATAAAAAGTTCGTGGCTTTTGTAAGCAAATTGTGCCTGCATAAATAGGGCAATGTCCTTGCTTTTTGTTATAATATCCTTCTTCTGTTCGGTTGCGTTACGTCTCACTCCAAGTTCTAATGCTGCAACAATACCAATTGCTTTTGCTGGTCCTAGTCCTTTAATCTTTAGTTCCACTATCTCTTTGTAGCTCAGAGAAGCAACGTGTTTAAGGTCGTTATTGCACCTAGAGAGCAGTTCCTTGCCAAGATCTACCGCACTTTTATCAACTGTTCCATTGTGTATTAATATGGCAATAAGTTCTGAGTTACTAAGAGAGTGAGCTCCTTTAACCATTAATTTCTCTCTAGGCCTATCGTCTTCAGCCCAATCTTTGATGGTTGACATTTGCTCATTATGTTGATAATTATACAATGTTGGTACTTTTTTTCGTAAAACCACAAATAAATTAATATTTAAAACCATTAAAAATTATCTTCGTGGCTCATTTATAGATATGAACCCCTCCGTAAAGATTTTTTCAGGCACAGGATCACAACATTTAGCGGCTAAAATTGCACAGCGTTTTGGCGCCCCATTGGGTAAGATAAACATCCAAAAATTTAGTGATGGAGAGTTTCAGCCAATTTTCTTAGAAAGCATTCGTGGTGATTATGTTTTTTTAATTCAGAGCACATATTCTCCTACAGATAACTTGATGGAGTTGCTGTTGATGATTGATGCAGCAAAAAGAGCTAGTGCTTATAAAATCATCGCGGTATTGCCTTATTATGGCTATGCTCGACAAGATAGAAAGGATAAGCCGCGTGTAGCCATTGGCTCTAAATTGATTGCTACTCTTTTGGAGTCGGCAGGTGCAGATAGGGTTATTACCATGGATTTACATGCGCCGCAAATACAAGCCTTCTTCGATGTGCCAGTAGATCATTTGGATAGTTCGGCTATTTTTATTCCGTATATCCAGCAGATGAAGTTGAAGAACCTGTGTTTTGCTGCTCCAGATGTAGGAAGTACCAATAGAGTAAGAGAAATAGCTAGCTATTTCAACACAGAGATGGTTATTTGCGATAAGCACCGTAAACGCGCTAACGAGATAGCTAGTATGGTGGTTATAGGTGATGTAGCTGGAAAGGATATAATATTGATTGATGATATTTGCGATACTGGTGGCACGCTTGCCAGAGCAGCAGGGCTATTGAAAGAAAAGGGTGCAGTTAGCGTAAGAGCCTTGTGTACGCATCCAATATTGAGTGGTAAGGCACAAGAAAATATTGATAATAGCGAACTTGAAGAATTAGTGGTGTGCGACACCATCCCATTAAGGTTTCAGAGCAAGAAGATAAAAGTGCTTTCGGTGGCTGATTTGTTTGCTATTGCAATACGTAATGCTTATGAAAATAAGAGTATAACAAGTTTATTTATCCACTCTCAGCTGAAAAATAAATAAGAATTAGGGAAGATTAAGACGATTAGTTTCCTTAATACCCCTATATTTGCACCCCGATTTAAGGCGAGGTAGCTCAGCTGGTTAGAGCATCGGATTCATAACCCGAAGGTCGGCAGTTCAAGTCTGCTCCTCGCTACAAGATGAAACCCTTTCTAGTAAAGGGTTTCATTGTTTTTAAGACCTCACTTTTGCCCTGTAGTATTACTTAACAGTTAATAAATAAGTTAATAATGCTACAACTCTTTAACGGCTGTTCATGCAGCGAACCATCAGTTTTCCCAAAGAATTGGGATAAAACAGGCGCAAAGCTTGACAAAGACTGGCGCATTCAATACTACTTCTACGATCCCATCAATGCACCACAGGGAAAGCTATTTATACTTAAAGGAGGAATCAACCGCTTCAATACATTAAAGGAAAGAAGGGAGGGTATTAAAGTGATAATGGATGAACTTCTTTATCTTCTCCAATATGAAGGTTTTAATCCGATCACAAAGACCAGATACGTTCCTACCAAGTCAATTGACATTGAAGCAACCACCAAGTGGCTGGATGCGCTCAAATATGCCTTTGGAAAGATAACTGTGGAGAAATCTACTAGAAGTGATATGAAGTGCTGCTTAAAGGCAATAGCCGGAGCCAGTGATGAACTTCGCCTAAATGCTATGCAAGTAAGTCAGGTTAGAAGAAAGCATATAAAGTTGGTGCTGGAGCATCTAAACTCATCCCCACACAGATTTAATAAGTTCCGATCATATCTAATGAGTCTTTTCAAAGAACTTGTTGAGATTGAGGCCACAGATTTAAACCCGGTTGTGGGTATCAGTAAAAAGAAAACAATTGGCAAACTCCGGGAAATACTAACGCATGATGAACGCATACTTATTAATAACCACCTGAAGGAAAACTATTACAGCTTCTGGCGCTTCATGCAGATATTCTTCCACTCTGGTGGACGAATTGTGGAGCTGCTGGCCGTGAAGTGCTCAGATGTGGACTTAACAAAGCAACGCTACAAGACAATCATAAAGAAAGGTAGTCAGCAAAGAGAGGCATGGAAACCAATAAAGGATATCGCTCTTGATTTATGGAAAGAAGTAGTAGCCACTGGCAATGAAACTGATTATGTTTTCAGTGATGGGTTAAAGCCTGGTCCGCGATTAATTCGCTATGAACAGATTACAAGGAGATGGCGTGAGCATGTGAAGGTAAAGCTTGGCATCAAAGCAGACTTTTACAGCCTCAAGCATCTTAATCTTGATGAGACTGCCGAAGCACTGGATATTCAAGCTGCAGCAGCAATGGCTGGCCATACAACAACTGTTATCACAATGAAGCATTATGCACTAGGGGAGAAGGAGCGCGCAATGGATAGGTTAAGGAAAGTGAGTAATGATTTTGCGTAAAAAAAGCCCACCGATTAGGGTGGGCTTAAACTATAGAAAGTTTTAACGTCAATTAAAAACTAAAGTTCTACAGCCATAAGTTCGCGTCCAAGTTTATGAAGTGAATCTTGTATTTTTTTTGCTTGTGCAGGCCTTGGCTTTCGGTAACCTGTTGAATAATGTTGAATTTGCTTTTGTTTTATACCAGTAATTCGTTCAAATGCAGCATTAGTAAATACACCCTTATAGGTAGCCAATACAGCAGCGGTATCATACTGAAAGATTAACTCGTAATTCCCCCCAACAAATACTTGTGGCAGAGGGTCATTATCCTCCAAACTACCCTCAATATGAAACTTCACAGCTTCATTAATATTATTCTGAATTTCTTCACGTGTTGTACCAGTAGCTACACACCCTTCTAATTGAGGTAGGTATGCGGTGTAATTTTTACCAGTGTGGCTAATTTTTACAATTACTTTTTCCATGATTAATGTTTAACTAGTTTAATAAATTTAATGATAAGAAAGGTAAAAGCGGGGTTATTTCAACCCCGCTTGTTTTAAAATGCTGTTTACTAAGAAGTCGTCCAAATCGTCACTAAGTTTACCATTAATTGTCACTTTTCCTTTTTTAATTGGGTGAGTGTATTGTCGGTGACTTGTTGATTTGTGCGCCTTTAAGTACCAACCGTCATTTTCGATGATTTTAATCATCTGTTTTACTTTTCGTACCATAAAGAACTTGTTTTTAATTGACTGTACAAAGATAGTAATTTTACTATCATTAATACAATTGCATAAAATTATTTTTACTTATTCACCGATTATTTTAAAATAAAAATCCCCTCGAAAAAACGAGAGGATTAATTAAACAACAATGATTGCTTTATGAGTACCTATTTTTAAAATGGAAAGTATAAATTTGGATAATAAGTCTTAATCTTTTGTTTCAATGCCTCTGAACTAATATGATAGCTACTATAATCAGTAGAATTTGTTTCTTCATTGGGCCCAAGCCAACATTCTTCTCCATTCTTATATTCTATCACCTTCCAATAGAAGTCTGGTACTGGTACATCATTCATTTTATTGTTACCATATAAACAGCCAGTATAAACGTAGATACTGTCATGTTCAGGCGACAATACCTTCAGTACATATTGTTCCAGCCTCTCCCATGAATGACGATTAAAGAAGCTGTACTGAGGAGCAGTATTTGTATAGTACATTGATTCTTTAGCAGCCATCAAATCAAAATAGAAAGCCGAGTAAGGAGATAGATGCCCTTTGTCGTAATGACCATTATTCTTATATTCATTATTTGTTGCTACCTGGTACTTAGCATCTATCAAAGGGTCTTGATGGAAAGATGATACTGATTTTCTTTCAATTTTTACATCACTAGTAGCATGTGCAGTAGTTTGGATATACCAGCTAATCAATGGAGACTTTAATAGGGTATCATATTCCAAAGTGTAATAGGTATGCTTTACGGTGATAGTGTGCTGCCCCTTCGCTCCCAATGTGATAAATAGTGCGATAAATAGCGATAATCTCGTAAGTAGTTGTTTCATAATTCTTTTTTAATTTGCTTTTTTTATGCCACAAACCTATCAACATTTCTATCAACAAAAGCAGTTTATTTCACACTATTTTGTTGATAGAGCCTTTAGCAGTAAAGCCGCTCCTATTTGTTTACTCACTAGCTCAGTATCGTACTTACCATCGGCAGCATACTTGCCTTTAGTATAGTGGTTACTTCCTGCCCATAGGTAAGGAGTATTTATATTTCGGTATAATCTATACCCCCATCCGTTGTATGCTTCTAATTGGTAAATAATACCTTCAGTACTCCATTCGTTTGCCCCACTAAGTTTTTTCATAGTAAGTGCATCTACGGCACTATCCTTCCAAGTAAATGGCGGCTCTCCCTTCAATGGTCTTCCGGCTGGCACCTGAATAGTTCTTGCAGTCAATGGATCACCATTGTGTAGATGCTTCTTAAAAGAACAGTCACACTCTAGCGAGTGGATTATGCCAATAAACATCCAAGGAACACCAGTGATTGCTTCAACGGCCTTGTATTGTTCAATCCCTAATTTTATCCTGGCAGCCTGTGTATTAACTACACTCATCTTCTGTGGATTGATTACCATAGAAGCCCACAAACTAGTGTATGAAGGTTTTAATTGAACGAAGCTTGTGTTTGACATGATAATTTATTTAAAGAAACCGACTCTTTTACCAATGATATATCCTGCAATAATTATGAGTAGGATGATACCACCAATAAACAATGGTGATGTTCGTTTACTCTCTTTATCCTTTTGGATAGTCTTTGAGGATTTTAAGTCCTTAATACTATCATAAGAAGAATGAATATTACTGTCCAGCAACTTGACTTGTAAGGAATCCTGCTTTAGTTCCTTGTGGGTAGTACTTGCATCATCCTCGCTGATGTCATTTATTACAGCCGACTTTATCTTTTGTGGCGATTTGATGATGTTACCACCAATAGAGTAATCGTAAGAACTACCATTACCATAGTTAATAGCCGTATCAAAGTTTATTTGAATCTGCTTATTCTTTTTGTGATGCTCACCAAAAGAATCTGTTTTGATAGCCAAGCTGGTAGCAGTGCTGTCCTTGCTAACTACATGGGCACTATCCTTACTTACTACATGGGTACTATCCAAGTTTTCTTTTACTACTGATTTATGCCGGTTAACAATATTGCAGCTCGTAAAATAGTTGGCTACTAAAAAGACAGTAATTGATACCAACAAATAGATGATGAAATTTTTCATAATGTACGTTTTAAATTACTACCTGCCGTTCTTATGGTTGACAGGTAGCGCATTTGCAAACTATAATTCTAGACTACCTACAAATACTGATAAGTAATACTTACCCATTCGGTAGTGCCAGAACTAACTATTTTATTGCACCAGGGTCTTCTACTGTACTCTTACTGATAATACCTCCTACTGCACCAGCCACAATCATATATGATGCAAGCTTAGTGAGTATTGCAGGAAGCACAAATACTATTCCTGCACCAGCTACAGCAGCGGGAATACCTATAATACCAGCACCTACTACGGCAGCTGTTGCGCATAAGTTTGTAATCCTTTTAAAAACCTTTGGGCTTGGATGTGAAAGCCTTAGAAAAAACTGTTTCATACTTTTATTTTTTGTGTGTAATTGCAATACCTCTTTGTGCCTTCTTTCTTTTCTTTTCAGAATAATAGTAGCTAAAGGCCATTAATCCAGAAGCGCAGGCAATACAAGATGCAGCCAAAGAAGCTACCTCTGATAAATCCTTTAGTGTTACAGATAGTATCCACCCAAATACACTAATGGCTATTCTAGCTATTCCTACAAAAGCATTATGCGGCGTTCCTGTATCAAAGTTTTGTCCATGTTCCATTGAATTTTATTATTTAAAGGTTACATTAAGATTGTACTGAAGAATGCCAAGTATATCGCCAATACTCCTGTCGTCTGCATCATCAATAACATATACACCACCCTTCACATTACGGGATTTATTACCTAGATAATAGGTAATGTTCGTTTTGCATGTGGTGTAATCATGCTCCACCTTAATTACTCCAAGATGCGTGCATGTATCATAATCAGGATAGTTTACCTGTAGTACCAAGTTTTCAATTTTTGCAGCCTTGCAATAATGAAAAGAGGTGTCAATTGTTTGAGAGCTTGCTTTAAAAGCGATGAGCGCAAATAGCACTGCAATAAATGTGTATTTCATAATTAAGAATTTAAAATGTAGATAATGCTGTTCTCACCCAAGTATTAGTGGTAGTACAGATGTATATGTAAGTTGATGTTACCCTAATCTCTCCTGTAGTACCTGTATCGGTTGATGATGCTGGGGCTGTGTTAAGCGCAGAAAGTCGGTATTGAGTTGCCTTAGCACTACCATTGACTTGTAATTGGTTTACACCATCATCAGAAGTTGTGTTAAGTAGAAGTTTTCCACCATAGGTAAACCTTGCTTGTTCTACAAATATTCCGTTAGTTATCGGACTAGTTTTGAATATAATACTAGCTGACGAGTTAGCATAACCATTTTGAATAATAGTTTGTCCGCTACTATTCATTGGAAAAATATTACCTATAGTTCCATTTGGGGCAGTAGCTGTAAGACTTCCAGTATTTCCGATATTAGCTGAACCATTACAAAATAAATTTCCACCACCATCAAAATAAGAAGTGTTACTTCCTACTACAAAATTAATTTTACCCGAATTATAGGTTGTGCCAATAATTGGACTCGCTGATAAATTACTCAATTGCATATATCCATAATAACTATTATTTGAATTAAATGCGGATATTAATTGAGTATTTTGCTTTAGAATTACATCAGTACTACCATAACTAGACGGTAATACACTTCCCCTTTCAACTATATTTCCATTAGCCCATCTTAAAACAGCATTAGTTAATCCTGTTTTTCCATTAGAAATAAATGTAGGAGCTAGTTCTAATGCGGATAGCGTATCACTATTAGCTGCTGCCTTTAAAGTGTCTGTAACTATTGTGCCTATTGCCTTCGCCCCTGATGCAGTAACACTTGAATTAAAGGTTATTTTTCCAGATGTAGTATCTTCTGTTAAATATGTTGACGTGTTGCTTAATTTGCTATTTGTAATACTCCATGTGGCAAATGGTACTATTGAACTGCTAACCGTTCCTGACCCTGTTAAACCGCCGCTACTCCCAACTGCTGCATATTTAGTATTGTAGTACCCCTCACTATGCAATCCGCTTACATTAGTACTATCTAGCGTATTAATACTAAACGACCCTGTGCTTGAATTATAAACCAATGGCGAAGTAGCAGATAAACTACTTCTTGCTCTTGCATCTGTATAATACTTATTTGCGCTACCCTCATTTATACTATCAGTAAGTAATGAGGCAAATGTCTTGTAGCCATTCCAGTATTGTTTAACTGTGCTGCTTGGTGTTATAGTTGCCTGTTTGCCATTTATTGCAGTAGCAAGAATAATGCTATCAGATTTCACTTTGTATGGTGTAGCAAAGGTGTAAATACTGTCTTTAATATTTCCTCTAATCAAAAATGAATATGCAGTTCCGTTTATCTTAAAGCCAATGGTACTATCGTTTACTTTATAAACGCTATCCACCTTTTTGTTTATTCTGGCGCTTAAATTAGATGTATCAGTAGTTGCCGTATTGCTACTATCGACACAAAGCCAGCTACTGTCTTTTGGATTGAAAGCATATAAGTGATTATGGCAGCTATCAAATACAAAAGCTGACTGATTATATACGTTGTCTTTCAGTGCAGCTCTACCAACTGGCTTACCACAAACAGTTGGATAATGTAGAGTTGAATCAAACTTACCTCTATTATATCTGATGCCATAAAGTGTAGGATTGGGGTTTTGGTAGATTTGACTAAAGCCAATTAAGCTTGTAAAAAATAATAATAGTATCAATAAAAACTGTTTCATCATTGTAAAATTAGAAAGTAAATATAATGTTTACTTTAAGTAAATACTAAGAATTGTTAATAAAGCTATTTATGTATGAATAAAATGATTGAATGTCACATTCTTAGGTCGTGTTTCTGTATCAATATTGCTAGTTAAAACAGTTCCGCTACTATCACAAGGATCTGATGTAAGTGGATTCTTATTTGTGCTGCTAGTGCCAGTGCCAAATATGGTAGCATTGATAATATTCAATAAAGATTTACCGAATGGGAGATAACCATTATTAGATGCAGCCGGGTTAATATGTCTGTGACTCATTAAAGCATGGTCCTGAAATGTTGCAGCAGCTCTGGCAGTCCCTGAGTTCCTAATAAACATATCTCTGGTATCTGGGATTCTAAACAGACCAGAAGTAGCATCTTTATAGGAATATTTATACTTATTGTTGCCCGTTGACCAATCAGCATAATTACATACTAATGATGGATCTAAGCTTAATACATATTCATACAATCTGGCATAATCTGTTGCGCTGATACCTTCTTCTCCTCCGCCATCAAGAAGAAGAGCGTTCAAAATATCACTTGCATCAGTGTAGCTATGGAAGTGATTGCCAACTGTTTTTATGTTAGAATCATTGTCATTTAAACGCCATACTTGTGTAGTATCCGCTTGAATCTGCTTATAAATAGAGATAGTTTCGCATTTGCCAAGGTAAATACTTGTCTTATTAGGCATAAGATACTTAAAGTATTGGCTATTGCTGTAAGTATTGAGCGCAATGTTGATGTGATTGCCTATTCCAGTCTCAATAAATAGCAATTTGTTTTCAGGGATAGTCGAAATATCTGGTAAAGTAAGCGTAAGAAATGTTCCGCTCGCCTCCACTATCAGCTTCTTCCCAAAATCAGAAGTAGTAACAGTATAATCGCTAGTTATAACCTTATTGGCAGAAAACAATGTGCCTGCATCATTAGTGCCTCCTCCAACTTGAGTCTGTAATATGAATGTTACATTGAAATATTCCAGCGAGGCAAATACATCACCTGTAACCAATAAAGTAAATACACCAGTATTTTTATTAAAACTATAGTCTACTCCTGGCTTCATGGTACCGATACCAATACGCTCTATTTCAATATCCCATCCACGCCAATCATCTTTATTTACTCCTCCAACAGCAGAGCCATCGAAAGTGACGGAATTAGTATTGGAAACAAATCCAGTCGTAACATCTGATTGTATTATTACTGGAGGGCGGTAGTTGATGCTACTATCGCCACTTGTAAAAGTGAAGTTGAATCCAGGAATATCAATCCAAACACCTCCTACGTGTTGCTGAATCTTGAAAATGTAGTTAGTATTGTTAGGCAAACCATAGAATACCCATTCCCTGTTGTTATGTGTACCAGATTCTGTTATTGACTGAATTACAGCAGCAGAATCATTGGCCGCAAATACTGCAGCTCTGATATCATTTGTTATACTTGTTAGCCCTATCGTTGAAACACCTAATCTTTTGCTCATAATTTATTCTTTATTAATTGTTATTTGAATTACAGAATCAGCCTGACCAAATGCAGCACCATCAAGTGTAGCAACCATACCGCCAACAGGAACAGTCAAGTCAGTATCATTTATTGTGAGATTACTATCGTTGATAGCCTTCATTATAGTAGTCTTATACCATGCCATTGTATAGCCATTGAGAATATTCTCTTCAAACTTGCTATCTGGTGTTCTAACATAGCGTATACCATCAAATGCCCATCTGTTTAAAAGTAGTATTTCATTAAGCTTTCTAGTCATCCAATCTGGAATGCCTTGTGGCTTACCAATGATGAACTCATATTTTTCATAAGGTACTGCATGTAAGAGCTCTACATCCTTACGCTCGTTTTCATAGTCTACAAAGTCTGAATCAGGTTTGCAAGGAGACAATAAACCTTCAACTCTTATCATTGGTCTCCATCCATCACTGAAGTAACCGTTTAGTTTATTGAATGTGCTGTAATATTCAATCAATCCTGTACCATAATGGAACTCAGCAACATGGCACCATTCAGATATACCTAATATTACTCCGTCTGAAACTATAACAAAGCAATAATTGTCCTCGGAAAATTCACCTAGCGGAATTGATACTTCATATAAATTATATGGGCCATTTACATAGGTAGTAGAAGCCACCATATCATAAGTGCCAGTCTTAATCAACGATGAATTATAGACCAGAATTGATAGGCTAGCAATATTGGCCGTGATAAACTGATTGCGTATTGTATCAGACTTTTGCCACTTTTGGAAGTAGTTTGGCCTCGAAAGATAATTTTTGAATCTATTGATAAATAAATCATCGCCAATACCAACGGTATTATATTTTGCATCCTGTTGAAAATTATATTTAACCCAGCAAAGCGGATTAAGATTGGATATACTTAGCATATTTTTATTGTATGTTTCAATGAATAAAAACGATTCGCTCAACTGCATGAAGGTTGAAAGGCTATTTTTAGCACTGGCCAACACCTTCCAAGTCTGTGCCGACTCTTCAGCAGGCTTGTATGACATTTCTCCAAGTGGCAAAGCATATAACGGGAATCCTTTAACTGTAAACTTGATTAGCCCTTTTGGTATTTGCGCCATTATTTGGTCAAACGTATAGGGAACATTCGTTTTTAAATTAAATACCCAAGGAAGGAAAAAAGGATCTGCAAGCTTACCAATGTTAATGCTTTCACGTTCACTATAGGTAACACCCCCAGTTACAGTTACTAGATTCTTATTCTTAGCAGCTGTGGTGAGAATGATTTTTCCATTCTGTTGCTGATAGTTTACTGACCTTATATAGCTGCCATGAGCTAAAAGGCATTGTTTTGGCGTCATACCCTCAATATTGAATATAGTTCCATCAACCACGCCAGATATACTGTCGTAAGCCCCATAAAGAAGCTTGTAACCGCTTTGTAATATATCAACTTGCTCCACATCTGGGGTTGTAGAAATTTCATGATCACCATCGCCAATAGCATTTGTAATTTGTACGCTCCAATTGCCATTTGAATCTGCTGTAGTAGTAGCTAGATGTGTTGGATGCCCACTATCATCTGTAGTAATAAAATCAAGATAGAGAGTAACATTAGCATTGGGCGATGCTACTCCTGAAATTAATGGAAGATTAGAATAGATAAACTGGCCATTAGTTAAAGAGGTTATTAATGGAATGGTAGCGGAACTTGATGCAACATTAAAGTTGATTGTAACACTTTTTGAAAGAGATGCAATTGTTGCTGTGACTACATGACTATTATTTGCAAGTGGAGTTGTTACCTTATACTCCCAATTGCAAGAATTATCAATTGTAACATTGCCAAGTAGACCTGAATCTAAATAAATAGCGACTATAGCTCCATGAGGGCCGATGCCTTTTATTAGTGGTTTATTATCAATTAATGTTTGATTGTTGTACAATGATGTGATAGTGAAATTAGAATCTACCATTGTATTAACTACAATATTGGCAGTAGTATTTGATGAGCCGCCATCTATAACTACCCCACTCCCATCAGTGTATGATGCAGCAATTGAGTGCTCCCCACTTGCTGTGATATTCCCATCCCCATCAAGTTCAAAACTAGAAAGTGATGCTACTATTTGATAACTCCAAAATCCATTAGCATCACTGGTGCAAAATCCTTCCTGTATTCCATCTATCAAAATGCCAACCATTGTACTTGGTATGGCATACCCGCTAACCAAAGGCTTATCATTATAAATGGTATCAACCGAATTAATAGATGGGAAAACAATTTTAGGGATAGAAAGAATTGTATCAACGGTAATTTGAATAGAAGTTAAAGTGGGAATTGCCAATTGTTCAACTTCATTACTAACCTTTATCAGAAATACATCATTATCACTGGAGTTATAAGATGCTCCAGTTGATGGCAATGATTGACGAATAAACTCAATACCCAATGCATCCTTTCTGGCTTTACTAGTAATATCATACTCTTTCTTCATGGAAGTAATAGGC
Organism: Chitinophagaceae bacterium; assembly: GCA_947381435.1. Classification (GTDB taxonomy): domain Bacteria; phylum Bacteroidota; class Bacteroidia; order Chitinophagales; family Chitinophagaceae; genus Parasediminibacterium. Next base: position 43,697 of record CANCVE010000007.1, read on the forward strand.
AATAACCATTCTTGTGTAGAATTCACCTCAAGTTTACCATCATTCTGTGTTACACCCTGATAACTTTGGTCTGGGCTTCCTGTTTTAATAGTATTGAAAACATGCTCCATATCTGGAGTAATGCTAAATTCAGATACCTCACCTAAATCGAAGATGTCACTTCCGTCATCTCCATATAGGCTTTCCTTTGGTTCTACCCAAAGTATATTGTTAACAATTTTGCACCCTAAACAATTTCCGCTATCATAATCTTTAAACCATTCTGAAAATGATTTCTTAATATTATACCCGTCAATCCCTGCTGTTGTTGGATCTATATTCCGCAAGGCATCTCCACATGTTGCCACTTCGTTGTTCAAATCTGAGAAGTAAATGCTATTAGCTGTATACTTGCCATAAGTCATTTTATTTACGATAGATTTTAATAAATCTAATGGGCGTATAAACCAAGCTGTAGAAGGAGATACTTTACTTTTTACTACGCATTGTAATCTTGAATTAGTAGTAGGTGTTAAATTAATAGCCGGGCGACTTCCCCAGCCATTGCCCAATTGGAAAAAGAAATATATAAATACTCTAGCATTTTGTGGGAATGTAGCTTTGTAATGTATTGGAATAGAAAACTTATAATCTGACCAGGAAGAATTATTTTGATCCCCAATAACATAAACATTTCCATTGTAGGCACAATAAACACGTAATCTCCCTGACACTCCATTTGTCAGCCAAGTAATATTTCCATTACTATCATAAGAACTATTCTGTAGTTCCAAAATGCCAGATATTTCTACTTCTGTTGGTGCAGCAAAGCTTAAAAGGTAATTGTTGTAATTTACGTCAGTCTTATCAGTCATAGCATTGTGTGGACTACTACTACTACCTAAGAATTGAAATTGTGCTTGGTCTGCTAGTATTACATTTGCAGTATCACCTTGTACAATAGTCTTAATGAATCCAACTAGATATGTTTGAAAAGAACTTCCCCCACAAGGATAATTTGATTGAGGTGCCTTATAGTTTACATCAGCCTTTAGATTAACACCGTCAAATATTACCTTCTGTGCTTTTGGATTCCTTCCATCACAAGGTATTTCATAAGTCACGTTTTCATTGGCATTCAGATAACGCAATAAACCACCTTCCAATGTGCTAATTGTTACACCGGTGTATGGATCATCACTAAACTTAATAAAATCAAGTTTACCTCTATACTCAAGATGATATTTGTTGTCATCCCTATTCCATTTTAGAATGATTATATACAAGTCTTCCTCAAATCCTTTTCCCATGTACCCATAATGACGGATAATATTGGCTCCATCATTAACAAACTTTAGCTGAGTGGAGAATGAACGTTGTAGACTCCAATATTTTGCATTAGTACCAAACTTAATTTCAATGTCTTTCCAGCCAATTGGATGTTGAGGTAATGGTGTAGGAATGTTATTCTTTATCACGCCACCATTTACCCAGCTAAGCGTTCTATTGCTTGAGTCTGCCAAAAAGTATAGCCATATATTAGTAGGTGCAATCATAAATTAATTCTTTCCGTAAACTTGTTGATTAATGTAATTAGTCCAGCCAATATCTACAGTTATTTTGTTTACTGTTTTAACCTGAGTCTCTTTATCCGCTATCTTCTTCAATAGCTGATTATTCTCCTTCATAACGGCTTCAAGCTTATCAATTCGCCTGTTTTCCCTTTGTTCAGCTAGCAATGCCATCTTTGATGTTCTATGAAACATGGCATTAGACATCATTGTATCTATAGCATCTGATGTAATCGGATCTACCGATGTTCCCATTGGCAAATTCAATAGCATAGGCTTATCAGCTATAAAGCTTTCACCAGAAGGAAGTGTTACATTTTCCTTGTATTTACCTTCACCAACAATTGCTAGACCACCGGGGTGGTTATCGGTACCCTCAGCATATTGTGGGATTGGCTTGGATAACACAGTTGCCAATTGGACTGCTCCGATTGCTCCCACAAGGCTTGCTAAAACAAGATTTGCAGGCGTAAAAGGAAAACTGCCCAATGCATTTACTACTGCAACACCAGTGCTTTCAATTATTTGAGCCACTGAAAATGCCCTATCAGCTTTTGCCTGCCTATTTTTAATTTCCCTCTGCTCACGCTCTAGCTCCTTATCTCTAGCCTTTTGTTCAGCATGCAATTGAGTAGTCCTAGCGGCTTTGTCCTGTTGTGACAGGCTTGACCCTTCAATATTCTTTAATTCAGTTGCGTAGTTTTCATCTGACTGATCTTTTACTTTTTGAAGAGCGTTTAACTCATTCTCATAGCCTGAATCAATTAATGTCTTTATAAGATTTATTGATTCATCAACTAGCTGTTTAGTTAATTCAAATGCCTGAGCTTTAAATGCTTTCTTTTTTTCAATCTTATCTTTTTCAATCTGCTCTGAGTTCTTTGCAGATTGAGCATCAAGATTATTCATTTTAATTTGATGATCTTTCAATGCATTTTCTTCATCACGATACTTTTTATTGAGTGCATCTAGCTCTATCTTCTGCTGGTCATCAAGACTGCCATCTGCATTATTCCCATTTACAAGTAAGTCAGCTTTTTGCTTTTCAATTGCAATAAGATTCTTCACAGAATTATCAAGTCCTATCTTTTCGGTGGCAATTTGCGCTTGAATATTAGCTTGAATATCTTTTAACGATTGCTTTGCGGCATCCTGCTCTAATTTCTTAGCCTCAATATTGTATTTACGTAATCCAATTGTGCCAGCAAGGAATTTATCATTCAAAGCCTTCTTTTCCTCCGAATACCTAATCTGAGTATTAAGAAGTTGAACAGAGTTGGCTAATTCGGCATCCTTGGCTGTGTCCTTGTAATACTCCTCAGCATCTTTCTTTAGTTTCTCATAAGTGGACAATTGAATAGAAATCAAATCACTTTCACTCTGAATGGAAAGTGCTTTAAGTTTTGCCTTATGGTCTGCATCTAAAGCCTTTAGTTCACTAACCGATAATACTTTTGTAGCTTTTTGAGTTGCATAATCCTTGTCTATTATTGCTTTCTGGTCCTCGTTAGATTTTTCCAACGCAGCTGCTCTTTCCTCATAGCTAAATACATCACTGGAAGATATTCTTTTATTTGCGGCAATCCTTTCATTTGCCAAGATGCCGTCGTAGTTCTTCTCGGCTTCTAATTGCTTATTATGGTATTCAAGGTTTAGTTTTCTTTCATCTTCCTTTTCAGATAATGATAGCTTTTTATTTTCATCAATGAATTTCTTCTTTGCCAGAGTAATGTCAGCATTAGAAGACGATGGATTATTCAATACATCGTCACGTTCTGCTTTAGCAATTTTCTTTTGTTGCTCCAAGTTAGAACGCATGGCCGCAATACGCTGCGCCTGTGTACTACGTTCATCACCTAAAATAATAGCATTCTTAGACTGTACCAAATCGGATTCCAATCTTGTAGATTCAAGTGTTATTTTCCTTTGCTCGTCAGCTGTGAACTTGGATTGTTCAATAGCTAATTCATTAGATGCCTTATCAGCATTTGCTTTATCATCCCTAAGTTTCTTTTGCTGATCAAATTTTGCTTTGTCTGTATCTAGCTCTTTTTTAGTTTGTTCAAGCTTTTTCTCAAGAAGACCAATATCCTCATGTCCATTATTATTCCCATTCAAAGCATTATCAGATTCTATCCTTTTTGCTTCTAAAAGTCTTTCAGAATAATTCTTGACCGCCAATGCCCTTCCCTCGTAGGTAGTTTGAATAAACCTGAAATTCTTATCATTCACACCATTCCTACTTATGGCATCGTCCGCAGCTTTCTTGTCGAATTCTGCTATCTTCTTTTTGATGGCAAATATTTTTTCTTGATTCTGACCAGACTTTTCTGCAGCAGATAATTCATCAACCAAAGATTTTTTCCTTTGTTCAGCAAGGACTTTTACTGCCTCTATTTCTCCGTTGATGGCATCAATTACAACTTTAGAAGCTTCTGTCAATTTAGCTTGGGATTCTGCAGCTCTTTCATCAGCATTTATCCAGTCGTAAGTTTTAACAGCAAGATATGCAATGCCAGCAGCAAGAGCAATTACAATAGCCCCAATGCCAGTAGCTGCAAATGCTGTGGCTAAGCTTACTGTTGCAACCTCAGCACCTTCTGTGACCGCCGTTTGAACTGCCAATGCCCCACTTGTCACTATCGATACTGCCTCTAATCCCTCATTTGCCACAGTAGCTTCAGTAATTGCAATGGCAGATGCTTCTGTAACAACCGTATTCTCAACAGTTGCCGCAGTCAACACCTGTTTTGATGTACCCAATATATATTCGCTTGCTGCTAAAAGTTTAGTTTTAATTGCAAGAAAGCCCTGAACAGCAGCCCCATCAGTTTGAATGGCATTCATCATTGCCTGTAATGAAGTTACCAAAGTCATAATGGCTTGCATCTTGGCCATCCCTTTTTGCAATTCTTCATTATCTGCGCCAAACAATTGTGTAGCTGCTTGTGCTGCACCATACGCGCCTGCCAACCCTGTTACTGCCCCAACAATACTATCTAAGTATTTAGTATCCGATGCAGAAAAATTTATCGTGTTTTGAATATCTTGTAACTCATCTTTCCGCTCACCCACTTGATTTACAAACTCTTGGAACCTTGTATCAGCTACGCCAAATTCACTACCCATTTGCTTAGCGGCTTCAGTAAAAGCTCTTAACTCTGACTTAGTAGAAGTGAATACTTGACTTAAGTTTTCTGTGAGTTGGGAAAGTAGTTTTTCTTCATTAGCCAACTTTTCAAAGCCAGAATCAGTAGGCTTCATATTACCTAATTGCTTTCTAATACGCTCTAGCTCTATACTTAATGTGTCGAAAGCTGGTTTCATAGATCCAGCATAATTACCAACATTTTGTTTTTGCTGTTCCAATGCAGATGAATTTCTTTTTATGAACTCATTATTCTGATTGATAACCGCATTTAATTCCTTGACCTTTTCTGCATTCTTCCCGTCAGCATCGCCAAGGGCATTTCTTTCTGCAACAAGTCTCTTATTAGCTGCAATAGCTTCGTTAACACTGCCAGTAGAAGCTACTAGGTAAGCCGCCGCATTTTTCAACTCTGCATTTTTCTGACGCAATTGTTCTTTTTCTATAGCTAAATTTTCAGCAGCCGTGCTAGAAGCTGCATTTTGCTTGGCTTGAGTAGTAGCCATATCAGAAAGGACTTTGTTATATTCCTTTACAGCCAACCCAATATCATCCATAGCCTTTTTTGAAGTGGCTTGTGCTTTATTGAAATCTTGGATACCAGTAATATCAGGTGCAATCTTTCTTCCATCCAAATTTTCGGATAGCTGAAACACCTCATTAAGGCAAGCAACAACCACCTTCTGCTGTGCAGTAAGCTTTTCTACATCATACCCTAAATCAATAATATTTTGTCCGTCTGGCATAATAACTAGTTTATGTTTACTTGTGAACCTTCATTTAGTACGCAGATCATCAATGCTAATTCATCTACATAAGTCTTGTCATTGTCAATCTGATAACCTTCTTTCTGGAGACTATTCTTGGTCCTTAAAAACCGTTTTCTTCTATCCATTGGAGAGCTGTCGTCAATATTTTTCATTGCATTAATCTTTGCCATGTCAGCTTGCTTTTCATCAAGAGTTATTTTATGGCTTTTTTCCAATATCTCAATTTGCTGGATCCTATCCAAAAAAGACTGTATATCTGGATTATCTTTATCCCAAATTATATTATGGCCATAACGTTTCAATGGTATTAGTCCAGGATAGAATGGTTGACCAGTTTGCTCAATTGACTCTCTTTGTATTGATATTAGAATCTCCATTCTTCTTACTCTTCCACTGAGGTAAAAGATAGATTGCATTAGTGCAAACTCCTCAGTCTCTATTAGCTTGCTTAAGTCAAGGAATTCAGCATAAATAACTTTAAATGCATCTGAACATTGCTCAATAGTAAACTTCCCACTGTTAACAAGTACCTCATACTTCTTATCAAAGAGACATTTAATGAACTGCCCAACTGTACACTCGGATGCGTTATCTATTAATCTATCCATTTTAACTTATTTCAAATCCTGTTTTATCCTTAAAGCTTTGTTTTATTGAAGGAAGTGTCACATCATCAGCAAATACCTGTTTTTGATAGTTATTCAGTCCGATTACATCTTCACCACTTCTTTCAATCATTGAACTAAACTTCTCCTGCTCACTTTTAGAATCTATAGTGAAAGTATCTCCTTTGACAATAGCTTCCAATGAAGCATGTAGGTCACCAGTATCATTCCAAGTAACCCTATCAATTGGTTGCCCTTTTTCCTTTTTTATCTGCATCGTTACATAAGAATACCCATTGCCTTCAAGTGTAATTTCTGCTCCTTTACTATCTATACCAGCGTATAATTGATTTGATTGCAGATTGGCAATTTCTTCCACATTACTTTCAACGATAGTTTTTAATTCGCCTCCCCAATCAAAAGCAGAAAGTCTGGCAATATCTGTCCGGAGGCTATCTAGTGGCATAACTTATGTTTTCTAATCCCTTCTCTTGCAAATATTTTTTCTTGAATTGCATGAATATGCATTCTCATTTCGTTGCAATCATCCGGGTGCATTTCTGGCAGCTTTAAAAACTCACTCCACAATTGAACTGTTATTTCAATAACCTTTTTCTCTTGTTCAATTGGTTCGTTTATATCTGAAATGTTGCTCATAAAAAAGAATAAAAAAAAGGCAGCAGCTTTACACTGCTGCCTTTACATGAATCACATTTGATTATTGAGCATTCGGTGAAGCCTCCGGAACTACTTCCTTTGGCTCTTTGGGTAATAAGGTAATGAGTCCGAAAAGCTCCTGATGTGCAGCTTCCTGATCTTCCAGTGAAAGATGAGCAAATATTTTTCGCTCATCAGCTTTCAGACTCTTTACATTTTTATGCTCTTTGAAATGGGTAACATTGATGTGCACCCCTTTGATTCTTGCCTGCATCTTAACTGCTTTAAATATGATTTAAAAAATATTGAAAATCACCTATTAAGGGATAACAATATCTATACTTTGAACAATCTCATAGCCGCTAACATTCAAAGCTTTCAAAGCTGTAGCACCAGTACCACTCACTGTATAAGTCTTACCAGACGTGTAAGTCCCTGTTACATTCAATTGCCCACCAACAATGCTTATTGCACTAGGGGTAACAACTGTGCCAGCTGCCTTATCAACTACTTTCAACGCACTCAAATCAGCAATTGCAGGGAAAGCTGCAACTAAATCAGTTTGGCTACCAATAGTCTGAACGCCAAGCTTGATTATAGTAGTAGAAGCTGCTGCTGGTTTGGTGAATTGAGCATCAACTAAACCAGCGATATCCAAAAGATATTGGTCAGACTGAGCAATGCTGAACTGCTGAATATAAGGATCAGGTGCAATGTTCAAAGTGAACGGGATTTGATACTCAGTCTTTAAGGTTGCGTTTTCTGGTGTAGGTGCATAAGCAACATTCAAAGGAAAACCACTGAATGAACCATCACTATTTGCTTTTCTGTTTACCCTTCCAAATTTATCCACTTCAATAAAAGCCCAATTTCCAAAAGCATTGAAGCTGTTCAAAGCACGAGCGTATGCTGCCCCTCCTTTGTTGGTTAAGAAAGTTCTTGTTATAGTGCCATTACGAATAAAGGCCATGCTGCCATCATCATAAGTAACTGTTACATCACTTTCCTTGCCATCAGTAATAGTCCTGATATTGGCAACATTGCCAAAAATTGGAAAGAACCTTTTCAACGTAGCGTGAATCTGGGTGATCAGATAAGCTAGAAAATCTACCTCATCCGATGCTTGCCATTTTACGGTTGCAGGCATCAATATTATAAGCACCGGTGCGCCCATTCTCACTGCGCAATCAATACCTGTATTCTTTGGTGCAGAACCAACTGCACAAGGTTGTAATAACATGATTTAAAAATTAAAATTGTGAAAAATTGATTACCCCGTTGGTAATTGAAAGGTGAGCTGTAAGTCGTAAATCTCTATTGCATCAACATAATCTCCAAAAATAATACCTCCGCCATCCTTTGGAGGTGGTGAACCAGGATTATCCCTTTTCCTGTGAGGGATATAATCTGGATGCTCCAAAACAATATTCTTATTCCTTGCAAGTTGTTTCTTGAACTCCTGATAAACAGGATAAAGAACATTCTTGAAAGTCTGTTGATACCTTGCTTCTGGAGTATCTGTATTGTTAGAAAGAACTGCAATGACAATTTTTGGAATCTTTACGTTTACATAGTAATCACCTCCAACTACTTCATCAAAAGGCATAAACAATGCGAATAGTGGATACTTTGAGTTTTTTATTGTCTGATCAGTGCTATTATTCATTTTTTGTAAGGCAGTCAGTATTTGTAATGATCTACCATAAGAATAATTCAGGGATAAAGACTTAGACTCTAAAGAAACTATCATAGCATCGGTAATGTCTTTGAAAACATCAACGATTACCAATGACTCCTGGTTCCCACTATTCACATTGCTTAAAGCCATTATTCAGTAGTTTTTCTGGCTAATAATGTTCCTGTGAAACTTCCAGACATTGTACCCGTGCCGGTCCACTTCACACCATAATACTTGTAGCCTCTCTGCAGGCTATATGCTTTGCCTTGAGAAGAAGTATTAGCAACTGTGAAAGTATCTTTTGATACAGTACTGATATCATAGAAGTTAGTCCCATCGTTACTTGCAATAGGAACAATCGTTCCGCCAAGAGTACCGCTTATACTAGTCACCTTAACCGTAATGGTTACAGTTTCTTTGTAGCCATTTACCTGTTTCCACAATACCTTACTGGCTGTGTTTGTTACAGTATCTATGGTATTGCCATAAGTAGGAGATACAAGCGCAATCTGCGCCTTTGTTTGTACTGCTGCCATTAATAAGCCAATGGCAAAAAGCTGAATTAAAAGTATTTTTTTCATTGTAAAATAATTTGCGGATTTCAGCCGCCGTTAAAAAATAGGGTTCATAAAACCAAAATGCTTAAGTGCGTGAAACTTATCAATTGGATCCCACTCTGGGTAGACTGTTGGGTTTTGCTCAATAAACTCAACCAATATCATTACTTGTGTTCGCATTTCATTCCAGGCACTTGCCATTTTCTTTCTTGGAGAAACGGTAGTTGCATTTTCAGAGGAAGCTATTACTTCAGCTACCCCGGTTGATTGGGTGATATTATTGCGAGTATACCAGTAATAAACATAGTTAGCTATTGGGCTAGTCTTCTCAGTATCGCTAAGGTTAATCACCAATCCATCCCATTTTGTTGTACGGCCATTCCAATCAGTATATTCCTTTCCGTTCAGAATATCCTGAAAACGAGCAGCACTTGGTGTTGCCAAATAAGCCTTGTATAATGGGTACCCTAAAGCATTTTGTAAAAACCTAGTCTCATATTTTTGTATGAACCAGTTAATTGTAGAAGCAATAGAAGCATCACCACTATTTGGAATGTTGATGTTTGCAACAAAAAAGGAAGGACTGATGATATTTGCCATGTCTTACTCAGTTACCAGTGTAGCAATTCCTTGCTTGATGAATATTTCAGCATTATTCCTGTGAACTTCTTTTATCTCTCCATCAAGAAAAAACTTGGACTTGCTCCAATCTGCAGGATATGCTATTTGCACTTTTACAAGTTCGCTTTCGGTAGCTGCCAAATGTTCAATCGCCAACTCAACGGAAACATAAGTAGTATTACTGGCAATAATAACGGCATCACCTTCATCCGCCTTTACCTCCGGCGAATCCTGTTTTGCCTCTAATTCTTCAGCAATAGATGAATCATTAATATCGCCAACTACTTCATCTACTTTATCAGCAGTCTCAACAGTTGTTTGATTTGGTAATTTATCTTTTACTACTTCATCCGCCTTTACCTCCGGCGAATCCTGTTTTGCCTTCCTCATAAAATGAAATTTATGTGGTTATTTAAAAATTGTTTAAATCAATCTTACGATGTGATCAATGCCTTAACGGTTGCGAAATCAGAACCTGATACAATCGCTACTTTTCTAATTGTAGAAATGTAGTTAAAGTAGTATTGCTCCATAACGATGCTGAAAGCGTTGTTGCCAAAGTCATTGCCATTGTAACCAACTTTCACAATCAACCCACCACGAAGGATAACATTGTATTGTTTCAAGTCGCCTACTAAAATGGCATCGGCACCCATTGTAGGATTACCTACAAAACCAATACCTGCAAGAACATCTGGAGGATTCAAGTAAGCACCTTGGGTGTTCTTGATGATACCCATACGATACTTCTTATTAGTGCCCATTACAGCAGCATTTGCTTTAGCGCCGAAGGTTGCATTTTCAACCTGTGCAGCCATGGCAGCAATAACATCAAACTCATTAACGTTTGCGATTCCATCAGTGCCTTTAAATGCAGCAGCTTCACCATTTGCATTGTATGCAGTAGCATTTGCAATGATGTCAGGCAATATTGCTTGGTTAACACGATTGATAACATCAATACGTCCTACATTCAAGATATTGCTTTCCAACTGACCAAAGTCCATTTGAAACTCTTGAGTCATACCAATCAAAGTAGCTTCCTTTTTATAAGTCGCACTCTTCAATTGATACTTGTATTGAGTTGCTGGCTTAGTAGCACCTTCAGTAGTTGTAGCAGATGCACCATCTTTTGCTTGTTCATCAAACCACATTACAAATGGAGTTGCGTTAAAGTCAGCAGAAATAGTGTTTACTAAATCAAATACCCATGAAGTATTACGGTATTGGTTGTTAATCATCGCGCCAGCTCCTACACGCAACAACGTTGCTGCATCTAAAGACTGTGTAATAGAAGAAACACCACCACCAATGCCATCAATAGTACCGATAGTGCCAGCAGTTTTATTGGTTAACTCAACAGCTTTCATGACAGGTTGACCCTGTGCATTGAACTGAACCATATAGGTTTTAGTTCCAACACCATTGTCATACACCTTTCGCAAAGCTTCCTCATCATCCTTCAGCGTTTGCGCTATACTCTTTTTGCCTTCACTTGCGTTGCCTAATTTCAAAGCAACTTCTGCAAGTGTAGTACCTTGCTTTTCAGCAATTGTTTTAACTGCTTCAATAGCAGATTCAGCAGATTTCTTGTACTCTGTAAACTGCGCCTCAGTGATGCCACCGTTTTGCTTTGCTACCTCTGTAGCAAATGCCTTCATCTTAACATCGTAAGCTTCCAGCTCTTTTTTAATTGCAGCGGCGGCATCTGCGCCAACCTTTACCTGCAATGCATTTAATTCTTCTTGAGTCATCTCAATGATTTTTTTTGTTAAATAAATTTTGTTTCTGTAATGGCTGTCAGCAAATCAAATGTTCCCACCTCCGCAGCCGTGTTGGATGGTGATACAAACTGACCGCATGTTGGACAACTTGCAGGGCCTTCATTGGGCACTTGTATTGTTGCTGCACATATTGGGCAGATTGCCACTTGTTTGTTATTATCTGTAGTTGACGGCTGATGCTTATGAGTGCCTTCAGGCGGCTCATTACCAGTGTCGGTTACTTCCAATGTTGGTGTAAGTTGATTTGATCCAAACAAAACACATGAATTCTCCATTATTTTTATTTCTGGAACTATCCAGAAATAGCCACGTTCATCAATTACATCTTTGTTAATTACCTTGTCGTAATATTTCTTCCATAACTCATAATGAGGTAAATCATCCTTATCATTAATGCAAAGACCTATTGATACATAGCAAAGACCAATGGAGTGCTGGTTTATCTTTCCATTTTTGTAGAACTTATAAGTGTCCTCATTGTAATCCTCACGAACATCTGTTTCCATTACAAATGCAGTAGTGGTGCCAGGAACAGACAACCCAAGTTCCTTCAATGAAAGCTTTTGAGTATAAACAGCAGTAACGTCACCTACATGATTGGTGGATGTATGAACATGGTCAGCAATATGAGGAATCAATATCCCTTTTTCAGAAATTGACTTGTCGTAGCAGGTATCAGTAAGTACATCCATTTGCGAATCGCACCACCATGCCGTATTGCCTACTACTTTAACGTGCAATGTCCCGTTTTCCATTTCAGAATCATTTCCATCACCATCGCCGTCTTTCTTTGATTTGGTTGTAGCAAACTTTGTCTTAGAAATGATGGAAGGCTGACAAACAACAGAATCTGTGTATTTGATGCCTGCTTTCTTTTGGGCAATCAATTGTTTTTTGTTTGCAGTTATGAACTGAAACAATGCTTTGCCTGTGATGCCTTCTGGAATGATGATTCTACTCATTGCTGTTACTTTTTTACAATTTGACCACTCTTGACCTGACTATCCTTGATAGCCTTTATTTCTGCCAATGCCTGCTTATCAATTTCAGGCTTAGGCTTTTCTGTGCTAATTGTTGCGTTACTCATGACTGATTTTTTTTTAATCAATAATTATCCAATCATCGCAGAATATATCTTCTACTGTTGGTACCCATGTTGATATTACATTACTACTATTTACCCAACAAATCTGGTTAGTATAATAGATAGCATCAATTTGGACATTAGTATTGTTAAACCTTTTTTCAAATTGATCTTTCACAACTTGTGGCAATGATTGCATCTTAGGAACTATCTCTTTGCCGATTGTAGCAGGAACTTGTTTAAAAACAAATATTCCACATTCAAACCAGCCAACTCTTGATATTACTTTACCACTTTTAAGGGCTTCAATAGCCTCTCCGAATTTCAAAATATCCATAACTAACTATTTACGTTTGATTTGACAACATTTAATACTCCATTCATATACGCCCTGATTCCTTCCTGACCATTCTTTAACCAAGCATTCTTAAACCTTCTGCCATGATTCCTTGCTACTTGCAAAGGAGAATTGTATAGATACATTTTATCAGGGTCAATAGGCTTCCCATCAATCTCTTTAATCGTTCCCCACTCCAGAATCTCACTGCCCTTTAGCAAATGCTTTTCATGAGACTCAGTCATAATCAATGGCATATTCTTAGCCATGCTCTTGATTGCCTTCAATCTTGCTTTCTTACCCATTTGAATTTGAATTATCTTGAGTACTATTATTACCAGCAGTCATTAATGAAGCAGTGTTGGCATCAATTCCAAATAATATCTGAATGGTGTTTGACCTCGCTTCATCACTCAATCCGGCAGATGTCAATACATTAACAAGGCTTTCAACACCACCCACACCAATAATGCTTGCTAATGGGACATCTGTCTTTTTTAAGTCGGATGCTCTTATGTCTCCATCCGCTCCAATCCCTGGCCTTCCTAATGACTCTAGCCATTGGTTATGCGTAATTAATCCTGCCTCAAATTCAATTTTCAAAGCTTGATTAAGGATTAGTTTTGCAGTCGCTCGCTTAACATCATCTTCCTGCAATGCAGGTAGATGAGTAAAATCAGTAGTTATTTTTAATCCTAAAGATTCCAATCCTAGCAATGCTCCAAGTTGCTCATCATCGCTATCGCAATCGGGAATGATTGCATTTGTATAGAGGTTTCTTTCTGCAATATCTTGATTATCAAACTTTGCATCAACCAATCCCATTAAATAAGGAGGATAGTTTAACTGGTCGCAGATAATCTTTGCGTCTTGGAGTTCACCTTCTAATAATTGTAATTCCTGAACATTGAATCCAACTGTTTGAAGCTTCAGTTTAGCATCAGTAATGATTGCTTTTCGCTGTCCAGACATGATACCGTACTGAAGAAAGTCTTTGTGTAATTCTTCTTTTGCATCTGAATCAATTGGAAATAACCCTTGCTCTGGGTTATCTGCACTATCATTTGTTAATAGCCATTGTGGGCCACGCTCCTGAGTAAGACTACCACGACTATTTAAAGAAGATATAAGGTTGTTGATTGGCTTCTCGATTGCAAATAGTCTTGAATCTGGAAGGTGCAAGGAAACATTATTAGTGTTGCCATTATACATGTAAGTACCGGTACTTATCTGATTTTCTTTGATGAAGAAAACTGAATCAGTATTCAGATAAACTGAATGCCCCATGTAAGTAAGCAATATGGAAGTAAAAGGCTTGGCGTCGGACTCATAAAACAGGTTGGTGTTCGTTTGAGCCAATATCATCCAAGGTGGCAAGTTCCAAAGCTTCCATTTGCTAAAATCATTCTCAAATCCTACTGGCTTGATGACCAGTACCGGGCAATATCCATAAATCTGTTTGTATACTGATTGTTGAGCCTTGAATTGTTTGCCACTCTGTATAGGGTTTGGTTTCTTTAAAAGCTTTCTGAGCGCAATAGCTTGTGTAGTAGTAGCCTCTTGATTATTCTCATCAACTACCTTGGTAACACCATTGATTATGCAGCTTGCTTTTTTGTTGATGATACTCGAAACTACAGGGCATTGCTGATAAGCAACTAATGATGAATTGAAGTTTCCCCAGATGAAAGCCTTATCAGCTCCATTAACACCAAAGAAAAAAGAACCATTACGATATCGTGATGGTTGTATGAGTTCTGACTCAACAGACTTGGTATTAATGGCAGCTATTTTGATTGCATTGCCAATATTACCCTTCATTAATTCTTTGCCTGCGGCTGCGAATTTGCTCATTTGAAAATAAAGATAGGATGTAAATATAATGTTTACTATTTAAAACATATTCACAAGTGTTTAAAAGTTGGAATTAGCAAGATTTATTCGTCTTCTTTGCTATCATCTTTTCCAGAATATCTCATTCCAAATGTGAAATTGAAGTACCTTATCGCTGCGAGCGCGTGATCAGGCATCCCATCAATTGGAATGTTTGTTGTCACCTCATCACCAGTGAGCTGGTCTATAGCCGTCTGCCATATGTAAGTTTCTAGTTCTGCCTCAAGCTCTGGAGAATCTATGTAGTAGTTTTCGCATTCCTTAACCTTACTTATACTCATAATGACAGAGTTAGGCCCTTTGCGAGCCATACGATAAGGGATGCCAAGTTTTCTTAACCCATTACTATAGTTCTTATCATGATCGCCCCAAACTAGGGTAGAAGTAGTACATCCGTTTTCTTTAAGTATATCAGCCATGTACCTAAACACCGACTTTTCTCTCCACTTGTTTAATTCGTCAAGGTTTTCTTTTGATTGGCTTTTATTATAACACTCCTGGGCTTCTCTTGCTTTAGTTTGTATTAGTTCCAGAATTTCACTTTCAGATTTATAGAGAAGAACTTTGTAATATCTCTTCCTGCCATCATACCAAACTTTTACTATGGCTGTCTTATCGCTGGTATAGCCTATGTCTATTCCAAAGCCAAATGGTAGGCCATCAGGAATTGAAGTAACTTTAGTAAAGTGGAATATCTTGCCTTTTACCTTGCCAGTCTTGCCCCTTGCGTAAACTAGCCATAATTCAGGATCCTTAATCCCTTCAATCTTTTCATGATCATCTTTAGTCAGAAAACAATTATGCCGGTGGTCAGAAATGATTAGCTCAACTGTGGCTGATAATTCATTTGTTTCAGGTATGGTTCCAATTAGTTTCTTATTAGCCCAGAAAGGAGCTGAAGGATTATAATCAAGGAATATTTGTTTTTTAGTTCTAATAGCAAGCTGCCAAAATACTTTCCAATTGATACCATTGGCTTCATTGATGAAAAGGTAATCCCTTTTACCATTCTTTGCAGACTGCTCATCAAGGTTTGATATAAACTCAATCAATGAACCGTTTTTAAAATGAATGATACGTTCGCTTTTGTTCCAGTCTTTTACATAATGCTTTAGCTCTTCTGTATTGGAGTAGATATTTTCTGCATCACGATATGCACCTTTTTTAAGGTTGGGAATGGATTCCCCGGTAATGGTTATAATTATCCTCCTATTTAGTATTGCATACAAAAAAAGAAGCTGTACAATAGAGTAGGTTTTTGAACTTGAAGTACCTCCCTGATTAATTACAACCTTCGCCTTTGAATTTTTGTTGGCATAAAAAACAGGTGTACAATTAAACATAGAATCAGTTTATGTCGTCTTCTGACCTTGCAAGTGGCGGCCCATCTGAATATATATTGATTTGTGGGATAGGCATTTGTACATCGTTGCCATCCGTATCAGTTAAAGAAATTTTTGAAGGCATTCTTAAGCCCTCCAAAAGAATTATTTCTTTTTCAACAGCCATCAATGCCCTCACGCCTCCTGGTGTTTTCTTAAATTCATCAGACATATTCCTTTTAATCTGCTGAAGCTCTACAACTTTCAATGCCCTTTTTTGCTCCAGCTTCATCTCTGGCATTTCTGTCCATAAATCTCTAGCCTGTTGTAGGTATCGCTCTGCCTGTCTTTGACTTGTACACCATTTATGATTAAGTATTTGTCTGATAATAAGTGAAGACTGCACACCTTCAACTATCCATCCTTGTACAATGAATAAGCGTCGTAAAAACTCTGTTTTATCAGTCTTAACTTTACTATTAGCCACTTGGATACATTTTCTTGATTACAGAAATATGCCTTTTTAATTCAATCGTTCTATCTCTAAGTTTTATTGCCTCGCGTTCTCTCATTCTTCTGATTTCAGGATCAGAATCTTGTATTGGCTGGGGATCATATGCTGTCAATGCATCTTCATTGATGCTTTTTTCATTTTCCAAATAGGAAATTATATTTTCTACGATCTCTTTCATTAGTAACAGCTTTTCATTAGTTGATAATTGATTCATTCTTGAAGTCCCCGATTGTTAAGTTGCCATTTAAATGGGCGAAATTAACATCAATGCCTTTTTTGTTACAATATGAAATGAACCTTACTATTGCTGATTGAACATATTTTGGCTCTATCTCTGTGAAGCGTCCAAATCTTTTGGTATGTTCACATGCTATAAGACAGGTACCACTACCCAAAAACCAATCAATTACAATATCACCTTCATTTGTAGTGTCCAGAATCGCATCTGCAATCATTACCACTGGTTTGGGTGTTGGGTGGTTCTTTAACTCCAACCGATCAGGATTAGCAGTGGAAGTAGCAGATGGGTATCGCCATACATTTGTCCTGATTCTTTTCTCCAATGCCAGGTGTGATAGATGCTTTACTTCATCACCACCATTCTTGAAGATATAGCATAGTTCATTTTCATTCTTATAGAATCCGCCAAAGTCTACAATATCATTATTCCATAGATGCTTGGAATTTACATCATTGAATATGAAACAGAGTTCATGCTGGGCACGGTAAAAAGAACCATTCGCCATCATGTCTTTTACCCATACACAAACCTGTTTTGGTTCTGGATTATCATATATCCTTCTTGCAGCTTCTGTCATGTGCCACATGTGACGGAAATCCATGAAAATATAATGGATGGCACCAGCAACAGAATTATCCTTGCTTCGCATCATTATCAATGCCAGGAACTCCACAAACTCATCGTGACTCATTTCACCAGCACCCATAGCGAAATTGGTGTGTCTCTTCTCTTCCTTGTTTGTGAAAAAGTTGGCAGGAAGATTATAAGGTGGGTCACAGTTGACAATGCGTGCCTTGTCATCCTGCATCAAAGCTCTTACATCGCTCTCTTCACGGAAGCTTCCACATATTATCCTATGGCCATTAATTTCGAATATATCACCAGCTTTCACGATTGGCTCTAACGGGATTTGCGCTTCTGGCTCTTCTCCATTATTCACATCAAACAAATCGAAGTTCTGCTCAAATCTTTCATTGCTAAAGTCTGGTAATTGTATTACATCCTTCAAATCAGGAAATGACAGATTGAACTTCTCTATGTAGTTATACAATCCCTGATGGGTTATCTTTGCATAAGCGGAAGAATACACTAATACAAGTTCTGCCGCTTCATTAATGTCGGCACAAGTAATGAACGTTGCCGGTAATAAGTTAGGAACTTCAACGCCGTTTGCTTTTGCTTTCAATAAGTCCATCCATCTATGCTTGCCATCTAAGCAATAGATGGATTCACCATCCTGCCAAACTTTAAATGGATCAACAAACTGATATTTAAGTATTGATTCTAGCAACTTCTTGTCACCATCTTTTATCCACTCTTTGAAATCATCATCCTGAATGAATTTTAATTTTTGCCACTCAATTGCTTCTGTCTTTTTAATCCTAGATTGTATTGCTTCCATTAATTACGTCTTATTATGTCACAAATGTAAATATAATGTTTACTTTTTTTGGCATTAAAAAACCTGCCTGTTTTTAAAGCAGACAGGTTAGTATTATATAAAACATGCGTGGGGTTACAAAATTGAAATATGTTTATGCTTTAATAAGTCCTCAAAGAAGTCCATTTCATTTGTGGCGCGGATATCTTTATCCGATGCAATCACAGCACGCCGGGCATAATTCAGCATGTACTCACTATTATTATCCTCCCTAGTAAAAGACATCTCACGCATGACAGTAACCATTTCAAGATAGTTGTCAACCGTCACCACTGTTCCATTATCGCTGAATTTTACCGTCATGCGGTAAAGATAAGGCAGTTTGTTAAGCTGCCAAATCCACTGCCCTATCGCTGATATAATCCTGTAAGCTTTCATTTAAGAAGAAATTTATGTCGTTAGTAAATCCGTTTGCCTTAGTGTATTCAATCATCCTTGCACAAATCAATATCCAGTTCTTAATTTTAGAGAAAGTAGTTGTACCACTGTGCTGCCTGAATTCAACTGTGCCTTGTCTGGTGTAAGATTGGAAGTTCATCTTCACATACCTACTAGTAAAGATGCCAATGAAATTGCTGATTGAAGTTGCATCGTTTATTTTATTGATAGCCAGTGTTTTGTTAGTTGCAATAGATGTGAGGCTTTTGCAATAAGTGTTGTTGTTTTTTCTCCTGCTGTCTGGAACGATTGAATCAAACTTGTCTTCAATTGCAATGTGAGTCTTTGCAAGATTCTTAATGTTGTCGATTGTCAAATCAGTGATGCCGAAATGAACATGGAACCCACAGCTGTTATTCACCTTGGCACCTGCTTTGTTTAAAGCAATTGTTGCTTTCTTGATTTGCTCAATGCCGTCCAAACCGAAAAGAACAGGACTAACAATCTCGTTACCATTACCACCTGATATAGATGAATCACTTACTACTTTCCAGTGTGAGCGGGTTGTGTGGTTATATGACTCATCAACCAATGTCAATCCTTGTTCCCTGAAGGCATTGATTAATGCACTCCTAGTTGTACCATAAGTCTCAAGTTCGATACCAAAAGAACGGTTGAATGAGAACTCGAAAGGGAGTGCCACTACATTAGCGGGCTGTGCGGATACTTGTTCGCACCATTTTTTCCAAATGTTATGAGCGAAGCCATAGTTGCCGTTTGTAATGAGCTCAGATACTTGAGTCCTTGTGTAACCCAAATCGAATAGTAGAAATGCTTTTTTTGTTTTGGTAAAGTTGCTTACTAAAATTTGTTCCTGTGTCATATACCCTCGTTTTTTATTACAAGGCTAAGTTAACAGCGTTCAACTAGTGTTCAAAGGCTTTATAATTCGTTAGCTTATCATTAGCTTAGTAGTGTATCTTCTCCTTTGTTTTGAATGGTTTCTCGCATTTTTCATCACCGAAACCCACCCATTTCCCATCAGCATCAAGTCCACGGTTGCGCAATTCAGACCAGGCTAATTCGCGTGGATCAATCTCCCCTTTCACAATCAAGGAAAGTAATTTTGTATTTGTACATGAAAACAAGAACTTCGGGTTCTCTTCATCCGGAGTGGACGGTCCAAAACATTCTTCCATAAGTATGATATTCAATTTACTAGCTTCTACGCCGGCGGTAATCATCCTTTTCATTCGGATAAGATATGCGATATGCTCTAGTGCCTGCTTGTCTTCACCTTCATACTTTTTTGCCGCTGCGAGTATCTCTCGTGTTGTTTTTAATTGCATAATATCTAATTTATTCTCCCCACAATTTTTTAGCTGTATTTACTTTTTCTTCCATTTCCTTCACCGCCTTAGTAGCGTAAGTTAGAGAGAATGAATGCCCCCGGGGAATCGTGCCATTTTTCAGACCTTCCTGTTTCATTTTTGCCTCTTCCAATTTGTACTCATAATACTCCAGACTTTCAGGCATGGAAAGGTTTATGTCTTTGGCTTTACTTTCCCAATAGTCAATGCGGCTTTCATATCCTTTCGCTTTTTTATCAAACTCAATAGCTTTATCCATTCTGTTATGGTTCCGCTCAATTAAAGCCCGGTGCCTTTTTTCAGAATGATGCCCAATCTTAATAGGTTCTGCAAGTCTCAAGAAATCAGCGCCTTCGTTTGAAGCTTCCCAATACTGGTCGCTTTTCTTTTCGGCACTTGCAGCCCAGCTTGCCAACCTTTCGGCTTTAGCTTTTGCCCTTTCCTGAACGTTGTAACCATCTGCCCGGACAATTGAATAATAGTAGAAGGGAAAAACTTCGGCAACTTTATTGAATACCATACACTCATGCTCCTGTCCGTACTTTGTGGTAAGTATAATCACTTCTCCCTTTTCGTGTTGCGCCGGGCATTTTGCCACGAAAACATTTGGGCAATACTTAGAGTATGTATTTTTTCCCGTCTCTTTAATTTCTAAATTTTCCATTTGTATTTATTTAAGGCTAAGTAAAAGCTTTGTTGGCAGCTGTAGTAATGGTCTGGATGGCATTAGCTTATGATTAGCTTTTCATCATAGTTCCATATCCCCAACTGTCCTTTTGCAGGAATTGGTTTATCAAACATGACGGGGTTTGCCAATAGCCAACCAAATCTACCAGTAGTATAGTCGCCAAATGCAAGTTCTTGAGGAGTATATTCAAACAAACTTCCATAATGAAAATCCTGTTCTCTATTAATAGTATTTTTATCAAACTGAATCGTCTCAACCAAATCAACCTTACCGATTATAGCTCCGAAAGGAAGTTTTTCCATGGGCTCAATTTTGTTATAGGCAAATAGTGGATGATAGAACCTATATAAAGGATCATCAGCTTTTAGCTTCTTATAATTCTTACCCAAACTCGCATGGATATACAGCTCACCCCTGTACTTAGTATTCCAGGATCTTGTTTCAATACGCTTGTGTCCTAGAACAGCCAATGATGCCCATGGCTGTAGGATTGAAAGTACTTTAATCATAATAACTTATTTAATAGAAATTTATAAAAGATGCGTAAATGGAAATTGGCAATAGTTGGATGCTCTTTATATGTTGCAATGTTCTTCTTTGCCTCAATTAATTTAGTTTCAATCTCAAAAGCTAAGTCAGAAATATTATATAATTTCATTGCATCCCGTTTCTCTTCCTCCCTTATTTCTGACACCACATTGGCTAATTTGAATTTAAGTTTATCAATCAGTTTTTGATTTAAGATTAAACCCATACCATCCAGCATTTCACAATATTCTTGGTACTCACATTTCATAATATCAATTTTTCAATTCTTTAAGTGACCAATTGTTTTTGAATGTTGCATTGCCTTCTTCCTCCATTTCTATCATCTTATCCAAAAGCTCTGGACGTTGAATAGCACCTACAGATAAATCATTTTTACTACCAAGAATGCAGAAGACACAAGACACCCTATCATTTTGCTTGCAGTATTATAAAACTCATTTTGCTTTTTTTATTTAAAAGAAATCTTCTCCGTTACCACAGGTGCAATCAATCGTTTCATTATCCTCTACTTCAATTTCTCCTTTTATTGCTCTCATTAAATCTCTAGGATTATTAAGGCCACGGAACATAATGTGAGGATCTTGCTCCCAAAATTCCCACTGAAGTTCATCCCACCATAACACCCTTCTCGGATGTTTATTTACCATACTCTTTAAGGCGCCCCAACTTTTTTTAACACAGAAATCACAATTACCCTCCCAATCTTCAAGTCTTAATGCAAACCTTTTTCTATACTCTTCATTAAAGAAATCATTAACATCCTCCTTAGTAATGCCCAATTCATATAGCGGGTAGATGTAGTGCGGATTCTGTTTTAACCTTTTTGGCTCATCAGCTCTGTAACCAATTGCTTGATAACAGTTATATTTAGTCAACCCCAATTCATTCTTAATAAATTTTTGAATAGGTACTACTTTCAATTCCCTTGTACAATGTGGAGCTGCAACACTTGGGTACCCATATTTTTTTACCATTGCTCTAAATGGCTCGCCATCTAAGTCTAACTTATCATAGCTGGGTATTACCTTGTAATTAGTGCCAATACCCATTTCTTCATTAATATTCGCCTCAATTAGATGTATATTAACTCCTAAGTCTCTCTCTACATCACGAATAAAAATTATGGTGTCGCTCAGTTCTCTGCCAGTATTTGCAAAAACATAGTGTTTTTTATACGCTTTCCATTTTGGCATTTGTTCAAGTAAATAAACCATCATTGCTGAACTTTTCCCCCCAGAGAAAGATGCTACAATATTTTCAATCATTTCAGTATTGTTTCAATTTCCAAATAATTAAGCGCGGTGTAACGGAAGACAGACCAACCACACTCTTGAGCCAAATTGTATTTTGTAGTGTCAGTGGTGAAGCCAGACTTTGTGGTATGCCTTGATTTTTCACTATTTAGACCTTCATACTCTATTGCAATCATCTTTTCCTTAATCGCCCAATCAAATCTGAACTTTCTTGCATCATGGAATCGGTGTTCCGTAAGAAGTGTGTACCCTTTTTCAATGCAGTAGTCTGATAGTACCTGATGGATATGAGCTTTGTACTTGCTAAACTTTTCAACTTTCTTCGCCTTTATTGGAGTAATCTCCAATAGATGTTGATTGATAGATGCAACTGGGCTTTTGGCAATCATTTGGGAGAGCTCTTTAGCTGTCATGGTTAACCATTTTCATAAAGCATAACCAAATTGTCCGACCATGTTTCCCCGTAGTATGACCAAACAATGGCTTGTAAGGAATCAATGAAAGCACCTGTGAAAGTTTTATTTGTATCTCATTCCATTTGAAAATAAGTATGCCATTTAGCTCAAGGACTCTAAAAGATTCAGAAAACCCTTGCTTAATATCTGATTCCCAAGTATTGAATAGAACACCATATTTTTTTGCCATCCAAGTATCTTTGCCTAAGTCTTTTAAATGAGGTGGGTCAAATACAATCAATTTAAAACTATTATCTGGGAATGGGATATTACGAAAGTCCATTTTTATATCTGGATTTATTTCCAATTGCCGGCCATCACATAAAATGTGAGATTCAACCCTAATATCTCCAAAAATTACATCTGGATTGTTTTTGTCAAACCAAAACATTTTACTCCCACAGCATACATCTAGTATCTTTTTATTTGATTTCATAATTTACTAATAATGCTTTCTTAAATACCCTTGAATAGGATCCAACAATGTTGCATTATCCCAATCGAAGAACTCAGTGAACTTTTCCTCTTTCTTATTAAATACCCTAACCTTTTTTGGTAGATTATTTTCCCTGACAGCCCTATCTAATGTGGCAGATGAAATACCCATTGTAGCTGATAATGCTCCCATTGTCATCGCAGCATTATTATTAATATAAAACTGTTTTTGTTCTTCCGTCATAGCGAAACTGTTGTACTTGCTGTACGGTGTTTTTGCAATTTGTTCCTTCATGTTTAACCTTTTAAATTTAATTCGTATTTAATTTTATAGTTTTTTAAACTTGCACCTGGAGCCACTATGAACACAAGCCTATTATGATTATCAATGCCTACAGTTTTGTTGACCCGTCTCATCCATTGTTTCCTATTGTAAGAACAACTAAAAGTTCTAGTTTCAATATGTTTTCCATCAATGTAGTAACTCATTACACCATTCATAGCTTTATTATTTTCTCAAACTTTCGCCCTCCAACAAAATGGGGTTCATCATTTCCCGAAGTCTGTCTCTAATACGGTTACCGTAAAGCTGCTCAATGCCGTTACCATCACAGTTGGTAGTAATAATCAGTCTGGTAAATGGTTGGCCTTGACTGTAGTAGTCCTCAATGAACTCCTTGAACCAAAAAATATCGGTACCATAATGCTTAATTGGGTTCTGCTCTGTACCAACATCATCCAGCATCACCATCCCGTAAGGATTGATTGAGAACTTGCCAACCTCTTTCACTTTGTCACATATCCTACCCATTGGGTAAACTTGGATAGGGAATATGGGATTCTGGCTAATTGCCTTGATGATTTCAGTTTTGCCGAGGCCTGCATCACCAGCTATCATCAACCCTTTTTTGAAGGAAAAGCCTAGCTCACTTTCGAATCGAATATCATTGCCAAAGAAGAAGCAGATGGATTTAATAAAGTCCTGCTGAGACTCTACAATTTTGAACTCACCATGCTTTTGAAGAAAATGACGTTTAATAAGATTGTAGAAATAGTTAGCATCACATTGTCTGTACAGCTCTCTCCACTTTTCCACCTCTTCATCCTCTCGCTTCTTCCGATCATACTCAATACCAATAGCCCTTATTTTCCTTTTCAAAGCATCGGCAAGTACTGTATCATAATTTTCAAGCAATGAATCTTTGTAACTGTCCCATTTAAGTTCAATATCCTGTGGATGTTCTCCCATTGAAATCCTGTTATTGAAAAAACGTTTCTTTTCACTCTCTAGGTAGTAGTCAATAGAAGATTGTTTTTCCTGTTCGGTAAGGCTACAATGGAGCTCTTGTTCCTGGTTGTGTTCTTGATGTATCGTGTGGCTTTTTTGCGCTATTTCCCCAACTGTTTTGAACTCCTCCATTTTGCTGATTGTTTTTTTTATTAAAATCATTGTTAGCCCATCTTTCAAGCCTTAGCTTCAGCTCCCAAGTTTTCTCTTGCTCGAATTTCATCTTGCTTTTTGACTTGTTTGGCTCTCGCCAATAGTCGAAGAAAGCTCTTAGGAGTTCTTTAGGGTAAACGTCTTTGTATCCGGCAATTGAATTGTAAAAGTCAGTTTCCCTTTTTTCTAAAGTCTCAATTGATTTTGGTGGGTGTTTGGGTGCGTCAGCACCAATAACAATTTCTTTTTCTTTAATTTCCTTTACTTTCCTTTGTGCTAATTCTTCCGTATTTATGGGCATTCCTTCCGTATTATTGCCCAATTCTTCGGAATTAATCAAACTAAATTCAGAAATTTCAGCCTTTTTCTTTGATTGCTTACAGATTAAGGAGTACCTATCTTGAATCCCTTTTGATGTTATTACCTTATTTTCATCGTACATATTTTTATTAAAAAGCCCGATACTGAAGCAACTTAAAATCACTTCCTTTATGTAGCCTTCTTCATACCCAGTCTTTTCCGAGATTATGAAGGGCAACTCATTATCCCACAACATGTAATACCCATTCTGATAGATATTGCAAAGCAGGAGAGTATAAATAGAAATCGATTTGCACCCCTGATATTTTATCAGCTTCCTAATTTTTATGTCGTCAAAAAAATTTACTTCCAAAGGGAAATAAGTCAATCCAACTTTAACTTTATTAGCCATCTCCTACAATTCAGTTTTCCTGCTAATCCACAACTCAATGGCATCATACCAATTATCCATGCCAAGTAGTACAAATTGTTGTTTGGATGAATCCCATCCATCCCAATGGCCAGTGGAATCCTTAAAAACTATCATGTAATCTTCTGCTTTAAGTTTCTCCAGACGAGAAATGTCTGATACTACATTCTCAATGTCATTTGTGACAGAGGTACTTCCAAGGTTCAAATCCTTGATGGTGATTACATCAACTTTGTTCTTGTATTTACCTACCTCGTAGGTATAATCAGCTCTTCTCATTTTTAAACAATTAATCAGTAATTAAATTTCTTTTCTGCTTTTCTTCGAAGTAACCACCCTTACTTGTTGTTTTTTTTCTACCAACCGGCACTGGCTTGTATGCTTCCTGTTTAAACCTGTTTAGCCTTTCAAGACATGCTTTCCTTGCTGCAGCAGCATCTTCTCCTGGTTTAATGAAGATGATTGTCTTTTCATCCACTTTCACCGCAACAAGTTTGGATGGGTCGAAAGTCTTAGTCTCATATTGCGGCTCTCTTCCTTTACGCCTTTGTTCAGACTGCCTTGCTTCAATATGCCTGCTGACAATAACTGCCTGCTTGTTTTCTGGCTTAACCTTGGATGGTTTGTTTTTCTCTTTTGCAACTCCCCCAAAAAGTGTTAATCCTTCCTCTTTTGCAAGTATTGTAGCAAATTCTGCCACTTCATCAATGGGCCTGTTAAGAATACTTGCTATGTCCTTAAATGACTTATTTGAAAGTTCATTTCTGATAAGAACAGTCTCAAAGAAGGAGAATGATACATTAGCCATTGCCTAACTGATTTTGCTTTTTCCCACTGTTCAATGCCATTCTATGAGCTTTTAATTGTTCTCTCATTTCCTTTTCGGCATTGATAATTACTGCACCAGCTTTAGCCATGGCAGAACTCCTTTCAATCTCATTTTTCAAATCAAGTTTGGAAGCACTAGAGAGCTTCTCCATTTGTTTAATCATGAGTGAGGACACTGTCTTAGCCTCACTCACTACTTCAATCTGATTCTCGTTGCTGTTCATCTTTTACCTTGTTTAATTGTGAAATAAATTGTTTGTATGTGCCTATTAACTCTTTCAAATCTGGAGGATAGCTTCCTAAATCTTTATTCCTTCTTGCATGTTCAGCTCTATCAATAAGCTCTAGGTTTTCGGGGACTACGTTCAAACTATCTCCATCTTTAAATGTTACAATGAGACCTTCTGGTATTTCTCCGAAATGCTTTCGGTAAAGCCATGGAGCGTAGTGTACAAACCCTTCATCTGTTTTTATTACCTTGAACTTTCTGCTAGTGGGAGAATAACTGTGTTGCCATTCTCTTATTTCACCATTCTTTGCTCTGCCAATTTTATCCCACATTTTCTTGTGGCAATCCTTATAGCAACCCAACTCATAGTTTCTTACATGAATAGCTGCTTTCTCTTCTTCAGTACGTTTTAACCCTAGATATCTCCTCTTTTTTTCTACATGCTTTTTTGACCATCCTTTATTCTTTGGATCAACTGCCTGAAGGATATCAGCTATTTCGGAATCCCCCATCTCCTTGTAATTGTCTAACAGGAAAGTAACATGATATTCATCCCAATATTCAAGATCCATTCGCTTCAGTCCTAACTCATAGCACTTAGTCCTTACTGTTGTAATTTTCATTCCTAAGCTATCAGCTAACTGCTTGTTGGTCATTTTGAAGAAGTTATCCCTAATGAACTGAATATCATTATCAGACCAATGAATCTTATTATGAGGGATGAACCCTTTTTTGATTGGGCTGGGCATGATTAACTAATTAATCCAATTCCAAACTTTCCTTCCAAGTTTGCTGCTATTTTTTTAATTCCTAATTCAGGGAAAGACTGGTTTCTACTCACAATCGAATCAGAAGTCCACCAGCTTCTATAGAATAAAGAGAGGGTATCAACTAGAATGTAGATGTCTTTAATAGCTTCATAATTAAATCCGTAAGAATCAATTTTTGCCCAAATGGTTTCCTTCCAAGAAATATCATCTTCTATTTCTTCGCCATCAACATTTTTTGATAACTTGATTTCCCAACCCAATAATTCACATAGTCTCTTGACGAATACATCATCATCAGAGAATTGCGTACGGGCGATATTTTCCTTTACAGGAGCTTTTAATAATTCAATATCAAAAGCTCCTCTTTGATAACTGCTAACTATTTCCTCCATTATGGAATAATTCAGCAGTTTCATAATGTCTTGACGATTAACCGACTTTCCAACCTCTTTCTTTCTTAAAAGAAAATCCTCTAATTGTTCCCCATCTTCCTGAATTACTTCAATAATTTCTTCCTCTTCTTCTTCCTCCGAACCTTTGTTATTGATTGCATCATCAAGCCAAATAGTATCTCCGATTTTAATCTTTTGCTGGTACCATTTTGTAATTTCAGTGTAAATCCCAATTGTATTTGTCTCCTCCTCTGAAACATAATCTCTATATTCACCTTCACCCATCAAAAGCGGATCATTTGGGCTGTAAATGCATGAAATCAATTTTACCGTTTTCCCTTCTCCCTTATATTTTTCAATCAATCTATCTATGTGAGCAGTTTCCTTTTTCTTCCAGCAGTCTATATCAAAACACACATCATCATCCTTTACTTCCTCAAATAACAACTGGCGACACCCACTATGCTTAGTGCATTTTAAACAACTACCTGCAGCAGGAACTAATTGTGAATCTCCAGTAGGGAAAATAGCTTCACCTAATTTCAATTTGAAGGTGTCATTGATTAAGCGACGTATATAGGCAGGGTCAATTTCCTGACTGTTCTTGTTTGATATTACTGCCCATAATTTGGTTTGGTCTTCAATTGTAATCCTCGCAAATTGTTTTGCATGAGTAATAGAGAATTGACCAACTCTTACTGCGGCTTGCATGTGAGGTATTACTTGCTGAAGTATAACTCTGTCATATACATACTTTGGACTTTTCCCAATTTTATCAGCAATCATCTCTGGAGTAGAAAGTCCTTTTTTAATCAACTCCTGAAAAGCAAAGCTTTCGTCCATCGGGTTCACATCTTCTCTTTGAAGGTTTTCAATGATCTGAAACTCAAAAGCTTCATCATCACTCATTTCCTTCACTTGTGCCGAAATGGTTTCCATCTTCAAGTACTTAGCAGCCCATAACCTTCTGTGGCCATAAACAACCACATACCTTAATGGCTCAATACCAGAAGCAGGACGAATCATTATAGGCTGTAACAATCCGTGAAGCTTAATTGATTTTGCCAGTTCAATGCCAGTACTTTCATCCCAATTTGCTCTTGGGTTGTTACAATCTGGTAGAATCAAATGGACAGACACTTCCATAATTTCTCCAACTTTTTTCTCTTTACTCATCGTTACTTTTTTATGAATTTTTAAAATGTATTTGTTACAACTGTCTCGCTTTCTATATCGCTTTACTATTTGCCAGTTTACCTGCAGCTCGTATCTTTTGTCACATACCCTATTGATATAAATAACATGTCCTAACTGGTCAAGCTCTCCAAGAATCTTTCGGTATTTACGCTGGTTTGTTTCAGGCATTACAACTTAGCTTTTGTAAAGAGATTGATGAATTCATCTACCATGTTAGTCTCTACCTCTTCTACTGCACCAGTTACCTGATTAGCAATATTTCTCTTCTTATCAATAAGCTCATAGATGTATTCATCAATAGTATTGGCTCCAAGGAAATAGCCACTTTCAACAGGAAACCTCTGGCTAATACGGTCACAACGGCTTTCATCCTGTTCACAGTCAGCAGCGGTCCAGGGCAACTCATGGTGAATAACCCTAGATGAAGCAGTAAGTGTAATCCCTACGCCACCAGACTTAATATTACAGATAATGACTTTTGTATCACTTGGGATGAAATCGTGACCAGTATCTTTATGATTCTCCAATCGAATGTTGCATTTTTTACATTTTTGGAAATCATGAACTGCTGCTTGTCTTTTTTCTTGTGGATCAGAACCAACTACTGTTACTGCATGAGGTAGGTGCTTTTTTAATTCGTCTACAATCTCTTTATGCCAACAGAACACAACTATCTTTTCGCCTGCATCGGTTACTTCTTGGATATGCTCCAAAACCTGTTCAATCTTTCCTCTGGCAGAAATCTTCTTTAGTATTCCAATTAATACCATAGCCTGACCACGAAGAGCTGTATCAATTTCACCTTCTGTTTTTTGAAGATTCTCTCTCAAGTATTCAATGAAGTTGTTTTCAGCTTTCACATACTCAGTACGATTTGAGATAGAAACCTTATGAATGTTTCTAGTCATTTTTGGCAAATCTTTCAACACATCCCTTTTTGCTCTTCTATAAAAGCAATGCTTATTCAATAAGTAATTGAGCTCTTTTAGGTTACTTGACTGAGTAGGGCCGTCACAATACCTGTCTACAAATCCTTTATATCCTCCAAAATTGTCAATCTGCTGTATGATTCCTAATTGTGGCCACAAATCAGCAGGTTTGTTTTGGATGGGAGTTCCTGTTAATCCAAGTATGTATTCTTTGCCTTTACAGATACCTGCTACTAGCTTTGATTGCATAGTTTTAGATGACTTACATCTATGAAGTTCATCAATAATTACTGCATCAAATAGATTGATAGTATCTCTGAATTTGATATGATTCAACCTAAGTGGCTTGTCTTCTGGCTTATTAATGCTTTCAACAAAGTATTTTTTTAAGCTCTCATAATTAACTACGAAAACCTTACATATCCCAACACGGTAATATTGACCCCAGCTTATTTTAATCCTGTCGGTGATTTCCATTGCAGACCATCCTGCATTCATTTTCCATTCATTAACCCAGTTCTCTTTTAATGTAGCTGGGCAAATGACCAATACACATTTAACATTAGCAGCAACAAGGGTTGCGATACTTTGAAATGTTTTTCCGAGACCAGGCTCATCACCTACTATCACCTTCTTATGTTTCAATGCGTAAGCAACCCCTTGTGCTTGGTAGTGATATAATGAACGCTTTAAAGGAATTTCAATATCGAGTTCTGGTAATGGTTCAATCTCACCTATCTCAATGTTTTTTGTAGGTGCTGCTACTTTACCACCAATTTGCTTAGACCAATTCAATAATGCATTAGATGATTCTTTTGGTACAAACCAATTTTTCCTTGAAGGATTCCATTTTGCGCCGGGGATCATCTTTATTGCATCAACAAGCCAAGGCTTATAAACAAAGCTGACTTCATACCCCGTACTGATTTGTGTAAGTTCAAGCATTTATTAAATATTTTCTTCGCTGAATTTTTCAGTTTCTTCTTCAAACAATGAAAGCTGTTGTTCTGGAGCTTTCTTGCCATTGAATAAATACTCATTGATTTCATAGATGGCAGCTTCTATTTCTTCTCCGAGAACACCAATTGCATGATATTCACTCTTTTCCCATTTTTGGAATGGGGTATTTAGGTTCACTATACCAAAATCATTCTCTTTACTACCAGATAGCGTGACACCTTCGTTTTCATTATTACCACCAATTGAGAAGCCTTTTACATCATAGATTTTATCATCCTCATCTATTTCTGTATTGTCACATAAATAAGCTAAGTGTTTAGGAAACTTACTAAAGGCATCCTTTAAATCATTGTGGATGGGTACTGTGCAGGAAAGCTTTGTATCCTTTTTACTGTGCCATTGCAATTCTTCTGTGTACTCAACTTCAAGGAATAGATCATCCTTGATTTTTGCTTTTTTAATTTTAACTGAATTCATAACTAGAATAATGAGGGTATTTGTGAAGTGGAAGTCTTCCTCGTTTTTTTAACTTCCACTGGGGTTACGATTAATTTTTCTGTATTTACTATTGTATGTTGGCTTATTTTTGAATCGATACTACTCAGCTTATCTGCAGGAACTGGATAGATGTTACCTTCTAAATTTTCCACTATCACCACATTCCCATGTTCATCACTAACAATACTCACTTCTTCACCTTTATAGCCATAGTAATGTGATGGTTTACAGCTGCTCTTAATATCTTCAGTTAGGTATGGCATCAATTGTAATAATT
Source organism: Chitinophagaceae bacterium (assembly GCA_947381435.1). Lineage (GTDB taxonomy): Bacteria > Bacteroidota > Bacteroidia > Chitinophagales > Chitinophagaceae > Parasediminibacterium. Next base: position 75,278 of record CANCVE010000007.1, read on the forward strand.
ATGTCGTAGTAATTATCCTTGGATGAATTCTCGATTATTAAATAATACATAGCCATTTTCAATTGCCTATCATTTCTATTAAAGAAACCCTCCACAGACCGGAGAAAACCATTGGTATAAAAGGCTATTTTACCAGTAACCTTATTGGCAGCTAATCCATATTGAGAGCTTGAGCGTGCCATAATTTTAGGCTACTGCTTTTTCGAAATACCCAATAATGTGTGTCAGTATTACTCTAACATTGATATTATCAGCATGAATCCTTTCCCAAACTGCTTTATTATCTTTCCATCTGTACACTTCAATAACGTGAGGCTCTATGGTGCGAGCTTTGTAAATGATGATGGGTTGCCTGTTATTTATTGGCGCAGTAATTATCCTTGATTGAAAGGCTACTTCCTTATTGGGGAACCCTCCTATAATCTCAATTAAGGTATCAATCTGTTTTATTGCACTATCTTTTGTGTAAGGCATGTTAAAAAGGTTTTTTGTTGAAATTTTCAATTACAAGTCCAGCATCAGCAACATGTACTCTTTTTCCTGTCTGACTTTCAACAGCAGATTTAAACTGGTCCGCATTGCTATTACCATCACTCAAGTGAATCAGCACAATGTTGTTAACCTGGCTTAAATCATTTGCTTCTAAAGTCTTCAGAGTAGTCTCAATACTCATGTGACTAGTGAAAATTCTATCCTGTAAGAACTCTGGGAGCTTTCCATCCTCAACTCTCTTTTGAATAATCCCTTCACTAAAGTTTGCCTCAATTATTATGTTATTGATATTCCTGAATTTGTTACTTACATAGTAACTGTCGGTGATGAAAAGAATATTACCTGTCTCAGGGTGATTGATGATGAATCCTAAAGGTTCAACACAATCATGCTGGATGGCGAATGGTAATACCTTAAATGAACCAACCTGAAACAATGTATTAGCAGCAATATGTTTAATGCGATGGTGCTGCTTATATCCCAATGCTTTGAAAGTACCCTTGGAGGCATAAACATCCACCCCGGCTTTTAATAAGTCTATCAATGAGAAACTATGGTCTTTATGTTCATGGGTAAGTATGCACCCAGATACTTTGTTAAAAGAAAAGTCCAAAGCCTTTTTGATATCCTTAATATTCACCCCACACTCAATGATGAGTGCTTCCGTATCATTCTCCAAGATGTAGCAGTTTCCTTTAGAACTGCTACCTAGTACTTTCAAATCCATTGTGATTAGTTGAAATTGTTAGAAACGACGTGGCTTACCTCCATTTGCAGTACTGCCACCCGCATTATTTGCAGTATCATGAGCTGTAGTGTTGGTTTCTTGCTGAAAAGAGGATTGTTGTCCAGATTCTGAACCTTCATCATCAATACCAATCTCACTACCATTTCCATGTTGACTAATATCGTCTTTCACTTTTTCAGCAATAAAGATTGTCTTTGTACTTAAAGGCTTTACTGACCAAGTATCACTTGAGAATACATTGTTCTTATTCTTAACTTTCCCAGTGTACGTCACCAATAATGGTGTCATAGGTTTGATAAAATTACCCTGTAGAGTACTTACTAATCTCTTTGAAGCATTACATAGTTTTACAACTCTATCCTCTCCACTAGTAAGGAAATAAGCACATGGAAGCATTACCATTCCATCCTCATTTAAATGAGCCTTATCTTCATTCCCAATTGGAAGCATAGGTACTGTTTCAATTCCCAGAAAAACAACTCTAAAACTATCACCTGCTTCTGGTGTCCAATAAAAAGATGTTAGTTCTATCGGCATTACCTCTGCCGATTCAAGGTCTTCTATTTTGAAGGTATTTAAGTCCACTGTAGGAAATGATACCTTCGAAATGTTGGTGTCAACTGTAGCCAATTGGCTGTCTGTGTTTGTCATTGTAATAATTATTAAAAGTGAAAAAATACTTATGCTGCTTTTTTGATTTTTGGTTGGCCGACACTCAGTGAGGATCCTTCTGAAACAATCAGGTTGACTATTTGCGAATCACTGTCTATCAGCTTCACAACTGATTCCCGGTTGTCGATGAAGATTGGTGCAGAAACACCATAATGACGGCTAAGTGCATTGATAATATCTATCCCGGCATTGATACGGCTTGCATTGTTGGCATCAGAGAAAGGAACACCATTGATAAGTGTCTCACAGCATTCCGTCTCACCACCGTTTACCTGAGTTGCAAACAGTTTGAACTTCACCATTGAGAACTTACCATTGAGCTTTGCTTCCATTGCTTCTATCTTAGCCTTGGTAAATTGCATGATGGCAAACTCAGTTCCTTCCAATGCACTAAGTTCCTGAACTAGTTTAGTCTCCTGTTCCCTAAGTTCTTGAATACGGTTATTGCATCTGGCAATGGTATCCTCATCATTCAATTGCTTGTTTAATTCCAGGATCATCTCAGTTGCTTCATTGCGCTTTTGCCTGAGTTCCTCATTGGAAGCAATAGGAGGGAAGACTAATTCAGCTATCGGATTGGCTTCCAGTTCGGCAAGTTTTAATGACAATGAATTATATTCTGCATTGTATTGAAGTATAGAGTAAACGATGCTTTCAATTGAAGCTTTCGGTGCATTGGCTTCTAGTTTAAGATTATCAATATGCTTACCCTGTACCAATAACTCAGCTTCCAAATCCGATACAACTTTGCTACCATTTGTTATGCGAGTATCCAAGGCAGCTATTTCAGCTTTGACAGCATTTATCTTCTCAATAAGTTGGTTAAGCTTCTTTGACTTATTAGAATTGAATACCTCAGCATAATGAGTGCGTTCGTTTCTTTTGGCTGTAATCTTTCCCTCAATATTGTCAATTTCATCATACGCACTATTGCCCTTAGCTTTTATTTCCTTGAGGCGCTCTTCTTTATCGGCATTGAATCTAGCTTTCAATTCAGCCTTTTTAAGAACTATATTGTCAGTAGGTAGTGACTGATTACATGATGGACAAGAGAAATCTACATTATCAAAGGAAAGTTCCTCAGCGTTGATTCTTTCAATTTCTGCAGCAATATTATCAATCAATTGATTCTTTACTGCAATCTGTGCTTCAAGTCCAGCAATCTCATTGTTGAAACCTTCCTCATTGAAATCATTGGTGCTAGCTTCTGTAGTTTGATACTGAAGTTTTAAATCATCCAATTCACCCTGCTTAGTTTCCCTGTCTTTTTTAAGGCTGTTCAAGCTAGATGTATACTTGTCCTTTTCAGCAACCTTATCATCGTATGTGCGAGTAGCTGAATTTATGTCAGCCATTAACTTATTACCAGCTTCCGATGCCTCAGTCTTGGCAGCAAACTCTATATTTTGAATTTCAGTCTTGATACTGAAGATTGAATTCTGCCTTGCCTCTTTCTTTTGTTGATGCTCATTGATGAGCTTTGTGCGCTTATCATTTTCAAGTACAGCCAAAGCAGACTCATCATCAATAGACTTCTGTAGTTTTAATGACTCTTGGGTTAAGTCGTCAATTTTGAAGCGTATTGCTTCAAAGTCCCTATCCTCCGGCTTTCCTTTCGTAACTTCATCGATACGGCTGGGGATGCTTTCAGCCTCATCTTTAATCCTTTTCTTTTTTGCAGCAATTTCACGTTTGAACTCATCAACAGATTTGTTCTGGCTAAAAGCTGTCTTTAGTTCCTCAAGGTGTGGCTTGCTTTTGCCATTGATTAATGACTCAAGTATCACATTGTTGTCAATTTCGCCTGCAATAGAGGTAAGAGTGTTTCTACGGTCCTGCCAAGGAACAGAGTTGAAATAGAAAGGGTTAGTGATTAACTTGAATACTGGCTCATCAACTATGGCCTTAATCTTAACCTTGAACTCAGACTCTTTTAATGGAACATCATTCCAGAAATATATATTCTCATCACCAGAGTAATCCGTTTCAGTGGATCCACGTCGTGTAACCCACTTTTGCCTTAATACTTTACGAACTACGATATCCTGACCATCAATATGGATGGTTGCAGCAACTTCCGCTTCTAAATTCTTGATGAACTTGTTGCTTGAGTCCAGGCGTTTGATTTCAAACTTGCTTGCATCATTGCTATTCTTACCAAAGAACAGCCAAAGGAAGGCATCCATGATGGTTGTTTTGCCTGTACCATTGTCACCAAAGATGTTAGTGACATGGTTAAAATCTGATTCAAAGCACTGAATGCCCTTGAAATTTGTAATCTTTACTCTTTTTAAGTAGATTTGCATAACATTTAATTTGTGTTTTACTAATGGCCCTGTTACAGCAGGGCTGTTTTATTTAAAATCGTTTATACCATTCCTTGTAATCGTGGTAAAGCCTTAGTGCTTTAATCCCCAACATAATCTTCGCTATAATCATAAAAAGAAGTTTTAAAAGGTGGTTCTGGCATCACTCACACCAGCACCCGTACGTCTTTCCGTTCTTGTCAACTAACCCAGACTAATCCTCTGAATTAGATTTTTTCGTACTGTTTGCTGTCTTTCCAAGCTGTCAACGAATCCCGCGGCCGTACGCTCCTTTCGGACTTATAGCCAATCTATCTGGCTGATGGTTGTCCATGTAGTGGGTATCGCTCCCACCCATCTGCCTTGTACTTTAGCAAACTGCCTCGCTGGCTACACTTCCCATTTGTCCACCATCTTAAAGTAGTATCCTGTTTTCACGTTGGCTACTAAACCTAGGCTAATCTTACAGGCAATAAAATGGCGTGAGGTCTGTCTCATCTTCTTTCATCATCGGGGGTTCGTTGCGAGTGTAAGGGAGTCGAACCCTTGTTAGTTAGTACCTTAGTTGATCCATCTAGTTTGCCCTAGCCTACATCAAATAGTAGCTAACCCCACTCACTCATATTTAAAAGAACTGTTTTAAAAGTTGGCTCACTAAGCCACCGATTTTACCCCTTTCTGGTTATTTCTTTAACCGCCATAAGCTGTAGGGGCTTAGCCGCATATCTACCTTCTACGTTTGCGATTCCACATAATGAAGGGGAATAAGTTGCGAGGATGGGACTCGAACCCATGACCTTCGGGTTATGAGCCCAACGAGCTACCGCTGCTCTACCTCGCGATATTTAAAGAACTTTTTAAAAGGTTGGAAGCGGTAGAAACCGCCTCCTTGAAAGGTATATCTCTGAAAACCCTCTTTAAAACCACTCATCGTGGCTATTAATCATTTTACTGTCAAATTTCATTAGTAGAATATCACCCAAAAGAGTGACTCCAATCACAATGGCAAGCGTTAGCATAATCGTTATTTAAAATGGTGAAAAAATTGTTTTACTTTCTGCCTTTTACGATGGCGTAAGAAACTAAGCAGCAGATTCCGATATAAAGCAGATAAAGTATTCCTAATCCAAACCCTTCCATAATCAGTTATTTGTGTGGTTAGTGACTACTCCGGAGGACATGATTAATTTATTCATATCCATTTCAGAGGTTGGTTCAAGTACTGTTAATCCAAATAAGGGAATTGCAGTGTTTCCTTTGTTTTCTGTAATCATTGCAGCACCCAGATTACATACACTTTCAGCAAAGTCTGTATACAAATCAAGAGTTGCTTCTTTCTTAGTTTCCCATCCATTATGGAAGTTTGCCTCTTTTTCGTACACCATGAATGTTGCGTTTACGATGTCTAGCAATTCCCGAAATTTCTTAGTGTCTGTCATTTAATTTAGTATTGAAGCTTTGAGTATGTAATTATTGATAGCAATCTGCTGTTTGTGTCCGTAAGGAATTTTTACGAGGTGCAAGACGGGCAAACTGTAAACTTTTAAAATCTTTACTTTTTTCATTTTTACCTCCATTAATTTGACGAACACGAGTGTTTAAATAAGCCTCTTCACCTTCGAACTTTTCACCATAAGTTTCTACTTCCTTTAATCTGCTAGGGTAATGAATGCTGATAAACTTCTGATGTTCAAACGGTTTCAATTGTGGCTGCAATCCTTTCATAATCAATTTGTTTTAATTGCTGAACGAACATTCAATTTCAACTTTGCCTTTTGTTCATCGCTTAAAGCGCTTCTCTTCTTTGCGACTGGTGGAGCAATCTTTCTTTCCAAACTTTCGCAATAGGAGAGAAGCTGCATCGCCTGTTTCTTAATCATCCTTATTTCTGCACCTATTTCCATAGCTGATGTTTTTTAAAAGAAGGAGAGTGTAGAGACACCTCCCGTGAACTACGCTTGCCCTGTAGTAATTATTTTTAAGCTGGGGTTTTATCCTCAACCAATATTTCATCTTCTGTAAGGCCCGTTTCTGCAACTAATATTCTAAGTGCCGCCCTAGTAGTCAACATCGGGTCTTTTCTATCGAACCAGTTGTAGATGGTCTTTTCAGTTTTGTCAAACTCTGCCATCATTTTGCCAATCAGCTTGCTATTCCCCTTTATTTTACTTAATGCTAATTTTGAAATCATTTCCTTATCTTTGTTACTGTAATATTGTACAGCAAATATACGAAAACATTTCAGAATTACTGAAATAAAAATCAGTAATTCTGAATTAATATATTGTATTAACATTTTATTAAGAAATCGCTTTGGAATTAAAAGAGTTTATAAAGGAGACGTTAACGCAGATTGTCGAGGGAATTAGTGAGGCTAAAAAGGCAAATAAGAATAGTATGATAGAGATAGCTCCAGAAGGTGTTTATGGAGATAGGCCACTTAAATCAAATAGAGGAGAATCATCTATGAACACCAGAATGGTGGATTTTGAAGTAGCGTTAAAACAAACAGAAGGGAAGGCAAATCAGGTTGGAATAGGTGTAATATTAGCTAGCATTGGTAGCAAAGCATCAAGTTCAGATAAGAATGATAATGAAACTGTTACTAGGATTAAGTTTTCAGTTCCTATTTTGTTTAAATAGTTATTGATTGCTCTTTTAACAATGAAGGTCCATATCGTTCTTCTAGTTCTTTAATTACACCATATTTCATGAATATATAAAAGTCATTTGCTGCCGTTAGTTCGCATTTGTTCTCATTAGATGGTGTCATGTGTGGATATTCGGTTGTATAATGTTGGCGTGTTGCAAAGTCAACCGCTTTGATACGAAGTTCCAAATCTGAGATAGCATGATTGCTCGACATAAATAATAGTTTAGATTACAAAATTACAGAAATACTGAATGAAAAGTGGTTCGGATATATTAAAAGAGATTTTAGAATTTACTGGTGAGTCTAAAAATTCACTGGCTAAATCTATTAAATTGAAGCGAAGCCAAAATTTATATGACATAGAAAGTGGCAAAGTAAAAAATATATCTCTTGAACTTTCGGAGAAAATTGTTTTAGCTTACCCTAATATTCGTAGGGAATATTTACTTACTGGTATTGGAGAAATGCTTAAAAATGAAATTACTAATGCAAACAATAAAGACTTATCATTTCCCATCGAATTAACACCAGCAGATAGAGCTATGATATTAACCAACAGAGATTGGTTAATTAGGGTTGTTTCTGAGGTGTTTCAGATGCCGATTGATAAGGCAAAGGCACTTCTCGATCAAGATACAATTTCAAAACATGATGAGATTGTAAAACAGCCTTAGGAATTTTCTTTTTGTGTTTCTTAGATTTAGACATAAAGGAATTATTTAGAGTTCAAAGGAAATATAAATACTAACAAGTTTAGCAAACAGTGCTAAAAATATTTATCAACAATTAAATAAACAAACAAAATGAAAAGGTTTACGCAAATGTCCTTAGGAGTTCTCAGCATGTTTTACATTTTCAGTTGTACTACTACTAAAATCATTCCGCTCAAGGGTAATTATTTACATAATCAAATTGAGTTTAAAACCGAAGTGACATACGATGAAGTATGGACAAAAACTATTGAGATTTTTGCAAAAGAAGGCATTGGTGTAAAACTAATTGACAAATTAAGTGGATTAATCATTGCTGAATCTAGTTCCATAATACTTACAACTGAAGGCAAAGATGGCAAGCCAATAAATACTAAAGCTTATGGAATTGCGCCTTTAGTATATTATTCCGGTACCAATAAATTCTATCACTCCAAAAATGGGATTATGCAATGGAATGTATTTGTAAAAAAGGCTCAAGGTAATTCGACGGTTGTTATGATAAATCTGGTAGATATTACAACGAATGGAACATATGAAACGAAAGGCCATTATCTACCAACAGCAATTGGTAAAATGAAAGCTTATTCATTAGGGGTTTTCGAAAATGAATTATTAAATAGAATTAAACAGTAAAACAGAAGTGGCAATAAATACAATAAACACAAAGTTGTATGATACACTTCGGGAAGAATAAAACCCCCAAACTTATGCCGATAAAAAATGATGAGTTAAAGATTTACTACGAGTTGCCAGAAGAAGGCGAAGAGCCTGAAAACCCTAGATTAATGATATTGCTATATGAGAATTTCAAGTATAGAATGATGTGGCAGCTTAGATCTATTGAAACTATCATAAAAAAAGAAGGAGGTGTGATTTTTATAGATAGAAATGAAAATGGGCCTGAGTTGCGTTTCGAAGGCTTTAGCGATAAACTTGTAATAGTCATGAAAGGACTTTTAAGCTTAATGCCAAAGAAAGAAATAATGGATAATGAGTACTAACCCCCTTCCCATATATGACAAGAGAATGCTGGAGCTTATTGATTTACTGATTAGTTTAAGAACAATAAAATCTAAGCAGGATTTTTATAATGTTATTGGAATAGCTAAACAGCAGGGGAATAGTATAAAGAATGGAATAGGGAGTTTTAAATCTGAGCATATTCTAAAAGCTTGCATTGAATTCAATGCGAATCCAGGATGGATATTTGGCTTTGAAAACACTGTTTTCAGGATAAAATCAGGTAATAAATCTGGTTAATGATTTCGTTAATAACGTTAATAAGAAATGACATTTCGGACACGTTTTGATATAAAATAGATTTTTTAAATACGCTACAGGCTTGAGTTTTAGCTTACAAAATGGCAGAGTTACAGCCTTCATAACCCGAAGGTCGGCAGTTCAAGTCTGCTCCTCGCTACAAGATTACAACGACACTGATTATTCAGTGTCGTTTTTTTTTAGGAAATATATTCGGTATATAGTATAAATATTATTAATTAAGGCATTAAAACTTCCTTATCTTGCCGCTGTGATCTTTTTATTATTTAATCAAACAATTTATTTTATGAAAAAATTCTTTACTTTACTATTTATTGCTTCTACTGCAACATTTGTGATTGCAAATGCCAACTCAACAAAAGACATTCACCGCCCCAAAAGTACAAGGATCAATCATTCAAATGCCTTCATACACCATAAGGGAGGAGGAAGTGCTTCGAATGATATCTATGTTGCATTAGCTGCCAAGATTCCTGCTGATTCTCCCTTTGCACCAATTGCTGGATCTAGTGTTCACATTGCTTTTGACAGTAGTTTTGATAGTAATGTTTATGGACCAGAAGATGCCCAAGACTTTAATTCAGGATTTGGAGGATTTGGAGGAGCGGGTAATAACGCCTTTGCTATTCCTCAGGGTAGTTTATTTTTATCAATAGAAGGACGTCAATTACCAACTGTTAACGATACTATATCTTTTACATTTCAAAACCCTACTGTTTCAAATTATCAGCTTCAAATTGATGCCTCATCATTTAAAGCAAATGGCTTAAATGCTTATTTATATGATAATTTTTTGAAAAAGAGTACTTTGTTACCAGATACACTATCGCGTTATAACTTCTCTGTTGATGCTTTTAATAATGCAACTTTTATGAATAGGTTTAGTATTGTTTTCAAAACTTCTGCTCTATCTATCAATAGTATTTCTTTAAGTAGTATCCTAAACGAAAATGCAGTTACTTTAAACTGGAAAACAGTTGGAGAAAGTAATCTTGCCAGCTATATTATACAAAAATCAGTTGACGGTGTTAGATACACCTCTTTAGGTACTATTGCCGCTAAAAATGTTTTTGCAGCCACCTATAGTTTTGTAGATGCAAACGTTTCGGTGGGTAATTCTTATTATCGCATTAAGACAACTGACAAAAACGGAAGAGTATCATACAGTACAATATCTTCTATTACTAAGGGAGATTTAGGAATTGGCTTTGGCGTATATCCAAATCCAATTAAGAATAAAATTGTCAATGTTAAGTTTAGTCAAATAGTAAAAGGAAACTTTATAGTTCGAATTTATACTAGTTTGGGCAAGCTAGTTTCTACCAAATCAATTCAACACAATGGTGGAACTGCAACTTACAGCACACCTATTGATGCTGCAATTAAGAGTGGATTGTATAAGTTAACACTATATACAACTGGGAGCAACGCCGTTTACACAACTAATATTCTGGTTAATAACTAATTATTAAAATTCTAAACTTAAAAAGGCAGCTCAAAACATTGGGCTGCTTTTTTAATATCAGAGAATTTTATTAATAGAGTTTATGTCAGTTTAATTACAGGGTAATTAAACGGCTTTCTTTCCACCCTAAAGTTATGCAAGGCGGCACAAATGGCAAATATCTTGTACGGATATTTGTTTTTTCTTAACCTGCATTCATCCTTTACAATTCTGTACCT
>CANCVE010000008.1 GCA_947381435.1 Chitinophagaceae bacterium
GATGCTTACAGGAAAGGTGGAGTTTTGTCCAATTGATGTGAATGAATACAGAAATAAGTACAAGGAGGATAAAATAGCGAGGCTGGAAAAGCAACTTGCCAAGCTCAAAACTGCTGCGTAGAAGAGCAGTTATATAGTAGGTCACACAGACTCGAGTATAAAAAAGTAAAACTTTTTTGCTATGTGTTCTTCTCTTTTTTCTTCTTTAAATCAATAGAACTATGTTCCTACTGTGCCTATGTGTTGAATTTTGTTAAAAGTGAATAAAACTGCGTAACATCAGTTAGTTACTTATCTTGAATTGAAAATGTATAAGAAATAAACCATTACTTTGAATAATCATTACAAATAATTATCTATATTATCAATAAGTTAAATGAAAAAGCTATCGTTTTTAACGCTATTATTTTTGATTGCTTCTTTTGTAACAGTTTTTGGGCAGCTAAAAACGAACATTACAGCGTTGGAACGACAAGCAAAGCTATCTTCCGATTTATATAAAGACCAAATTGAAAAAGCATTTGCTTTTGCCAAAAAATATCATTGGGATACTTTAATGATAAGTAAAGGTCATGGCATTTCTCGTCTTGTTGGGGTAGATAACTACAATCATCCTCTTTATTATACCACTTTCGATAATCTAATTGCAGCCAACACCACAGGTGCTAGTCAGCTTTGGTCAGGCGGAATTAGTGGCTTATCTCTGAGTGGGTCTCCCTCATATCTCAAAAATAAATTAGGTATTTGGGATGGTGGCGGAGTACTTGGCACGCATAAAGAATTAGTAGGCAGAGTAACCCAAATGGAAGGACGGGCAAGTAGTACCGACGAAGGTTCTATTCATGCCACACACGTAGCAGGAACGATGATAGCAACAGGCATTAATCCGTCTGCAAAAGGAATGTGCTTTAAGTTTCCAGGTATTCGAGCATATCTATTCACAAACGATATAACTTCCATAACGAGTGCAGCTCCAAACTTATTGTTATCCAATCATTCTTACGGCACTATTTGCGGTTGGTACATGAATAGTAATGGTGATTGGTATTTTGAAGGAAATTATGGTGATTCTTCCGACTTTAAATTTGGGTATTACGATGAAGCAGCAGCTTCTTATGACGCGATTGCTTTTAACGCCCCCAACTATCTAATTGTAAAGGCCTCTGGAAATAACAGAACCTCCACGGGGCCTGCTATTGGTGGGTATTATTATTATTATGATGAATTTGGAAATAAAGTACAAGCTACAAGAGTTTATGGCACAATATCTAATAATGATAGTTATAAAACAATTGGCACATCTGGAAACGCTAAAAACATTCTTACGGTTGGTGCTGTATCTGGAATTGCAAATGGATACAAATCGGCTAGCGATGTAGTAATGACTTCATTTAGTAGTTGGGGTCCAACTGATGATGGAAGGATTAAGCCAGATATTGTGGCTGACGGATTGAATGTGCTTTCTTGTAGTGGAGCAAATGATAGTGCTTATGCCACACTAAGTGGTACGTCGATGGCCTCACCAAATGCTACGGGCTCATTGATGTTGTTACAAGAATATTATTCTGAATTGAATAATGGATCTTTCCTGCGCTCTGCTACCCTTAAAGGATTAGCTATTCATACTGCAAGTGAGGCGGGAAGTTATCCGGGACCTGACTATAGATTTGGTTGGGGACTATTAAATGTAGCAAAAGGAGCAGAGGTAATAAAAGAAGCCGTTACTAGCAACAATGCCGCAACAAGCCCACATTTATTGTACGAAAATGTATTGAATAATGGACAGTCGTATTCTATAAACGTTGTAGCTTCTGGCAAAACCCCCATAACGGCAACTATCTGTTGGACAGATCCTTCTGGAATAGTAATTACCAGTAATGTGTTGAATAATCACTACCCCGAGTTGGTAAACGATTTAGATATTCGTATTACAAAAGGGGCAACTACCTATTATCCTTGGAAGCTAAATCCTACTGTTCCCGCAGCTGCAGCTACAAAAGGAGATAACACAATCGATAATGTAGAAAAAATAGAGATTGATAATGTAGTTCCTGGGCAAGTATATACTATTACGGTAACACATAAAGGCAAACTTACCCATGGATTGCAAGCTTACTCTTTGCTAATAAGTGGCGTAGGTGGAAATCCGTATTGCTCTATTACTTCTGCAACTTCTATTGGCGCATCCATAGATAAAGTTGTTTTTGGAGGAATCAACAATATTAAAACTAGTGGCTGTGGTGCTTATAACAACTTCACTAATCTGGTTGCAACCATTAAACCCAATAAATCAATGCCTATCTCCATAAACCTTAGTAGTTGTGATGGGGGCGCACACGCAAAAAGTGTAAATGTGTACATAGATTACAACGAGAATGGAAGCTTTAATGATAGTGGTGAGTTGGTGGCTAAAGGTATAGTAAGTACTAGTAGCAATAATTTTAGTGCTACCATTTTGCCACCAAATAACCTTACGGTTGGAACCAATGCTGTAATGCGTGTTGTGGCTGTAGATACCATAAATGCAGCTATACTTTCTCCGTGTACGGCTAGTATATCTGGCGAGACACAGGATTATTTAGTAACTATTGCAAAGCCTGATAATGATATTGCAGTTGCTGGAATAGTATCTCCAATAACTGGTGATAATCCAGATAGCAAGCAATTGTTAGTGGCTCAGTTGGTAAATAATGGATTTTTTAGTCAATCAAACATTAATTTTACGGCTACTATTAAAAAAGGAAATGTAACAATTGCAAATCTTTTTGGCATCTATCCATCACCTATTGCTAGTGGCGCAACTGTTAATTACACTTTTCAACAACCATTCGAGCTTTTACCAAACACTAGTTACACTATATCGGTAAATGCTACTGCTCCTAATGATGACATTCCTTTTAATAATACACTTTCGCAAACTATTAATACTGCAAATCCTGTTATAGCAACCGCAAATGTTTGTAGCTATACAACAAACCTAAATATTACCAATCCTGTAGGTTCTACAAATTATTTATGGTACAGTAATACTGTTTCTTCTATTGCTTCCGGCAGTTCGGCAAGTTTGCCAAAGGCAATTCAAGACTCTGTAGTCTATATAAGTACTGGTTTAGAAGGCAATGTGGGACCTGTAGAAAAGGGACCTTATACAGGAGGCTATCAAGCAATAGGAAATAATTACTTAAACTACACTTCTACAGTTCCCGTTATTTTACAGAGTACAAGATTGTACACTAGGTATCCCGGAAAAGTAACTATTATGGCAGCAGATATTACCAATGCTACAAGTTCAGGATCTTATAACTATTCAGTGTTGAAATCAAAAACAATTGATGTTTTTGCTACAAATCCTGTTCCTTATTCTAGTAATATTGATGGTAATGATGCAGCAGATACGGGTAACGTATTCTACGTAAATATGGAGTTGCCTGCAGGAAAGCATTCCATTATCATATCAGCTACCAATGCAACTTTATTTAGAAGCAAGGGACTGCCTATTTCTAACTATCCTTATACGTTTAGCAATATATTCTCTATAACTGGTAACAGTGTGAGTATATCTAATACTTCGGACACTAATTATTATAAGTCTTTTTATTACTATTTATATAATATGAGAATAAAAACTAAAGACTGTGAAGGAGATAAAATTCCTGTAAGTGTATATACTTCACCAAAGCCTTTAGTTACTTTTTTTAATGATAGTTTAAGGAGTAGTGTGGCCAATGGAAATCAGTGGTATCACGATGGGGTAGCTATTAATGGTGCTACAAGCAATACTTTTAAGCCAACAATAAGTACAGGAAACTACCAAACTATTGTTACGGACATTTATGGCTGTCAGCGGTCTTCCAACTTCCTTTCTTTAAGCAGTATAATACCTATAATAAGCGCAAATCCAAACAAGGGGGTATTCAACCTTAGTTTTTATGTAAATGTTGCTACGCCATTACAAGTTTCATTGGTAAATAGTGAAGGACGATTAATATTCAATAAGTCTTATTCTTCTTTTCAAGGCTATTTCTCCGAATTATTTAATGAAACTGGTTTAGCATCAGGTGTATATGTGTTACAAGTACAACATGGTAATGACATGGAACGCAAAAAGGTGGTAATAATCCATTAAGTAAGCGTTATGTAAACTGTTTTAATTAGCTAGTTAACATTAACTAAAGTATGGCAAACGCATTAAAATGAAAAAAAATGTCTAATAAACACATCATTCCTTTACATATTTCAATGTTTGCTTTGAATTTGCAAATAACTCTTTTATCAAATTGGAAACTGTGAATTGCAACACTCGATTTATTATGTAGAGAGTTTTGAATTAGCTATTTTGAATATAAATTAAGAAGTGAAAAATAAACACTTTGTAAATAATTTTTAGAGTACGCTTTTCATTAGACAAATTCTAATATTTAAATGCGCTTACCCTGTTAAATAAAGTTACAAACCCATTCTCTAGTTTTGTTATATTTACCTAAAAAGTGTCAGAAATACTTTTTAGGCAAATATAACGGAGAACTAAACTGACTTTTACCTCTGCCCTCTAAACTGCAACTTGGGTTAATTGTTAGCTTGTACTCTTGATTTTCTTAAAACTAAAACTCACAGTTCTTCGGGGTTCTTGCAAATGGAATAACATCGCGTATGTTGGTCATTCCGGTTACAAAAAGAACCATTCTTTCAAAGCCTAATCCAAAGCCAGCATGTGGTACCGAACCAAAACGGCGAGTATCTAAGTACCAGCTCATTTCTTCGAGCGGGATATGCATTTCGTTCATTCTCTTTTCTAGCTTGTTTAGTCTTTCTTCCCGTTGGCTACCACCCACTATTTCACCAATACCAGGAGCCAATATATCCATGGCTGCAACAGTTTGTTTGCCTTCTTCGCAGTTATCGTTCAAGCGCATATAGAATGCCTTTATTGCAGCAGGATATCCTGTAACAATTACTGGTTTTTTAAAATGTTTTTCTACCAAGTAGCGTTCATGTTCGCTCTGCATATCTATTCCCCAAGCCACATCATATTTAAACTTCTTCTTTTTATAAGCAGGACTATCCAATAATATCTGGATGGCTTCGGTATAAGTAATACGCTCAAACTTATTATCTACCACAAACCGTAGCTTTTCTATCAATCCAAATTCACTTCTTTCTGCTACCGGTTTAGACTTTTCTTCTTCTGCCAAACGTGCATCCAAAAACTCTAAGTCTTCCATATTATGCTCCATCGCATAACGGATAAGGTATTGAATAAACTCCTCAGCCAAGTTCATATTATCTTCAATATCATTGAAAGCCATCTCAGGTTCTATCATCCAAAACTCTGCTAAGTGACGAGTAGTATTAGAATTCTCCGCCCTGAATGTTGGCCCAAAAGTGTATATCTCACTAAAAGCCATTGCCCCAAGTTCCCCTTCCAATTGTCCACTTACGGTAAGATTGGTGCTTTTACCAAAGAAATCTTCGGTATAGTTTACAGTGCCATCTTCATTTCGAGGAGGATTATCGAAAGGAAGCGTTGTTACCCTAAACATTTCACCTGCACCTTCGGCATCGCTTGAAGTAATGATGGGAGTATTTAGATAAACGAATCCTTTTTCATTAAAGAATTTATGTACGGCAAAAGCCAACGAATTGCGCAAGCGAAATACCGACCCAAAAGTATTGGTACGGAAACGCAAATGTGCCTTCTCCCTTAAAAACTCCAAGCTATGTTTCTTAGGTTGCAATGGATATTTCTCTGCATCACTATCACCCAAAATCTCCAACGTCTTAGCTTTCACTTCCACCTTCTGTCCTTTGCCAAGGCTTGCCACCACTTCACCAATTACTTTTATAGAGGCACCAGTAGTTAGGCGTTTCAGGGTTGCCTCATCTAGCAAACCCAATTCTACCACTACTTGCAGGTTATTATTAGTGCTTCCATCATTCAAAGCTATAAACTGGTTATTCCTAAAAGTACGTATCCAACCCATGACGGTTATCTCTTGCCCTGTTTGTTCGCTGGCAAGTAATTCTTTAATCTTTACCCTTGTATTAAACATTGTTTCTTTTTTAGCGGCGGCAAAAATAGGCAAAAGGAGTAAGCAAGATATGAGATAGTAGATATGAGATATTACCTATTGTTACAAATAATATCTATTATCTCATATCTACTATCTAAATTGCAGTTATTAACTTGAATCTATGCTACGCACTGCTGAACATCTTGACCTGCCCATTATATTGGAAATAATGAATGAGGCGATACTGAACACTACCGCTATTTATGATTATAAAAGCCGCTCAATGGAGTTCGTTGAAGTGTGGTTTGCCAAAAAACAAGCTGATAATTTGCCTGTATTAGTTTATGAACTGGAAGGAAAAGTGGTTGGCTATGGCACTTATGGGATATTTAGGGCTTGGGATGCCTATAAATTCAGTGTAGAACATTCTATATATGTACACGTAGATCATCAGGGAAAAGGGATAGGCAAAACATTGTTGACAGCCTTGATAAAGGCTGCAAAAACCAGTGGCTACCACACCATGATTGGGGGAATAGATGCATCCAACCAAAAGAGTTGCGACTTTCATGGAAAGTTTGGCTTTGCAGAAGCTGGCAGAATAAAAGATGCAGGCTACAAGTTTGACCGTTGGCTCGATTTGGTTTTTATGCAATTGATGCTGTAATGCATTAAATTTAAGCACTATTGAATTAATGGTGGTAAATAAGAAATACAACCATTTTCTTGACAACTGTATTATTACCTTATCATTTCAAAGAAATTATGATTCAGAGAAGTCGGTTAAAATTAATACATTAAATAAAATTAATAACTTAAAAATCAATATACATTTTAATAAAAAAGAATGTAAAAATTAAAATAAAACCAAATAAAACATCTATTTTTATTAATAGAATCATGTTTTTTATAATTTATTTTGGATAAATACAAATTTATCTACACTTTTGCCGAAGCAATTGAAATATAAAAATATTTTAATTAGTGTTATTAATTTAGACAATAAACATTGCCACATGACAGCTACAATCAAAAAAACAGCCCCCTTTGTTATCCTTGCAATCGTATCAATTTCGGCTCTCCTTATCCCAAGTCTTCCAGGTTTTGATGACAAAGGAAAAGTATATAATTCAGCCGACATTGCATGGGTTCTTGTCTCTACAGCATTGGTTTTTTTAATGACGCCAGCCCTAGCTTTTTTTTATGGTGGTATGGTTCACAGAAAGAATGTACTCTCTACAATGATGAAGAGTGTAGTAGCAGCAGGAATAGTTAGTGTTCTTTGGGTAGTGGTTGGATATAGCCTATGTTTTGGGAAAAGTATTAATGGGGTGATAGGTGATCCACGCACTCACTTCTTTTTTAAAGATGTACTTTCTGGTGCACCTTGGAGTTTGGCGCCCACTATTCCTTTACTATTGTTTTCTCTTTTCCAATTAATGTTCGCCATCATAACCCCAGGATTGGTTGTAGGCGCAGTAGCAGAACGTGTTCGTTTTACTTCTTATACCTTATTTATTGTGTTCTTTAGTTTGTTTGTTTATGCCCCATTAGCACACTGGACATGGCATCCTGACGGATTTCTTGCTAAAATGGGTGTATTAGATTTTGCAGGTGGTACAGTGGTCCACATTTCGGCAGGTTGTGCGGCATTGGCGGGAGCAATCGTATTAAAAAGAAGAAAGGCACATGAAATAAATAAAGAGATTCCTCCTGCAAATATTCCTTATGTACTTATTGGTACTGGCTTGTTATGGTTTGGTTGGTTTGGTTTTAATGCCGGCTCGGCACTTGGCTCAAATACACTTGCCATAACCGCTTTTGCTACTACAAACATTGCAGCAGCTGCTGCAGGATTATCTTGGATGTTTTTTGATGTATTACAAGGTAAAAAACCTTCTGTATTAGGCTTTTGCATTGGTGCAGTTGTTGGTCTTGTGGCAATTACTCCTGCAGCGGGATATGTTGCTATTCCGCAGAGTATATTTATTGGCACAATTGCCGCAATTATCTCAAACGTAGCTGTACACCTTAAATCAAAGTCGAAGCTTGACGATGTGCTCGATGTATTTCCTTGTCATGGTTTGGGTGGAATGGTAGGCATGCTATTAACTGGGGTATTTGCAACAAAATCTGTAAACCCAGCAGGAAATGATGGTTGGTTTTATGGCAATCCCACCTTTTTCTTTACTCAATTAAAAGCTTTGGTTATTGTAGTTTTGTATAGTTTCACAGTATCTTATCTTATTTTCAGAGCAATGAACTTCATTGTTCCAATTAGGGTAAGTGAAGAAGATGAAGAAATTGGTCTTGACGCTTCTCAACATAATGAAGAATATTTACAGGGCACTTTGCTGGTTCATCAAGGAGATATGATTTCAGAAATGGTTATCAAGCAATAATAACTGCCCACATCAAGAAAGCGGATAATTTTTTTAAAGTTATCCGCTTTCTTGCTTTCAATAGGTTACACATTCCATCATAAAAGTAACTGTTAGCGGTATATTGCGTTTTTTACTAATAAAGCTATATGAAAAAGTACTTTCTCTTATTACTAATATCAACCATTGCTATACATTCAAATGCGCAGTATGTAGGACTAACCCATACTGAAATAATTAAACTTAAAAGCCTCCTAAAAACAGATAAATTAGCTGATAAAGGATATTCTTATTTTAAAAATGAAGCTAAAAAAGCCCTATCTGATAATCCCAATCCTAGAGATACCATCGTTTCGGAAGGACATTTAAAAGGCAATCCAGATAAAACGGCCTCCATTGAGTCGATGAAGGATTATCCAAAAATATATTCTCTAGCTCTTGCCTATATAGTTGATGGCAATGCAAAATATCTATCTAAAGCAATAGACTATTTGGTATCGTGGGCCACTGTAAATCATCCCACAGGAAACCCCATTAATGATACTAAACTAGATTTCTTACTGATGGGTTACGATATGATCAGAGCTGAATTGGCTGATGCCGATAAGCAAAGAATTGATAATTGGCTAATAACCATCGCTGAAAAAGAACTGCTAAAAGGAAAGAAAGGGAAGGCTACAGTGTTCAATAACTGGCATTCGCATAGGCTAAAAGTGGTTGGCCAAATAGGATTTATTTTGAATGATAATAAATATATAGACTATGCTGTTTCAGGAATAGTAACACAAGTTGAAACGAATTTAAACCCTGATGGCTCTACTTTCGATTTCTTAGAAAGGGATGCATTGCACTATCATCTCTACGATTTAGAACCTTTAACTACATTGGCCATTATCATAAAAAGGGCTAAGGGCACAAATGAGTTTTCCTACATTTCCCCGAAAGGTTCGAGCATTAAAAAGTCGGTAGACTGGGTGTTACCTTATGTAACGGGAGAAAAAACGCATGAAGAATATGTAAATAGCAAGGTAGCATTTGATAAGGCAAGAGCAGATAATAAAGAACCTGGCTTTGCAATAGGACACTTATTTCAACCAGAAAAAGCCTTGTTTCTACTGTCCTTAGCAACTTACTTCGACTATAGTTATTACAGTGCCATCACTAAGGTTAAGAAAAAAAACAATGATTTGGCAGACTGGCAACTAGTTCTAAATAAGTTGATGCAATAATCTTTCTATTCCGTCATCTTAATCAAAATATTTCATAACGTTCATTATGACCACAACCTTGTTATTAGTATTATTTATGGGATGGCTGGTAAGCTTTGTAGGACAGATTGCCCTAGGAAGCATGAGCTTAACTTCTACACAAATAAGTGTGGAAGAAGGCGTAAAACCAGCAATGCTTTTTACATGGGGCGTTATGGTTATAGAAATGCTCTATCTGCGCCTATCGCTTTTGGGCATGGACTTCATTTACCAGCATCATGCAGTTGTAATTGCCATTGGGTGGGTAACTGCCGCCTTTTTTGTAATACTCTGTGCTGTAAGCATTAGGAGTATAATAACATATCACGAAGAAAAAAAGAGTACTTTATTGGATAATAGTATTAACAGATTTGTTTTTGGTATGATGCTAAGTGCTGCAAATCCGGGACAGATACCGTTTTGGTTATTATGGAGTAATTACATGCTCGATTGGAAAATACTTCATTCAAGCATGCTTCAGTATAATCTGTTTACCATTGGCGGTGGAATAGGTACTGTAACCGGGCTGATGGTTTACATTTTTGCTGGAAGTTATATAGTATCAAAATTAGATATTAGCAATAAAACACTCTATAAAATAATGGCCATCGTATTTGCCATTGCCAGCATTGCCCAAACAATAAAGATGATAAATATGAAATAATAATCACAGTAATACCCAATTGTAAATGCTCAAACTGGTTAGGATACAGTAATTTCAAATATTCAAAATTATTTTTTTTGGGTAACTATTGAGTTTAGTTCCCATTCTTTCTTATAAGGAAATAAAAGTTGTTTATTAGCAGTAAAAACAACAGGAAGCCATACATAGGAGCACCGCATAAAGTTTTCGGTGTTGTGCCTTTCCAACATTATGATTGTTTGGTTTTTATCTCCATGAACACAAAACGCATTAGTACCCTGTGTGTTGTAAGTTGCCTCAGCCCCCTCGCCTTCACAAGGATTACCCACTATTTCCCATTGCCCCATTATGGTAGTTGCTTTATACACTTTAGCAGCATTCGATTTCCAGCCAGAAACATCAGATGTAACCAAATAATAAATGCCTTCATGTTTAATAACCACCGGTGCTTCTCTTCTATTGGCCACCTCTATTTTAGACCATTTATTAGTAGAGTGTAAGTAATCGTCAGTAAGTTTTACAATGTGCAGACACCTTGAACCATTCGTTTCCTTACGGTCAAAAATAAAGTATGCCGAAGCATCCGTATCTACAAACAAGGTACAATCTTTCACTGCCCCACTATCATTTATAGGTCTATGATGACCAATGTAGGTAAAAGGACCTGTAATTTTATCTGCAACAGCCACACCTGCATCGGCGGTTCCAATAGCTTCTCCATGTTTGCCAGGATAGCCTACATAATGAAACCAAAGGACATATTTGTGTGTTTTTTCATTGTAAATAATTTTTGGCCGTTCCATTCGCATAGGTGCTCTCAATGGATTTGCCGTATCAGTAGAGGTAGATAATATAACGCCCTCATATTTCCAGTTGTACAGGTTTTTAGAACTGTAAAGTGTGATACCTGTAGTTGTGGCAGCACCATTATTTTCGTCTTTGCTAACCTTCAAGGGTCTCAATGCTAGCCCATACCAATAATAAGTTCCATTACTTTCTATTATACCCCCATCATGTGCATTTATAAGTTCGCCCCTATTATCACGCCATTCTACAAATTCGTTAATGCCACCATTCTTAAATATGGAAGTATCTACTTTTTCAAAATTTCTAGCAACACAATGAGTAGTTAATAATGAAGAAAGGAATAAAGATTTTAATAAATAGCGAAAGATAGCAATCAATAGATTTTCATTTTGAAGATGTATCATGTAAACGTTTTTATTAAATCATATCAATTATTTCGCCAATTTTAGATGTTCCTCACTTTGTTGTGTTTATAGGTAAACGATGACAATTAGGACTTTGAGAATTGTAAATGGTGAGGAACTATCTACTTATTGGCGAATGAGTGGGGAGAACAAACAAAGGGAAAAGAGTTCTTCATCCTTTCAGGGAAGGAAATGGAAGTACCGCAAGGATAATGGGAAACCTAATGCTAAGAAAGCAAGGTTATGATGCGCTGAAATTTGATTGACAGTAAAAACTTTGAGTTATATGTGCAGGCTGTTCAATTTTCCGCTAAATAGGACTACACTAAAATAGAATCACATATCCAACTTATCTTCCCAACTTAGCCTCTATTTTGTGTAATGTTTCCACTGCTTTCTGCTTAGGAATGTCTATCCCCTCTAATTATTCTTTTCCTCCCTTCCTCCCACAATCCCTACCTTGCGCTCGGTTAAGGGGTACAGGCGGTTAAGAAAGGCTTCGCTGAGAGCGAAACCTTCCTTTATAAAACCACTTTACAAGCCTTCTCTACAGGCATCTTCCACTTTTCTCACCTTGTTTTATACGTTCTACCAACGAGATAAGGAGGCGTATTGGGTATGCCTCCCGCCATTTCCGATACCTCGGATGTGACATCCGATACCTCGGATACGATAAAAGATACCTCGGATGCAACAAAACATACCTCGGATACGATAAAACATACCTCGGATACGATAAAAGATACCTCGGATGCGACAAAGCATGCCTCGGATGCGACAAAAGATACCTCGGATGCGACAAAGCATACCTCGGATACGATAAAAGATACCTTGGATGCGACAAAGCATACTTCGGAAGTAAGTAAACAAAAAGATTTATTTTAAATTAAAAAACAAAAAATAGTTATGAATAAGGTAATAACAAATAATCATTGAGAACATAATTTTAATGTTTCAAAATCAATCAAATCATTTAATCAACGGTATAACTAAGTTTGCACCATGTTACAAGCAAAAGGTATCACGAAGAGTTATGGCCCATTAGCGGTATTGAAAGGAGTAGATATAAGCATTGAGAAAGGAGAAATTGTATCGATAGTGGGAAGCTCGGGCGCAGGAAAAAGTACATTATTGCACATTCTTGGCTCATTAGATACGCCCGATGCTGGAACCATAATGATGAATGACATTGCCGTACACTCACTAAAAGGACGCAAACTTGCCAACTTTAGAAATAAGAATATTGGTTTTGTATTTCAGTTTCACCACTTATTGCCAGAATTTAATGCCATAGAAAATGTTTGTATCCCCGGATGGATTGCCGGCAGAAGCAAGAAACAAGTGCGTGATGAGGCAGCCAAATTACTGGACTTACTAGGGCTAGGACACCGACTAGAAAATAAACCTAACGAGATGAGCGGGGGCGAACAACAACGTGTGGCGGTGGCAAGGGCATTAATAAACAACCCAAGTATTGTTTTTGCAGATGAACCAACTGGCAACTTAGATAGTGCCAATGCCGAAGCTTTGCACCATCTTTTTCTGGAGCTACGCAATACCCTTCAACAAACATTTTTGATAGTAACACACAACGAAGAACTCGCTGCCATGAGCGACCGAACCATCCACATGCGCGACGGGAGGATAGTAAAATAGTTATGAGATATGAGTTATGAACCGATAATCGAAAGGAACGAGAATCGTAAGTTTAAGGAGTTCCATACTTGCGATTCTCGTTCCTTTCGATTGCCGATTAATCTACTATTTCATCGTTTCCAACGCCTTCTTTACTGTATTATCTGTTTGGTTTTCTAATTCATAATAACCTTCTGTACGGAATACTTGTCTTGCCATCAGCGCCTGCATCCTATGTAGTATTTCCGCCTTTTCTTTTGGCGTAACCTCTG
This sequence comes from Chitinophagaceae bacterium, assembly GCA_947381435.1. GTDB lineage: Bacteria > Bacteroidota > Bacteroidia > Chitinophagales > Chitinophagaceae > Parasediminibacterium. The sequence goes on from CANCVE010000008.1 coordinate 13,401, forward strand.
CCAAATTAATTGCATCTCTCTGCATGGCAATTGTTTTTATCCCCTGCCATTCAGCTTCTCCTGGAATAAACTGCTGAAGCAACTGAGCTGTAGTAGTTATTTTTTGAAACTTACTTTTATTATCTAAAAAGTAATGATAAACATAGCTGTTTAGTGTGTTTCTAAAATAAAAGCGTGTATATGGAATAGAAGATTTAGAAGAGTCGATGGGTACAAAAACATCTGGCGTAATGCCACCGCCACCATAAACGGTATGCCCCGCAGGTGTTTTGTAAGCCTTTCCTCTGTTACTGCTAGTATCTTTTCCGGTAAGCTCTCCATTATGATATCGTTTCATTAGCTCATCATCATAATCTTGTTTGCTTTTATCATTGTATGGCTTCTGTATATTTCTACCCAATGGCGTATAATAATGTGCTACCGTAAGGCGCAATGCACTTCCATCACTTAGTTGAAACTGCTGTTGCACCAATCCCTTTCCAAAACTTCTGCGCCCAATAATGGTTGCCCTATCCCAATCTTGCAATGCACCACTTAGTATTTCACTAGCACTTGCCGATGTTTCATCTATCAAAACGGCTAACTGTCCTTTCTCAAACAATCCTTCTTTTCTACATTTATAATCTGTTCTTGGCGATTGATTTCCTTCGGTATAAACAACCAGTTTGTTTTCATCCAAAAACTCATCGGCTATGGCAGTCGCTTCGTTTACAAGTCCACCACCATTACCACGCAAATCCAGGATTAGTTTCTTCATACCTTGTTTTTGCAGTTTTTCTAGGTTCTGCATAAACTCCTCATACGTTCTGTCGCCAAACTTATTCAGTTTTATATAACCTGTTTCTGGGGCAATAATGTAAGCGGCATCAATAGAAGGAATAGGAATATTGCCACGGGTAACGGTTACATTAAGCAGCTTTCCATTGCGCAAAACAGCAATTTTTACAGTAGAACCCGCTTCTCCACGAAGAGTTTTTCTTATTTCTATGCCATTAGTCTTTTTACCGTACAATAAAGTAGTGTCATTTGCTTTTAGCAACATATCACCCACCTGCAATCCTGCTTTTTCTCCAGGGCCATCCTTTATTACATTCATTACGTTTACAGTATCATTCATCAATTGGTATTCTACACCAATTCCCTGAAAATTTCCTTGCAAATCATCATTAACATCCTTCACATATTTAGAGGGAATATAAACTGAGTGAGGATCAAGGTGTGCCAAAAGGTTATCAATTACCGCTTGGCTTACACTATCAGCCTTATCAGCATCTACATAACGTTCTTTTATTAAATCAACAACCTCCTGAATTGAGTTCTTTTTGCCACTGCCCATAAAGATGGCGCTGTTGGTTTTATCGTGTAGTTGGAAGCCGATAATCATCCCAATAATCACCAATACTGCGAACAAAAGGGGCAACCAGACTTGTAATTTTTTATTAGCCATAAGAGAGCGTATTCTAACCTGTTTTAAAGGCGGCAAATATATCTGTAATCGGTCATTGGCAATAGAGATTAAGGATAGGCGAGCGATTGATTTTAAAGTAAATGGATGCTTATGTCTATTTCTAAGAAGAATTTAAAATTGATATTATGTTGATTGATAGGTAAACTATTGCCAAGAAATACTATATTTAAACCTTGATAGGCTAGTTTTAAGTTGACTAAATATAAATTAGAAAAATATGCCAGTACAATTAATTGCCGATAGCGGTTCTACAAAATGCGAATGGTGTTTGCTGTATAATGGCAAAAAGAAGATTATTAATACGCATGGCATCAGTCCTTATTTTGTAAAAAGGGAACAGATAGTTGATTTGTTGGAACAAGACTTGGTGCCAGAATTAAAGAACGTAGAAATTGAAGAACTGCACTTTTATGGCACAGGAATGGGCAATCCATCCAACGAAAAGATAGTAAGATTAGCTTTGAAAGAAGTCTTTTCTACTGCCGAAATAACCTTGCAAGATGATTTACTGGGAGCCGCCCGTGCTTTGTGTGGCCACGAAAAAGGTATTGCCTGCATATTAGGAACCGGTGCAAACTCTTGCTATTACAACGGCAAAAAGATTGTAAAGAATAGTCCAGGATTGGGTTATGTATTGGGCGATGAAGGCAGCGGGGCTTATTTGGGAAAGAAAGTAATACAATACTATCTGTACAATACTTTCGACGAAGAACTTTTGTACCGCTTTAATAAACAGTTCAATGTTACTAAAGATGATATTCTGGATAGTGTTTACAAAAAGCCGCTTGCCAATAGATATTTGGCTAGTTACGCCATCTTTTTGGCAGAAAACAGGGGTCATTACATGATAGAAAACATTATTGAAGATGGATTGAACGATTTTGTATTCAATCATCTATATAAATATGAAGAGTCTTGGAAGATGCCCATCAACTTTACGGGCAGCATTGCTTTTGGTTTTAAGGATGTACTTCAAGAACTTTGCAATACCTACGAACTAGAATTGGGCAATGTATTCCAAAGCCCGATGGATGGTTTGGTAGAGTTTCATAAAGAATAGTTTCTGGTTACTGGTTTCAAGTTACTAGTTGCCAACAACCTGAAACCAGCAACTTGTAACATTTCATAAATAAGTAAGTTTTTCGATTCATGCATCTTTTAGAACCACATTTCAATTGGCGGTATATGTATAACGCAGAAGAGGACAAGCGTTCCCCTTTTTATGGCGTGGTACACAGCGAATTCGAATTTTCTGCTACCGTTTACAACTATTATATACATCCTCAATGGGAAGATTTTGGTAGTAACACACTTTACCTAAAGATTATTTATGTTGACTACGAACTTCATTTTGCCATTATAGAAATGATTGGCGAATGGAACGATGCCATAGAAAATGACATCATGGAACTAAAGCGCGAAGTAATTGATAAACTCGCCCATTATAACATTATTAAATACATTCTTATTACAGAGAATATCCTCAACTTTCATAGTGGCGATAAGGATTATTATGAAGAATGGTTTGAGAATGTAACCGACGAAAACGGATGGATTGTATCCTTGAACATGCCCGAACAAAGTCAGTATGATTTCCGGAAGAGAAAGCTAAACTACTACATAGAACTAATGGAAATCCCCGAATGGCGTACCTACAAACCCTATCACCTTTTTAAAAAGATTGATGAGGAGATAATGAAAAGACTTCCACAGTGAACAGTAATCAGTAAACAGTTATCAGTGAACAGTTATCAGTAAGCAGTAAACAGTAATCAGTTAATAGAGAAGTTCCTGTTGTTTGAACGGTGTATCTTTATTGCTTAAGTAATAATATTGTTTATGGAAAGTAGTTTGGTTTATAACAAAGCATATCTTTTTTCCATAAGAATGATAAGAGCGTTTGAGTACTTGAGGAGAGATAAAAAAGAGTTTATTTTATCAAAGCAGTTATTGCGTAGCGGAACTTCTGTTGGAGCAAACATAGCAGAAGCAAACGGAGCAATCTCAAAAAATGATTTCTCATCTAAAATGAGTATTGCCTATAAAGAATGTCTTGAAACCAAATATTGGCTTTCACTTTTAAAAGATACAGATTATATAGATGAACCAACCTTTTTAAGCATCAATAAAGATGCAGATGAAATATGTAAAATGCTTTTTGCAATATTAAAAACGACAAGAATCAGTTAGCAGTTAGCAGTAAACAGTTATCAGTGAGAAACAATTTAGATTTTTAACTGCTCACTGTTTACTGATAACTGTTAACTGTCAAGGTCTTCATACGCCGCTTGCAATTCATTATATGCATGATTATCCTTTGCTTTTTTAGCTGCTGCCATACCCTTTTCGTACCATTCAATGGCGAGGTCTCTATGTGCTAGTTTCTCTAAAAGTTTTGCCAGATGATAATATGAGCCAATATAATCAGGACTCTCCGTTAGTATTTCTTCAAACAATATCCTAGCTTTCAAGTCGTCGCCAATCTTTATATATTCCAAAGCCAAAGCGTGCCTAAGAAAATTATCTTTCGGTGTAGCCTTCAAAAACTCATTCAACTTTTGTATCCTATCCATAATAAATTATTGCCACAAAGAAACAGAAAAGTAATAAGTTCATTTACAATAACCTTTTTAGCTTTCATAAGGATAATATTCCTCTTTTCCTCTTTGCCTATCTCCTACTTCCCTTTTCTTTGTGGCTCAACTTAATATATGGCAGGCATCTACATTCACATACCCTTTTGCAGGAAAGCCTGCCACTATTGCAACTTTCATTTTTCCACAACGCATAGTCTGCTGCCACAAATGGTGGATAGTATTGTGCAGGAAATTAGGCTCAGGAAAAACTACCTATCCTCCCCCGTTTCCACTATCTATTTTGGTGGTGGTACGCCTAGCATCTGTAATAATGAGCAATTAGCTTCTTTACTTGATGAACTAAAATCGGCTTTTCATCTCGCACCTTCCGTAGAAATGACACTCGAAGCCAACCCCGATGATATCACCGCCGAGAAACTTTCTCATTGGAAATCTGTTGGCATCAATAGGCTAAGTATTGGCGTGCAGTCTTTTAGAGAAGAAGATTTGCAATGGATGAATCGTGCACATAATGCCGCTCAGGCCACCGATGCCATCCAGTTGGCCAAGCACTATGGGTTCAATAACATTAGTATCGATTTAATTTATGGAACGCCTACTTTATCGGACGAGCAGTGGCAACAAAATGTGCAAACGGCCATCAACTTGCAAGTGCCGCACCTTAGTTGTTATGCCCTAACGGTGGAATCGAGGACGGCTTTGGATAAGATGATTGAGCGAAAAAAGATGCAGGCACCCGACCCAGAAAAGCAAGCCCGCCATTTTGAATTGCTGATGGAGTGGATGGAAGCCGCCGGTTACGAACACTACGAGATAAGCAATTTTGCCAAGCCCACCATGCGCAGTAAACACAATAGCAGCTACTGGCAAGGCGAACATTATGTGGGTTTGGGACCGGCAGCACACTCGTTTAATGGACAAAGCCGCCAATGGAACTTGGCCAATAATGCCTTGTATATAAAGAATATTGCGGAGGGAATAGTGCCTTTTGAAATGGAAACACTTACCCCCACACAAGCTTTGAATGAATACATCATGACGAGCCTTAGAACGAGCGAAGGCTTATCTTTTATCCATATAAAAGAAAATTGGGACGAACAGAAAGTCATGGATATAAGGAAGAATGCTGCTGCTTATGTACTGCAAGGCAATGCATTGATTATTGATGAACACCTACAACTAACCCAAAAGGGTAAATTATTGGCGGATGGCATTGCTGCCGATTTGTTTTTTGATTAATGAAATATTGTTACTACTCAGGTGTATTTAACCACAAGGAACACTAAGCTTTTCAACAAGAACACAAGGATGGAAGGTTATTATTTTGTTGAATTACTAATGGGGGACTCTAAACCATTGTGTTCTTTGTTTTTTCCTAGAGTGGTAATTTTTATGAGTAATTATGAGATATTTCATTTAATCGGGGGATGTTGATAGTTAATGTAGAATAAATATTCTCAATACATAATGATAATATCAACTCAGATACTACATTTTACATCCCTTTACAGCTTCATCTAAATCTAAAAGAACTCTTTATAAGCTACATTTATCGAAATACTTTATAATTGAGCCAAATGACGTCATACGTCACGACGTACCACTTAAATTGGCTCAAATGGCTCGTGTTGTCGTGAAGTACCACGTCATTTGGCTCAAATGGCTCGTGTTGTCGCGACGTATGACATCATTTGGCCCAATTTACGCGTGTTGTCGTGACGTACGACGTCATTTGGCTCAATTTACTCGTGTTGTCGTCTCGTACGACGTAAAAAGCGATTTTGAACCCATAACGTCGTGACGTATGACATCATTTGGCTCAATTTACGTAGTACGTCGTAACGTATGACATAATTTGACTCAAATTAAGTGCTACGTCAAAACGTATGATGATAATTGTATTCAAGGAAGGTTTCATTCAAAGCAGGCCTTTATCGGTTGCTACAATCACCTCCATTGTCCGCTTCAACAACTATTTTGCCCGTTCTATTCATGAAATGATTTTTAGAAGTTGGTGGAGGATATTTTTACAGTATGAAAATGAAGATGCCTGGCTCTTGGAATTTATTTTTTATACCACTTACGATTTTTAGTATCTACATTAGTTTTTTACGTGATACTTCTATAGCTTCAAAATGGGAAACTTGGGTTTTAATAGTCGCATTCTTAATAATAAGCGTTTGTACTTTTTTGCTTAAACTAGAAAAGTATCAAAGTCTATTTGTATTAGTCATAATAACACTCAATAATTTATTTAGTAACCTGAGTGAATTGTTAAAAAATAACATAGAATCATATTATTCGTGTTTAATGGGATCTCTGCTTTGGGCTGGTTTTTTTCTTGGCATGACACCTGTAATAAGGATTCAAATACGAAAATGGATTGTTTTAAGTATTGTAATCATATCACTAGGCAGTTTATACTTATACCCAATTTATTTCCCCAATAAATTAGATAAAGTCGGGGAATACCCCATCCTGTTGGCTATGACTATTATAAATATTATGGTATTTGTATTAGTCACATATCGTGAAAAAAAAGAGAAAGAAAAAGAATTGGAACAACTCAAACAAGCCCAAACGCAAGCCAAGCTTTCTTCGCTAAAGGACCAACTGAGTCCGCACTTTTTATTCAATACCCTCAATACCATCACTAGTATTTCGCAGGAGCAAACGGTAAAAGATTTTGTGGATGAAGTAGCTAATATATACCGTTACGTATTGCAATTTAAAGAAGTGGATTCTGTAACGCTAAGGCAGGAAATGGAATTTATACAGTCGTACTTATATATCATTAAAAGCAGATTGGAGGGAGGAATTGACTTTGATATAAACATAGAAAATGAAAATCTTTTAGACTCTAAGATGCCGCCACTTACTTTGCAAATGTTGATAGAGAATGCGGTAAAGCACAATAGTACCTCTATCGATAAACCACTGAGCATTAAACTATTTACCACCGAAGGCCCAATGCTGGTTGTTCAAAACATCTATCAACCCAAACTATCGGTATTGCCCGGCAATGAAACAGGACTAAAGAATATTGCAGAACGATACCGACTGCTCTATAAAAAAGAGATTGTGGTGGAGAATAAGAATGGCTTTTTTACCGTAAAACTTCCAATTGTAATGGCATGAGAAAAGATTTAAACTGTTCTTTTTTATATGATAATATACGTTTGCTTCTCACTCTGTTTTTTCTGTGTCTTCTGTGGCAATCATTTTATACAATTATGTAGAATTTCTTTGCCACTGAGGCACTGAGGTAACAGAGGAAGAGAGATAATGGATTTCCGCTGAGGTCTATTGTAAGAATAACTAAAGTTTGTTCCAATGAAACTTATAATTGTACTAGCATGAACATATTGATTATAGAAGACGAAACAAAAGCGGCACGAGAACTGGAAAAGTTGTTGCAAGAAGTAAATCCTGAAATCAACATTCTGGGAAAGATAGATTCTGTAGTGAATGCTTGTAAATGGCTTGCCAACAATGAACATCCCGATGTTATTTTCTCGGATATTCAATTGGCGGATGGTTTGTTTTTCGACATCTATCAGCAGATAGAAATTAAAAGTCCGGTGGTGTTCTGCACCGCTTTTGATATGTATATGATGGATGCTTTTGAAACCAATGCCATCAGCTATTTATTGAAACCCCTGAGTAAGGAAAAGGTGAAGAAGGCATTGGTGAAACTAGAAAGCCTGAAGCTGGCTTTTGCCCCCGAAAAGAGCCGCATGGAGATGAACAGGTTGATGCAACAACTGAAACAACCTTACAAAAAGGCTTTGCTGGTAAGCCAGGGCGACAAGATAATACCGATAAAAGTAAACGATATTGCCTGCTTTTATGTAGAGAAACTGATAGTGGTTATCACTACTTTTTCGAAGGAAGAATACCTACTTTCCGCCACACTTGATGAAGTGGAAAAGATGGTGGATCCTGCTTTCTTTTTTAGGGCAAACAGACAATTCATCATCCACAGAAACGCCATCACCAATGCCGAGCGTCACTTTGCACGTAAGCTGGTGGTTAAACTAAACTTCCCCACTAAAGAATCTATTACAATAAGCAAGGCAAGGGCGCAGGAATTTCTGGAATGGCTGCAAGGGGAGGGGTAGGAAGAGAATAAATAGAATGAGCCTAACCACAAAGCTCACAAGGGAAACACCAAGGACACAAAGGTTTAGAGTCTCTGTTAAAAACTCTAAGCTAAATAGAAACATCATTCTTCTCTGGTGTTCTTTGTAAAAACCTTAGTGCGCCTTGTGGTAAAAATACCCCTGAGTAATAACAACTTCATAAGTTATATTTGTAGAAAAAGCAGGATATGACAGAGATTGAATTGAGAGAAATAGAAGCTGGTTTTACAAATTCGAACATAAAAATTAAAGCCCTACAAGAAGAGACTGCTACATTACAAAAAGAAACAGCCGCTTTACACAAGAAAAATGAACAGGAAAGTGCAAAGACAGAAGCGCTATTTAAACGTCTAGGTATTTATGTGGGCAATATTGGAGACAATAATGGGGCAACCGCCGAAGAGTATTTTTTTAATGCTTTGAGTGACAATCCAGTTTTTGGCGGCATCAAATATGATAAAGTAGGAAAGAATATTCACGCAATAAACAAAAGGTTGGAGGATGAATACGATATTGTGTTGTATAATGGGGATAGCATTGCCATCATTGAATGTAAGTACAAAGCCCACGAGACTGACCTGAATAAATTGATTGATAAGAAGGTGGGTAACTTTAGGCTATTATTTCCAGACTTTAAAGATTATACCATCTTTCTAGGACTTGCCAGCTTTGCTTTTTATCCAGAACTTGAAGCATTAGCAAAACAAAAAGGGGTTGCCATCCTAAAACAAAAAGGTGGATTTGCAGAAATAGATGCCAGTAATCTAAGAGCTTATTGAACAATAAAAAAGCCGCTTCATACTGTTTGAAGCGGCTTTTTATATCTATTTAGAATTGTTATTCTTATGAACCATAAGCTTTTGCAGTTTGAGTAGAGCTACCCAAACCATCAATGCCCAATGCTACAACATCGCCCGCTTTAAGATAAATAGGGTTTGGCTTCTGACCCAAACCTACTCCTGCAGGAGTACCTGTAGAAATGATATCGCCCGGAAGCAAAGTCATGAACTCACTGAGGTAAGAAATGATAAAAGGCACGTTGAAAATAAGGTTCTTGGTGTTACCATCCTGATAAGTTTTGCCATTTACAGTTAGCCATAAACGAAGGTTGTTGATGTCTTCAAACTCATCAAGTGTTGCTACCCATGGGCCAAAAGGCGCAAACGTATCGCAGCTTTTTCCTTTCACCCATTGACCGCCTCTTTCTAGTTGATAGGCTCTTTCGCTATAATCATTGTGCAAAGCCAATCCTGCTACATAATCCAAAGCTTCTGCTTCGGTAATGTAACTTGCTTTCTTGCCAATAACTACTGCCAATTCTACTTCCCAGTCAGTTTTTTCACTTCCTTTAGGAATAACTAAATCATCATTAGGGCCTACCAAGGCAGTGGTAGATTTAAAGAATACCACAGGTTCGGCAGGAGTGGCCATATTGCTTTCGGCAGCATGATCTGCATAGTTCAATCCAATACAAATTATCTTAGAAGGACGTGCAATGGCAGATGCCCATCTTACTTCTTTATCAACTACAGGGCAAAAAGCTTTATTAGCTTCAAACCAAGTTTTGAGTTTATTCAGACCATCATTGCCAAAGAAATCTTCTGTGTAGTCTTGTCCAAAAGCACTTACATCATAGCGTATATCATCAACCACAACAGCGGGTTTCTCATTGCCTACATTGCCAAACCTAGTAATCTTCATTTATGTTTCTTTTTAATTATGATTGAATGATTTGAATGAAAAGAATGATTAATTCAAACCATATTTCTAACGTAAAACGTAATACTTAATACTTCCTAGTTATTCAATGTTGTAAAACCACCATCAATCGGGTAGTCGCAACCTGTGATGAAGCTAGCCTCATTGCTACACAGATACAAGGCAAGTGTAGCAATCTCATGAGGTTCGGCCATACGACCAATAGGTTGAGATTTAGATAATTTCTCAAACATTTCCGCTTCTTTTCCAGCGTAGTTATTCTTCAAAAAACCATCTACAAAAGGCGTATGAACCCTTGCTGGCGAAATAGAATTGCAACGGATACCTTCCTTTATATAGTCGCGGGCAACGCTCATGGTCATTGCCTTGATGGCGCCTTTGGTGGTACTATAAACAAATCTATCCGCAATGCCTACATTAGAACCTATGGAAGCCATGTTTACAATAACCCCACCCTGAATGCGAAGCTTAGGAATAGCAGCAAAAATGCAGTTGTAAGCTCCCTTTACATTTACAGCCATAACTCTGTCAAAGTCGGCTTCAGGCGTTGTATCTGCCTTGCCAATGTGTGCAATACCAGCATTATTTATCAGAATATCCACCTTATCTATCTTGGCAATGGTATCTACTACTTGTTGTTGATTAGCCACATTACAACTGTGCGCAGTGGCAGAACCGCCTGCAGCAACAATTTCTTCTACTGTAGACTTAGCATTTTCTTCACTCAATTCGATGATATGCACTGCTGCACCTTGCTGAGCAAATAATACCGACATAGCACGACCAATGCCGCTACCACCTCCTGTTATTACTGCTGTTTTATTATCTAATCTAAACACTTTCTATTATTTTAAATGTTGTATTTTAAGTTTTAAATTATTAATCTGTACTCTAAATTTATTGTTTGAAATAGAACTCAAAACTTAAAATACAAAATTTAAAACAATTCTTTAAAGGCTCACCCCTCTCTTCCATGGAATAAAGTCGTCTTGGTTCAGTTGCACCGCTTTAGGAATTACTTCACCACTGGCAGCTTTAATGCAATACTCCAAAATTTCTTCTCCCATTTGAGGAATAGTCTTTTTGCCATCTATAATATCACCTGTATTAATATCTATAATATCGCTCATGCGGGTAGCTAGTATGGTGTTGGTAGCCACTTTTATTACTGGGCAAACTGGGTTTCCAGTTGGTGTTCCCAAGCCTGTAGTAAACAATATAAGTGTTGCACCGCTAGCAGCTTTTCCGGTGGTAGCTTCTACGTCATTACCTGGCGTACAAACTAGGTTTAGTCCGGGTTTAGTAGCAGGTTCTGTATAATCTAATACATCAACTACCGGGGCAGTACCGCCTTTCTTGCAAGCACCCGCACTCTTAATAGCATCAGTAATTAGACCGTCTTTAATATTACCTGGTGATGGATTCATGTGAAAACCAGAGCCTACTGCATGAGCAGAGGCATCATAAGTACGCATCAAATGAATAAACTTCTCAGCTATTGGTTGATTGGTGCATCTATCAATAAGTTCTTGTTCTACACCGTTCAATTCTGGAAACTCTGCCAATAAAATCGTACCGCCCAGTCCTACTACTAGGTCAGCACAATAACCAACTGCTGGGTTTGCAGAAATACCACTAAAGCCATCGCTACCACCACATTTTACACCAATGTTTAGCGCAGAAAGAGGTGCAGGTTTGCGTTCTAGCTTGTTAGCTTCTATCAAACCAATAAAAGTTTGCTTAATGGCATCATTCACTAAGTCTTCCTCACTCTTTGTCTTTTGTTGTTCGTATATGTAAACGGGTTTATCAAACTTTGGATTGTGTGCTTTTAAATCTTTTAAAAAGTCGTCTGTTTGAAGGTGTTGACAACCAAGGCTCAATACAGTGATACCCGCCACATTTGGATGATCTGCATAAGCCACCAAAAGTTTACTTAACACTTCAGAATCTTGTCTTATTCCACCACAGCCACCTTGGTGATTTAGGAATTTAATACCATCAATATTCTTAAAGTAGCCATGCTTTTTGTTGGCTTCTACTGGTTCAAAAGTTACATTGTTTAAGTCTTCACCTTTTTCGTAAGCTTCTACCAGTTGGCGAGTATAACTTTTATATTTATCGGTAACGTCATAACCCAATTCAGTATACAAAGCTTCTTTTATTACATCCATATTTCTGTTTTCGCAGAAAACAGTTGGGATAAAAAGCCAATAGTTTGCTGTACCTACTTTACCATCATTGCGATGATAACCATTAAAAGTTCTGCCTGCAAACTTACTTACATCAGGCGCTGACCAAGTGTAGTGTCCATCACGATAAAAGTATGGTTCAGCAGCATGGCGTGTGTTGTCCACGTTCATTCTGTCGCCTCTTTTCACGTCGTACTGTACTTTTCCTACCAGTACACCATACATTATTACGGGTTCACCAGCTGTCATATCGTTCATAAAGAACTTATGCTTTGCGTGAACATCTTCCTGTAAAATGTAAGTTTCGCCATTAAATTCTATGGCCTGACCCTTAGTCAAATCGGTCAATGCCACTAATACGTTATCCTTACTTTCAATCTGTAATACCAAATGTGGTTCGCTCATATCTTTAAAATTTGCGGTAAATGTAACCGCTTATTTCTAAAAAAAGAAAGCTCTCCGCAGAAGAGGAAAGCTTTGTTCAATAATCAAAACACAACTATGAAAAATGAAACACTTTACTGTTTCTATCCAATAATGTTTACAATATTACTTTTATAATGTTGTCGCTCGCAAAACTACTTGACTAATTAATACTGATTTTACCTTAGTTTAGCAACTTTAAATACTATTTTATCTTTTTATTGGTTATACTAACTCAATTATAGCATATATACTGCCATGAAGCCCAAGTTACTCAAAATATCGGTTGCCCCAGAAAACTCTTTCAGTTGTCGTTTTGATAGCGTACCTTATTTTTATAATGAATGGCATTTTCATCCAGAAGTAGAACTTGTTTCTATACTTCATGGTAGTGGCACGCAATTTATTGGCAATGATATTGACCATTTTAACAATGGCGATATGGTTATAGTGGGTAGTAATCTTCCACACTTATGGCGTTGCGACGATGACTATTTTGCTAAAGAAAGTACCCTGAAAGCAGAATCGTTGGTTATTCATTTTATGCCAGATGTTTTGGGCGAACCATTTATGCATTTACCTGAAAACAAATTTATCATTGACTTATTAAAAAGAGCCAAACAAGGTATAAAAATAAAAGGCGTTACGAAAGAAAAGATACATAGCTACATGCAAACCCTTTTGATTGCTAAAGGAGGTGAACGTTTGATTTTGTTATTGCAAATACTAAATACCCTTTCTTTCTCTAAAGACCTAGAACCAATTGCCGCAAATAATATGGAAAAACCTCACTCTGCAAAGGAGGGGGAGCGTATGAATGCCGTGTTTCAGTACCTGATAGACAATTTTTCTAAAACTGTTTCGCTCGATGATATTGCAGCACAGGCACACCTTACACCCAATGCATTCTGTAGGTTTTTTAAAGCGCGTACAAAAAAGACATTCTCACAGTATTTGTTGGAAATGCGTATTAGTCACGCTTGTAAACTTTTGGCAGACACCGAAAAGAGTATTGGAAATATATGTTTAGAGTGTGGTTTCAATAATTCATCACATTTTAACAGGCATTTCAAGCAATTAAATGGCTGTACGCCTTTAGAATATCGAAAAAAACAGTTGAGTAAAGAGGGATAGATTGCTATTATTTAATAACCGTCACAGTCTCTCTTTGGAAGGAAAGTACGGATGTAAATACGTTGATAAGTATATCGCTGAATTTGAAATCCGTTTTAACGGTATAATTCACAGCATCACCAGCCAGTGCTTTTGGATTTACTTTGTTACAGCGAGCTAATCCCCATAATACAAACCATTGTTTTTTAGAAGTCACGGTACTCTTCGATGCTCCAGTACCGGCAACAAACATAGTGGAATTACAAGAAGAAAGAACGATTAAGATTAATCCTATTAAGAATATTTGTCTAGATATTATTTTCATAACTGAATTATTTACCCTGTTCGCGTTGCAGTTGGGATTAATTTAATCGCAAATTAACTAAGTAAAGCTATTCAGCTAGATTAAAATAGTAAAAAGATAACGACTTATAGCAAGACACAGGCAGGTGGACACCGTTTTACAGAGCCAATATAATTCTCTCTGTATTGTTACAGCAACCACAGTTTGAAGTTTATTGATGCTTTTTTTGAATAATATGTCATTCCTTAAATTCATTATACAAGTTGCAAAGTATAAAATCTCTGTAATTACTTTGCTTAATCAATCATAAAAATATCACTACCTATATTTGCAGTCTATGACAGAAGGAACTATCAATAAAAAAGTAAGGGTACGTTTTGCGCCATCTCCTACAGGCGGATTGCATTTAGGTGGTGTACGCACTGTACTATTTAATTACCTGTTTGCTAAGCAACATGGAGGAGATTTTGTGGTGAGGATAGAGGATACAGACCAAACACGCTTTGTAGCTGGTGCTGAAGATTACATTTTTGAGACATTGAAATGGTGTGGTCTTACCCCCGATGAAAGCTCCTTGCATGGCGGCCCTTTTGCACCTTACAGGCAAAGCGAACGCAAGCCAATGTATAAGGAATTTGCAGATAAACTGGTAAAAGAAGGCAAGGCATATTACGCTTTTGATACGGCCGAAGAGCTTGATACAAAGAGAAAAGAGATTAACAATTTTCAATACAATCATGCCACTAGAGGGCTAATGAAGAACTCTCTAACACTTTCAGCTAAAGAAACGGAGAGTCTTTTGGCTGCTGGGACACCACATGTAATACGTATTTTATTACCTGACAATGAAGAAGTAAAGTTTACTGATTTGATTAGAGGAGAGGTTATTTTTAATACCAATCAGGTGGATGATAAGGTATTATTAAAGGCCGACGGAATGCCTACTTATCACCTAGCAGTTGTGGTTGATGATTTTAAAATGGAGATAACACATGCCTTTCGTGGGGAAGAATGGTTGCCATCGGCGCCTGTACATATCCTATTATGGAATTATTTATTTGGATTGGAAAACATGCCTCAATGGGCGCATCTTCCGCTAATATTAAAGCCCGATGGTAATGGTAAACTAAGCAAAAGAGACGGTGACAGATTGGGCTTTCCTACATTTGCCATGGATTGGAAAGATCCAAAATCGGAAGAAACTACCATCGGGTTTAGAGAGCGTGGCTTTTTGCCAGAAGCTTTTGTAAACATGTTGGCTGCCCTCGGCTGGAATGATGGTAGCGGACAAGAAGTATTTTCTTTAGATGAATTGATTGCTAAATTCAGCATTGACAGGGTACATAAAGGTGGGGCAAAGTTTGATTACGAAAAGGCTAAATGGTACAACCAAGAGTGGATTAAGAAACTACCAGTAAGTAGCTACCAAGCGCAAGTAAAACAAATATTAGCCGATAAAGGTATCATTGCCAATGATGAAAACTTGGAGCAGATACTAAACCTAGTAAAGGAAAGATGTGTGTTTCTGAATGATTTTGTAGAACAAGCAGGTTTTTTCTTTAAAGCGTCCGATACGCCAGATATTGCATCGATAAAACCAAAGTGGGAAGAGAAGAAAAATATGTTCTTCATAGAGTTGATTAGGGCTTATGAACTAAGTACCCTTTGGGAAGCCGCAGATTTGGAAAAAGAGTTTAAAGAACTAGCAGCTGCACACCAACTAAAACCTGGCGAACTAATGCTGCCATTTAGAATTATGCTGGTAGGAGGAAAGTTTGGTCCCGGTGTGTTCGAAATAGCCGCCTTCTTAGGTCGAGATGAAACACTTAACAGAATAAAGAAAGTATTAGGCATGTTGGACTAAAAATGAGAAAGCCACAAAGATTTCAACTCTGTGGCTTTTTTTTAATCATAACTCATAGTTAATATCTCATAACTATATTCCTATCCGTACAGCTCCAAGTGAATATCCTTTTTATCATAGCCCATACATACTAACTTATCCTTTGCCTCATCAACCATGTTTTTCCATCCACACAAAAAGAAGTTTGCAGGAGGAATAATACCCTCACTCCTTGATAGGTTTATGAGGGTTTCATAAACCTGATGAACGTAACCTGAATAGCAACCCTCTGGCACTTCCGCTTCTCTTGAGTACGTGGGGCAAAAATGAAAATCAGGTTCATCTTTTTCCAGCTGCTTCAATTCGTCAAAATACAGACTGTCCTCTAACCTTCTGCATCCAAAAATGATATATACATTTTTATGAGGTATTTTATGCGAATGAATATGATGAATCATCGACCTGAAAGGCGCAATGCCAGTGCCCGTACAGATTAAAAACAGATCCTTATCTAAGGTTTCGGGTAGCGTAAACCTACCAATGGGGCCACGAAGCATTACTTCCATGCCAACCCCTCCTTCCTTAAACAAATAACTTGTGCCAGCACCTCCCTCTAAACGTACAATAACCAGTTCTATAATGTTTGTACCATTTGGCGAAGAGGCTATCGAGTAGCTGCGCCAACGTTTATTTTTTTGTTCATGTATGGGTAAATCTAGTGTTACAAACTGTCCCGGTTCAAAATCAAAACGATCTAATTCGGGTATTTCTATCCAGAAACGTTTTGTGTTGGGCGTTTCATCCACAATTTTTATCATTTTTCCAATCCTCCAAGGCTCTTGCATATCAATCGTTTTAGCTAAAGTAATATTATTTATTTGAAAAGAGAATAGGAATCTTTTTATTAGAGAGTAATTATATCGGATAGGTGTAGATTTATTTCGGATGTTTATATTTTCTATTGCCAAATTAGTTAAGCTATTTATAATGTCTATTTTGTTTTTATTTTATCCTGACACAAATACTTTTTTCAATACCAAATACCTTTGCGCCTCATTGTAGTCTTCTTGGCAGCATCATTTTAATTGTTATTATGTATCCATACTTAAAGGCATTGCACATTATTTTCATCGTTACTTGGTTTGCTGGACTTTTTTATATGCCCCGTTTATTTATCTACAACGTAGAAGCCCTCGAAAAACCAAAGGAAGTGCGGGAGGCACTACAACAACAATTCACCATTATGATGAAGCGTTTGTGGTATGGCATCACTTGGCCTTCTGCGGTGCTAACACTCATTCTGGGTACTACTATTTTATTCATGGGCGGATGGAACAATATTGTCTTTGCCGAAGAAGGCAGGTGGCTATTGATTAAGCTTGGCTTCGTTGTCTTTTTGTACATCTATCATCTTTCCCTACAAGCCATTTTGAAGCAACAATTGCAAGGCATTTTTAAGTATTCCTCACAACAACTACGCCTTTGGAACGAAGTGGCAACGGTGTTCCTTATCGCCATCGTTATGTTAGTTGTGGTAAAGCAAAGCATCAGTTTGGTTTGGGGACTAACAGGCTTGGTTTTGTTTATTGCCTTGCTTTTGGGTGCAATTAAGATTTATAAACTGCTACGAGATAAGTAAAATAGATTACTCTTAGTTATCAACAAACACCATTCGCACAAAAATCTAACACATAGGCACATCCGCCACATAGAAAAAGAACAAGTAGGATAAGAAGCGTTGCACTTTAAGTTCTCATAGATGGGGGAATGAAAAAAGTGCAACTTTTTAGCTCTGTGTTCTTTACTTTTCCTTTAAAATAAATCTATGTGCCTATGTTCATAAGTGGTAATTTTTACTTCTACTTGAATCTAATACCCAGAAACATGAACCCTATCCTTGTCTCCTTTGTTGTTATTTCTCTCCTTTAAACTCCGTTAAACAACTTTAACGCAAATTTTAAAAACTTCTGTATTTATATTTGTATCAACTAAAAAGTTATAACAATGGAATTATTTAAATCGGGTAACCCTACGCTAACAGAAAAAATTTTTGATAGGAGTTCAAACATAGATGCCTCACTACAAGGAACCATGACCGTTAAAGGCACAATGAACAAGTTTGGTTTTTTACTTCTAATGGTTATGGGTGCTGCGGCATATACGTGGCATTTGTATGCTACTTTTAACCAGAACCTAACGTCGGGCTTAATGATGCTGGGCATTTTTGGTGGAATGATTTGCGCTTTTGCCATGATTTTTAAGCCTAATTGGGCACAATATGTGGCACCACTCTACGCCATTTTAGAAGGATTTTTCCTAGGAGGCATTTCTGCTATCATGAATGATGCCTTCCAAAAGTCCTATCCAGGATTGGTAATGCAAGCAGTAGGTTTAACTTTTGGCGTTGCTATTGCGATGTTTTTGCTCTACAATTTCCGAATTATACAAGCTACAGAAAAGTTCAAGAGCATACTTATTTCAGCAACCATGGGTATTGGTATCTTCTATTTAATAAGCATGGTTTTGGGTCTTTTTCATGTAAACATGCCATTTCTTTATGATAGTAGCCCAATGGGCATTGGCATTAGCTTGTTCATTGTTGCTATTGCAGCCCTTAATCTTATCATGGATTTTGATATGATTGAGCAAGGTGCCGAACATGGTGCTCCTCAATTTATGGAATGGTATGGTGCTTTCGGATTATTGGTTACAATAGTTTGGTTATATATTGAAATTCTAAAATTGTTGATTCGTTTTGCAAAAAGAGACTAATTAATTAACCACAATATGTGTATAAAGCCGAATTGCCCATGCAATTCGGCTTTTTTATTTTATTCATTTCCTAAATTTTCAACAAATACAGCTAATTTGGTGGCATCTTAAATTTTGATTGCAATGTATATTAATCGCTTGGGGTTTTATGATCAGGAACTGATAGACATTTATAAGCATTTGCTGTTGCCACGTTTGATAGAGGAAAAGATGCTTGTTCTTTATCGACAAGGCAAAGTGAGCAAATGGTTTAGTGGTCTTGGTCAAGAAGCCATTAGCGTTGGGGCTACACTTGCCCTGCAAAAAGATGAGTGGATCATGCCACAACATCGTAATCTTGGGGTTTTTACCACGCGCCATCTTCCGTTACATAAACTGTTTATTCAGTGGCAAGGGGGCAAAGATGGTTTCAGCAAAGGCCGTGAACGTAGTTTTCATTTTGGCAGTCCCGATCATCATATATGTGGTATGATTTCTCATTTGGGATCAATGCTTTCTGTTGCAGATGGAGTTTCATTGGCACATAATTTAAAAAAACAACATAAGGGTTCTCTCGCTTTCATTGGTGATGGCGGCACTAGCGAAGGAGATTTTCACGAAGCACTCAATGTGGCTGCTGTGTGGGGATTGCCTGTGATATTTGCCATTGAGAATAATGGTTATGCACTTAGTACACCAACAAATGAACAATATCGTTGCGAAGAATTGATTGATAGGGCAAAAGGTTATGGAATAGAAAGTGCCAGTGTGGATGGCAATAATATTCTGCAAGTGTATGACGCTATTAAAGGAATAAGGGAAGCGTGCATTAAAGACCAAAAACCTTATCTAGTGGAGTTCCGCACGTTCAGAATGGGTGGACATGAAGAGTCGAGTATTGATAAAAACATCCCCCAAGAATTACTAAAGGAGTGGGCTTTAAAAGATCCGATAGTAAATTTTGAACAGTTTCTGTTGAATGAAAAAGCTATTACTACTTCGCAGATTACCCAGATTAAAAACGAAATAAAAACATACATAGATAGCGAATGGGCAATTGCGGATAAACCGAAAGCTTTTGTACACGACATTTTAGAGGAAGTGAATGATGTGTATGCAGAAAAGTTGATAGGCAATGAAAAATGGCCAACTGTTAATACTGAAAAAGAATTGGCCACCCAGCCAAATACCAAAATTCGTTTTCTTGAAGCCATTAGAGAAGGATTGCAACAGTCGCTTAAAAAGCATACCAACCTTGTTTTAATGGGGCAGGATATTGCCGAATACGGAGGCGTTTTTAAACTAACCGAAGGATTGGTGAAGGAATTTGGCAAGGAGCGCGTGCGCAATACGCCACTGTGCGAAAGTGCAATAATAGGAACGGCCTTGGGGCTTAGTTTGGAAGGATATAAGAGTGTAGTAGAGATACAATTTGCCGATTTTGTTTCTGTGGGATTTAATCAGATTGTAAATAATTTGGCTAAAATACATTACCGTTGGGGACAAAAAGCCGAAGTGGTAATAAGAATGCCTACGGGCGCAGGAATGGGTGCAGGGCCTTTTCATAGTCAGAGTAATGAGGCTTGGTTTACGCATGTGCCAGGGCTTAAAGTGGTTTATCCATCCAATCCTTTTGATGCAAAAGGATTGATGATAGCCGCTATTAATGACCAAAACCCTGTGCTGTATTTTGAACATAAGGCATTATATAGAAGCATTTATGGCAATGTGCCAAACGAATATTACGAAGTAGAAATAGGTAAGGCAAATCTGGTAAACAAGGGCGAAGACGTAACCATTATTACCTATGGTGCGGGTGTTCATTGGGCTTTGGAGTATCAAAATCAACACCCAGAAACGTCCTTGCATATATTGGATCTCCGTACACTTTTACCTTTAGATTATAATAGTATTGCTTATGCAGTTCAGAAAACTGGAAGGGTTTTGATATTGCATGAGGATACTTTAACGGGAGGCATTGGTGGAGAGATAGCCGCATGGATTGCCGAAAAATGCTTCTCTTATCTCGATGCGCCAATATTACGCTGTGCAAGCCTAGATACCCCGATTCCTTTTAATGCAGAGCTTGAAAAACAGTTTTTAGCAAAGAGTAGGCTACACGAAAGCATTACTAAACTGCTAAGTTTTTAAGTGGGTTTATCAAAAGAAACAATTTATTGACTTATTTATATGCTCGGCAAGTGTATTATCTCCACTTGCCGATTTTATTTTTAAAGTATTTACTGTTTGTGAAATCAATTTTTAGGAGCATTTATGCAATTCCGTTAGGAAGTTTGGTTCTTCCTTCACGAAGTTGGTTTGTTTATTCATGAAATATTGTTCTTCCTTCCTGAAGTTGGTGTATTTCTTCATGAAGTATTTATCTTCCTTAAGGAAGGCTTGCTCTTTCTTAAGGAAGTTTATTTGTTCCTTCACGAAGTCTTATTCTTCTTTCACGAAGTTTGGTTCCTATTTCATGAAGAAAAGGGTTCTTTTGCTATAGAATGTATCTATCATTCCATAAAAAAGAAAAGGCGTCAGATGTTAAAGGCCGCCTGTATCTAAAAATGAATCTTATTATCAGCAGAAAAAAATCTTTCAGAAAATATTTTCTAATTATAAAACCATACTTCTACATCTCTCGTATCTAATCGTGTTATAAAAAAATAAGAGTGTTGCGCAACCCCTTTTTTTTCTTTTAGTAAACGTAAAAAAATACGTAATGAAAAAGGGATTTTCAAAAAAAGCACTATGGGCAATGGGGATGTTCTTGCTACTTTCTACCATTGTTCTATCGGTTCACATTTATCTGGTTACAAGGCACAAGGCACCCGAAGCAAACACATTGGTAATGGCAAGAATAGACCTAAAGCAGCCTATTACAAAGGAGGACGCTTCGAAAATTACTGCATGGCTTTATCAGCAAAAAGGTGTGGACCATGTGCTGTGTAATCCCGATAGTAGAATTACCGTTTTTAGTTTCTACCCCGTGAAGACATCTGCTGATGAGATTGTTGCAAACTTTAAAAACAGCCTCAATTACAAGGCTGAGAGGTTTGTGCCATCTAAAAATCAGGTGCAAAGTGGCTGCCCAGTAGCGGCAACTTCCTTCACATACAAAGCTTACAAGGCATTGAACAATTTATTTTAATTAAAAAAAACTTTACAAAATGAAAAAGACAAATTTTAAATCATTATTGGCTATTGTAGCCTTGGTTGGCATTATTGGTACGATGCCGTTTTTAACTTCTTGCAAAAAAAGTACATCGGTAGCCCCTACATTGTACGATAGTGTGGGTGGAAGCGTAATGGTAAAAGACCCCAAAAGTTCTTCGGGCGCTATGATAGAGGCGGGCCGCCTGGCATTGCGTTCTGTTGTGGACAGTACTATTTTTGTGATTGCGGCCGATGGCTCATTAAACAATAAGTTTTTCTCTGTATTGCTAGGAGAAGTGGGTAAAGGCAATCTTAGTGGCTTTACAGAATTGAGCATGAACCTCACCGATTTTTTCTGTGTTGCCACTGGCGCAAAGAGCTTTAAGTACACAGGTATGGACATGGTGTCTGCACATGACCCAGCAAAAAATTCTAGAATGGGAACAAAGGCAACTAGTGCAGATTTTGACTTGTTTGTGGGCGACCTAGTGAAGGGTGCACAGCAAAATGGGGTTTCGAACGACCTTATTGCCAATCATATTGGCCCGTTGGTGTATACGCTGAAAAGCCAAGTGGTGCAAAAATAATTTGTCTTGTAGTAGGAGGGGATATCAGGGGATTGTTGCTGGATTATACTTGCATACAATCCCCTTTGTTTTATTATTAATCAAAAAGAACTAGGATCCACTTATACCAAGTAGTAGTTTATCAACCCTCGATATACCATCGTTATTCAATAAATGATATTCCATAATAAGTTCCATCTCCGCATAAAATTCTGCCAAGGTTTCGTTTCTTTTTTGCACAGCCTCATGGTGATGAACGGTGCTTTTTGGGATAGACTCCATGTCTCTCACCCAGTTTTCCTGCAATTGCAATAAACGGGTAACCTTCTTTTTAGGCACATTCCACTCTTGAGCATTGCTAGATATTTTTTCTATAAACAATCGCTGATATAAATTGAACCGCGAATGTTGTCGCGGTATTTTAAATTTCTCTGGCATAATAAAAATGATAAGACGGATCAGTTATTCTTTTCCGCTACAAAGCAAGGGCTTTTAGCGATAATTTCATTACCGATTATGGATGTATTGAGTATTTGTAATTGGAACGGTACTAATAAAATGATTTTGTGTAGGGCGGGAACTGTAATTTTGGTGCAAATAGTTGATGTTAAATTTATAGATTGCCCTTATGGAATACAGCGGACGCCTCTTTGATTGTATAGAATACCAGTTAGAAAACTTTCCGAAGGAGGATATGTTGGTTGCAAAAGAGAATGGTATTTGGAAAAAATATTCCACAGCACAAGTACAAAACCTTACAGATACACTGAGTGCCGGCCTGATGCAGCTAGGGGTTTCGGGCAATGATATGACTTCGGAAGGGGCAGATAAAATTGGCATTATTAGTAATAACCGCCCGGAATGGATGATAGTAGATATGGCAGTGCAACAAATAGGTGCCATACTGATACCCATTTATCCCACCACTAGTTTGGTAGAAATAGAGTTTATACTGCGTGATGCCGAAGTAAAATATATGTTTGTTAGCAACGAAGAGATGCTGCAAAAGATAAATAGTGTAGCTGATGCTGTGCCTTCCTTAAAAGGGATTTTTACTTTTGATAAGATACAAAACGCCCGCAACTGGCAAGAAATAAACACACTGGCCACTGATGAGAGCAAACAAACAGTGCTATTGCTGAAGCAAGCGATACCTACATCTCACACTGCCACCATCATATATACTTCGGGCACTACTGGCGTGCCAAAAGGAGTTGTGCTTAGCCATGAAAGTATTTATGCCAATGTTCGGCTTAGTAAAGAAAGTTTTCCGTTTGAAGATAATCCTACATGGCGTGTACTGAGTTTTTTGCCATTAAACCATGTTTTTGAGCGAATGGTTTCCTATATATATATGTATAGTGGTATTGGTATTTACTATGCCGAAAGTTTGGAGACCATTGGCGATAATTTGAGAGAAATAAAGCCTAATGGGTTTACAACTGTACCAAGATTGCTTGAAAAGGTTTTTGAAAAGATTATGCATAAAGGAAATGAGTTGCGGGGAATAAAACGCAGATTGTTCTTTTGGTCGGTAAGCATTGGGGGCAAATACGATAACCAAGTAAACCAAGGATGGTGGTACAATTTGCAGTTGGCAATTGCAAATATGTTAGTGTTTGGTAAATGGAGAGATGCGCTTGGCGGAAATGTTTCGTTTATTGTTACTGGTGGCGCGGCTTGCCAACTAAAATTGATGCGTATTTTTAATGCAGCAAATATTCCTGTTTATGAAGGCTATGGTCCCACGGAAAATAGTCCGGTAATATCTGTAAACAGAAAATCTGTTAATAGCCATAAGTTTGGCACTGTCGGGCCACCATTAAATGGGCTTGAAGTAAAGCTAGCAGCTGATGGAGAGATACTAGTTTCGGGACCTTGCCTGATGAAGGGTTATTACAAAAGACCCGATCTTACAGCCGAAACAATTATAAATGGGTGGCTGCATACTGGAGATATTGGTGTTTGGGACGGTGATAGTTTAAAAATTACAGACCGTAAGAAAGAACTTTTTAAAACTAGTGGGGGAAAATATGTAGCCCCACAACCTATTGAAAATAAGTTTAAAGAAAGTCCTTTTATAGAGCAAATAATGGTGATTGGTGCTGACAAAAAGTTTGTAGGAGCATTGGTAGTTCCATCTTTTGAAACTTTAAAGGAGTGGTTGAGGGATAAACACATTCAATTTACTACCAATGAAGAGATAATTAATCATCCAGTTGTTGTGGTTCATTTTAATAGTATAATAGATACCTATAATAAACATTTTAATCAGGTTGAGCAGATTAAAAAGATTACCCTTTTGCCGCAAGAGTGGAGTGTGGATACTGGAGAACTAACGCCAAAATTAAGTCTGAAAAGAAAAGTGATAATGGAAAAACACGAAAAGGATTTGAAAAGTTTGTATGGATAGTTTAAGGAACTATGAATACTATAAAATTACTAATTGGGATAGTAATCTTGCGTAAAAAGTGCCACATTTGCCAAATGTTCAATCCAGTTTTATTTTATTGTTATGATGCTTATTGCGGCTGGTGCTATGGTTTTAGCAACGTGATAAAGCAAATAGACACAGAGTATAGCAAGTTTTTAACTATAGAGGTATTGAGTGGAGGTATGATTTTGCCAGAAAAGCCTGTTCATATTGGCGCAACCGCTAGTTTTATAAAGCAGGCATATAAGACAGTAGAAGAATATAGTGGCGTTCAGTTTGGTGAAGATTATTTATGGCACATTAACAATCCAGAAGAAAGTGATTGGTATCCCAACAGCGAGAAACCTGCCATTGCTCTATGTATATTGAAAGAATATTATCCAGAGAAACAAGTATCGTTTGCAGCCGATTTGCAATATGCCTTACACTTTGAAGGAAGGGATTTAACGGACAATGAATCTTACAGACATCTCATTGAAAAGTATGGCATAAACGAAGAGGCCTTTTATACAAAACTAGGTAGCGACGAATACAAGGAGAAAGCATACTATGAGTTTCAGTTATGCAAACAATTACAAGTTTCTGGATACCCTTGTTTACTTGTGCAAACAGGAGATAGCAAGTTTTATTTGATAGCAAGAGGATTTACTGATTTTAACGACATTAATACAAGGCTAATGAATGTCTTGAAAGAAGTATTACATAAATAGGTAATCCTACCAATTCTTCATGTGCTCTTCTACTACACGTTCAGAATCTTTAGGTTGATGTTGTTGCCATTCGGGATCATAATCAACAAACCAGCTAATCCACATACTTCTACTGATGCGCATGAATAAGGGTTGAAGTAAAAGTAAAACCCCTGCATTGATGGCAAGCCACCAGAAGATGCGGTTATCTTCCAAATTAAAGCCAATGGTAAAGAACCAAAGTGCAAAGGAAAGTCCAGAGAAAGCCACAGTCAATCCATAACTAACATAACTAGTGCCATAATAGAATCCAACTTCAATCTCGGTTTGTTGATTACAACCGGGACAGCGATCATGCATATTTACATTTTCCCCATTTTTCAAATTATATGCAGCTTTAGATACAAATAAATCTCCATGCCTACAGCGAGGACATTTATTTTTTAAAAGACTAACTAAGTATGAGGACGTGTTTGTAGAAGTAGACATAAGTATTTGCTTGAAGGGCGGCAAGGTAACCAATATGGATTATTGAAAATAGAATAATAAAATACTTAGTACTATTGAATTATTTTCTCCATTTGCATACTTCTAGAACCCTTTATTAAGAAGTGAGTGTTGGTGAAATGTTGATTATCGAACCATTCTTTAGCCTCACTAGAAGAATTGAAATAGATAAATGGATGACTTATTCGTTTAAAATCGCCTCCAACCAAGACAACATTATCCCAATTGAAACGCTTGATAAGTTCTACAATGTTTTCATGTTCCTCAACACTTATTTCACCAAGTTCCATCATACCTCCAATAAAAAGAACTTTCTTGTCGCTATCAAGTTTTGCAAAGTTTTCAATTGCAGCTTTCATACTAGTAGGATTTGCATTATAAGCATCTAAAATGATTGAATTTGTGTCTTTTTGTATCAATTGAGAGCGACTATTAGTAGGAGAATAGTTTTCGATAGCATATTTTATATTTTCATTGCTGACATTAAAATATTTCCCTATAGCGACGGCACATAACACATTAGGAAGATTATAATCACCAACCAATTGTGTTACTATTGATTCCAAACCTTCTTCACTATTAATACCTACTTTAAGAAAGGGATTGCTTTCAATTACATTTCCAACAATATCGCCTTCAATAGTGCCATACTTTACGAGGTTACTAATCCCGGCACTCATTTTTTGAAGATAGTCATAATCCGAATTAATAAAAACAGTCCCTTTATTTGCTTTTATAAAACCATACAATTCACCCTTTCCCTTGCGCACACCTTCTATTCCTCCAAAGCCTTCTAGATGTGCTTTGCCACAATTTGTAATTAAAGCATGCGTAGGCACGGCATATTCGCAATATCCAGCAATCTCACTTTGATGATTAGCGCCCATTTCTATTACAGCAATCTCAGCGTCAGACTTAATGCTTAAAATAGTTAAGGGAACACCTATATGATTATTTAGGTTTCCCTGAGTAGTATAAATTATAAATGAGGTAGCCAATACGGAACTCACTAATTCTTTTGTTGTTGTCTTTCCATTACTTCCAGTGATAGCTAAAACAGGTATATTAAGCTGTTGCCTATGGTGTTTTGCTAATTGCTGAAGAGCAATCAAAGTATCTGGCACAAGTATAATTCTTTCGTTTGCATTGCCAATTGTTTTATCAATAATTGCGTATGAAGCGCCTAATTCAAGGGCCTTTATGGCAAAGTCACTACCATTAAAGTTTGGGCCAGAAAGGGCAAAGAAAATATCACCTTTTTGTAGTTTTCTAGTATCGGTCTGAACCGAAGGGTATTTTAAGAAGAGCTTATATAGATCTACTATCTGATTAGTTGCTTCCATCGTAAAATATTGTAAGGTAAATGTCCTAAAATAAAAAAGTCACTCAATAAATTAAGTGACTTTTTAAATATTGTTAAAGATTTATTATCTTCTTTGTTTTCTTTGGGGGAAGATGTTACCCGTTTTAGTACTTGCTTTCAAATCTTCAGAAGCACCGTAGTGTGTCATTGCGCAACGGAAACCAATAGTACTACTGCTTTGTTCTTCTTCTAAGAATCTTCTGCTGCCTGGAGCTAACCAATAAGGACCATCATTCCAGCTACCACCTTTCACAACCCGAGATCTATCTGACACTAAGGTTGTAATACCATATCCGTAGTTAACCTGGCTAGTGCTATCACCATCCATGTAGTCTACTGCATAAGCTTTTTGGTAGTTTCTTCTATCTTTCAAAGCAGAATCAGATTCGAGAACCATTTTTATTCTACCAAGACTATCTCTAAGGTTACCTGGACCACCGCTCATGTCAACCTTTTTAAATACGTTACCACGCAATGGGTTAAAGTCATCAGCTTCGATACTTGTAAGTGGTCTGTAAACATCTGCTACCCACTCACTAACATTACCACTCATGTTGTATAAACCATAACCATTAGGCATATAAGATTCAACTTCTGCTGTTATTGCTGCGTTATCATTCAAGCCACCTGCTACACCCATGTAGTCACCATTGCCACGTTTGAAGTTAGCAAGCATCGCACCTTGGTAACCTCCAGGTTTAGTGTTACGTAAGCTAGAGAACCCATCATCCTTCCAAGAATAAATTTGTTTGTTTTGAATGTTTTCTTCCCCACGTTGTGTTTTAGAAGGTTTTCTTTGTGGATTTTCAACTATATAACCATAAGCAGCATATTCCCACTCAGCTTCTGAGGGAAGACGGTAATCTGCAAACATTACCCCATCTTCAAAACGAGGGTTTCTACCTTTTCCGTTCTCATCCTTGAATGGATTAGAAGAAGACTTAATAAGTGAACCGGGTTTAGCTTGGTATTCACCCATCAAATAACTTTTAGTTACAAAGTGATTATCATTCTGACCAAACATACTCTTACCAGATTGCTTATCATCTATTAACTTAAGTTTTTTCAATTCGTATTCATTCACGATATCTGTACGCCATTGGCAGAAATCGTAAGCTTGTCTCCAACTAACACCAACTACTGGGTAGTAATTATAGGATGGGTGACGGAAGTAGTACTCTACATAAGGTTCGTTGTAAGAAAGAGATTTTCTCCAAACCAATGAATCAGGACGCGCGCCGTTTAAAACCGCACTATACTTTGGAGTATCGGTAAACATGTGTTCAAGCCAATATAAATACTCACGATAGTGCACATTGGCAACCTCTGTTTTATCAATAAAGAATGAGTTTACAGTAACTCTTCGTTGTACATTATTCCACTCCTGAAGAACATCTTCTTCTGTAGCTCCCATAGTGAACGTACCACCTTGAATGAAAACAAGACCAGGGGCTACTTTGGTATCCTTTGGCTTAGCCACAGAAAAACCTCCCATTTTTTTATCCCCATACGTCATGCCTGTTATAGCAGACTTTTCAGCCTTAGGGCCGCAAGAGTATAAACCTACTACTGTGGTTAAGGTTAAAACAAAATTTGTTAAACGTGATGTTATTTGCATGGTACTTGTTTGAAAATGTATCCTTGTTATTAAAACCTAATTTTAAGATGCGAATATAGGAGAAAATGAATAAAAGTAAAAATTTCTATAAACATTGAAATCTTAACTTAAAGTTTATATGACATTTTAACAAATATTATATAAAACCAACTGCCTTTTGAATAATTAGTATCATAATGTAAATCTACGTTACTGTTTATCAAGATGTATTGAATAAATTAATGTCTCTCAATTAATCTCTCTTTTACATTTGCATTTCTTTTTCTTTAATCAATTAGTTATTTATGGCACTCAATACACCTTTTACTGAAAAACACGTTGCTATTGGTGCAAAGATGGCACCTTTTGCAGGATACAACATGCCAATTAGCTACACAGGCATTAATGATGAACACGCTGAGGTTCGCAACAACGTTGGCGTGTTTGATGTGAGCCATATGGGAGAATTTATTTTGAAAGGAGATAATGCTTTAAACTTAATTCAACGGGTTACTAGCAATGATGCATCAAAACTTATAAATGGGCAGGCTCAGTACAGTTGTTTACCCAATAATGATGGTGGAATAGTAGATGATCTTATTGTTTATTGTATAGAAGCCAATAAAGTTTATATGCTTGTAGTTAATGCAAGCAATATTGAAAAAGATTGGAACTGGATAAGTAGTTTTAATACAAACAATGTAGAGATGCACAATATCAGTCCTAAAACCTGTTTGCTTGCAATTCAGGGACCTAATGCTTGCAAACTACTACAACCATTGACTTCTATGGATATTACCAACCTTAAATATTACACTTTTGTAAAGGGGCCATTTGCAGGAGTAGATAATGTTTTAGTAAGTGCCACGGGTTACACAGGTGCAGGAGGCGTTGAAATTTATTTTGAAGATAGTAACAACTCCGCAAACATTATTTGGGATAAGTTGATGGCACTAAATATAAAACCTATTGGTCTTGGTGCTAGGGATACGCTTAGACTAGAAATGGGTTATTGCCTTTATGGGAATGATATTGACGATGCTACTTCGCCATTGGAAGCCGGACTAGGTTGGATTACCAAGTTTACCAAAGACTTTACTAACAGACCGTTTTTAGAACAACAAAAGAAAGAGGGCGTTACAAAAAGGTTAGTAGGTTTTGAAATGATAGAAAGAGGAATTCCAAGACACGATTATCTTATAAAAAATGCAGAAGGAACCGAAATTGGAAAAGTAACAAGTGGCACCCAGATTCCAGGATTAAATAAAGCCGTAGGATTGGGTTATGTTGCTATTGAACACAGTGCTATTGGTAGCAACATTTATATTGAAATAAGAAATACTTTGGTTAGGGCGGTTGTTGCTAAAGCTCCTTTTGCATAGGTTACCGTATTTCAATGAAGAGTGAATCTTATATTCACATGCTTATCTTAATTTATTTAATGAATTACTTAGCCCATGCTTATCTTTCTTTCGAGCAACCAGAAATTTTGGTGGGCAATATCATCAGCGACTACATAAAAGGCAAGAAACAATACGACTATCCATTGCCTATTCAAAAAGGGATTCAATTGCATAGGGCTATAGACACATTTACTGATGGACATCCGGCTACTAAACAAGCTAAGAAATATTTAGCACCAGCTGTTGGCACTTATTCTGGAGCTTTCATAGACATTGTTTTCGATCATTATTTGGCATTAGATGTTAGTCGTTTTCCTACTACCGATGCCCTTTCAGTTTTTTCAGAAAATGCGTACCATACTCTGAATCTTTATCAAGACATCTTTCCAGAAAAGTTTCAAAGAGTGTTTCCTCATATGAAGCAAAACAATTGGCTTTACAACTATCAGTATGAATGGGGTATTGAAAAAAGTTTTGCAAGTATCACACGCAGAGCTACTTATCTCACCGAATCGGAAAGTTGTTTTGAACTATGGAAAGAACATTATGATCCCATAAAGCAATTGTATCAATCCTTTTTCCCAGAACTTAAAGCGTATGCACTTGATTTTTTGCAATGCCCAAATAAGTAATTCAATAAATGCTTTTTGTTCGAATGTGTTCCAGCCATTTTTTTTAGGTTCTAGCAGCAAAATGATATATTTATGCCTAGGAAGCCACTTTTTAGCTTCCCGCACACCCAATTGTACTCAGAAAGTCACTTTCTAACTTCCCGTGAACGCAATTGTACTCAGAAAGTGGCCGTCTAGCCTCCCGTGAACACAATTGTACTCAGAAAGTGGCCGTCTAGCCTCCCACGAACACAATTGCTTCCAGACGGCGGACTTTTTGAAAGGTATTGTACTTCGTGGATGAGTTATTTAAACCAATTCAAGTCTATCAAATAGTTAAGTTCTCTTGATTCCAAGACTATGACATAAGTGCATAAGAGAGTACCTTGGTTTTTATGTGATGAGTAAAAACACTTCTTATTGATTAACAAGAACGTACTTCTACGAGTTCTTCGCAATAGCGTCATCTAATGTTTTTCTGAAAGTATTACCAATTGGTATGGTATAAGTATCAATTGTTATTTCGTTTTTACTAATAAAGTCTATCTGATTCATGGCTACTATATACGATCTGTGCACCCTTACAAAGTCGGCTGATAGTTTTGTTTCAAATTCTTTTAAGTTTTTAAGTGTGGTATGTGGGGTCTTTTTACCTTTTAAAAATACCTGCGTGTAGTCTTTTAGGCCAGAAAAAAACAGCACTTCATGAAGATCTATTCTTATTAGCTTATAATCTGACTTGATAAATAAGAAATCTTTTTTCTCTAAAGTGTCTACTTTTTGAGCACTAACGATGTATTCAAAGATGTTCTTTTTGAGTGATATAACCCTTTCTAAGCTAATGGGCGTTTGTAGGTAGGCAAATACTTGTTGGGCGTTTACTATGTTTTCTAATTCTGCACTATTACCACTACAAACTAATAGGGGCCTGTTGTGTTGCTTTTTTAACCACTTTAAAATATTGTTGCTCAAGGAAGGTATTGAGCAAATGATAACAGAAGGTTGTTCAGTGGGCGAATTGAGGAGTGTAGCCTCATCTACAATTAATACATTGTTTGTAAAATCGGTAGTAGAAAGATAAGCTTGCAGAATGATTGCCTCGGAAAGCTCGTGGTGAATTATGTAAAAATGAATCATGAGTAAACTAAAAATTGATTTGCAAAGAATACAAATATCTATGTTTTGGGATGAGCATAAAAAAAGAGGTTAACGTTACATTAACCTCTTTTTATTTATTATTATTTTTCTATACCCAAACTGTCCAACTCATGAACAGTTACTGAGGGTAAAGAATGTTTTTGTTTTAACTTAACTATTACTAACTCGGCTACTTTATTAGCCTGTTCTTCACTAACAAATTGCTTAGTGCCAATGATGGCAGGAATGTTTCGTTGGGTAATAAAAATCTTCTTTCCTACATATATTTCATACCCCCATCCACTACCAGACTTTATTACTTTCGATTCTATTTCATAGCTATTCTTCCAAGAAATATATGCCGAGGTAAAATAGGCTAATACCGAGAAAGCAAAAAGAATGTATATCCAGTTCTTTTTAATCATTTGTATTCAATACTGCATTTGGTTTCCACTCTTCCAAGTCATCAAAATAAGTAGTACTAGCTCTACCCATAGATACATAACTTCTTGAGCCAAGTGTAAATGCTACCGCACCTTCACGACCAGAACGTTCGAAGCTTGATTTGCGAACCCATGCGTCAGACTTTATATCGTATTCCCAAGTTTTTTGAGTGTACCCACCATTAATGCCTACAGTAAGGTAAGCCTTATCGCCCATTACAAATGAAACTGCACTATTACGTACTATATCTGTGTAATCATCATCGTAACTAGCAGTGCTAATGTTTGTAAGTTGTTTTAATGGAGTCCATTTATCGGTAGTTGGATCGTAGCTCCAAAAATCAGAAACGTTAGTTCCACCACCGCCAAGACCAGAAACTAGATAGGCTTTGTTGTTATAAACAAATGTTGTAGCAAGCATTCTTTTAAAACCACCTTTACTGTAGCCTTCTCCAGGATTAGGAACACCACCACCACCTACACTTGTTTTTAGGTTCCATTTGTCTGCTGTAGGATCATATTGCCATAAATCTTTCAAATAACTGTTATCATAACCACAAGTTACGTAGCCATAGTTTCCGATAGAGAATGCAGACGCACCATATCTACCAGGCAAAGTGCCATTAGCAAATGGAGCTTTTTTAGACCAAGAATTGTTATCAACATTATAAGCCCAAGTATCTGTGAACTTGTTGTAGCCATCTGTACCAGTAGTTATGTAACCATTTCTTCCGATAGAGAAGGCAACAGCGCCATTTCTTGATGGGGCAGAATCGGTACTTGTTTGAGGAAGGCTAGCCAATTGTTGTTTCCAACTACCTGTTGAATCTACCGCCCAAAGATCATTATATCTAATAGTACCATCATATCCAGTACCAATATAAGCTACATCGGCTATTACAAAACTTACAGGTTGATATCTTGCATTTGCATTACTTTCAGAGCTAGTAATCCAGTTGCCTTCTGTAAGAGGATTGGTAGTTGAAGGATTGCAGGCGAGGAACAAAAGAACCGCACTTGCAGGTAAGAAAAATAAATACTTAATCAGTTTCATTATTAAAAATTTTCGCTGAAATTATAAGTGGCGATGTTAGGCAAATAGTTAAAATGGATTTTCGAACAGAATTTAATGATTAATAGCGATATTATATCTACGAAATGGTAATTTAATCTACTTACATAATCCTTCATTTTAATGATTTGCAATAATTAGCTAATATCTGCTAGTTAACAGATGAAATATATCCAATTGTCGGCATAATAACACTATTCGTCCAAAGTAACAATTCTGTAACAGGCAGTAATTATAGTATTGCCAATCTTAAAAGGTATTCTATTACTTTTGGCGGTATTAATTAATACAATCTTATGCGGTTAAGGCAGTTTCTTTTGTTTTCTTTACTTATTTCAATTTATATCACTGCTTGTGAAAAAGTAGATATACAATATGGAACTCAATATTTGGATAATCAGTATACCCAAATAGTAAAGGTGGATACTTTTACTACTGATATTTCGACAGTGTTTGTAGATTCTTTCCAAACATCTGCCTCTGGCATTACCCTTCTGGGAGGATACACCGATTCGGCTTTTGGAAGGATAGATACTAAATCTTACTTCGAGTTAACTCCACCTCCCTACACTAAGAGTTACGATAGTGCCCGCTTTGATTCGTTACGTTTGATTCTTAGATTGAATAAGAATTATTATGGTGACACCACAAAGCCTTTGCATCTGGAAGTAAACAGGCTGTCGCAACAAATTAATTTCCCTGAAAATCAATATGCATTCTATAACACACAAAGTTTCTCTGTATTTCCTAAAGTGATTGGTTCTGGAGATTTCCTTTTGAATCCTACTTTCTATTCGGATACTATCAGTATCAAAATGGATGATGCATTGGGGCGTGAGTTTTTGTCGAAATTAAAGAATGCTTCCGATCAGGATTTACAAAACGATAATAACTTCTTGTATTACTTTAACGGATTAAGAATTAGTAGCAATTCGGATGCTAAAATGATTATCAATTGCACCGACAATATAACAATGAGGCTAAGTTTTTCTAGGCCGGGTTCGGATACTTTAGAGAAACACCACATTGATTTTACTTTGGGTAACAAGCAACACCATTTTAACGCTGTAAAAACCGATAGAAGCAATTTGAAAACACCATTACAAAAGATTGATCATTTTAACAACATCATTTCTGGCGCCTCAATGGGTAATAGAGCATTCTCTCAGTATACTTCGGGAGTAATGGCAAGAATCAAGTTCCCATCAATAAAAGAATTGTTGAAATTGCCTAATTATGTAAAAATATTAACTGCCAAACTAAAGGTTGTACCAATGAGGGGATCTTATGATACCCATTATTTCTTGCCTCCCTCATTAAGTTTGTGTAGTACCGATATAACAAATAATGTGGGATCACCTCTTGTTGCAGGAGGAACAGGAGAGACACAGAATGGTAACCTTTATTTGGATAATACCTACAATGACAATACCGTTTACACTTACGATGTATCTAATTACATAAAAAATCTTGTAACAAACCCTCAGAGTAATAATTACGGGTTGTTATTATTGCCTCCTACGGCTGCTTCAACAACCGAGTTTTCTAGAATAATAATTGGCAACAAGAATTTATTACCAGAAAATAAGAATACGACTAAGCTAGAGATTTATTATTTAACCATACAGCCACAATAAGCAAATAAGAATGATGACAAAGAAAATTATTTTAAATATTGCTGCTATTATTTGCTTCAATTGTGTAGTATTTGGACAAAATAACAACTCTCCTTATTCCATTATTGGTATTGGAGACATTGAGCATAGCAGCTATGATAGAACTTCGGGAATGGGGCATGCAGGATTGGCATTATCTTCAAACAGGTTCTTGTACAACGCCAATGCAGCATCACTCAGTGCATTGGATGATAAGTTTTTTAATATAGAGATGTCTGCATCTGCCAAGTTTGTTCAATACGCAGGTACACCTATCTCAGCTAGTGCCAATTCATCTTCTGATTTGCAGATAAAAAAGATATCAATAGCCATTAAAGCATTGCCAAAGTGGGGTGTAGGATTTGGTTTGCTTCCTTATAGCAACACTAGCTATCAATTCTACAGCAACAAATACATTGTAGGTACTAATAACAATACTACAAGTGCCTATTATCAAGGTTCGGGGCATGTGAGCCAAATGTATTTATCTAATGGTTATCAATTGACCAAAGGATTATCTATTGGGTTACAGGCTTCTTATTTATTTGGACAATTAAACCAAACAGAAAATATATCTCCGGGAGGAGGAATAGACAGTGCATTAGTTACTACCAGAAAAATAGATATTGGCACTCCCTATTTTAAACCTGGATTTCAATACCATACTAAACTCAATCATAACTGGCAATTGCTTCTAGGTGGTACAGCTACCTTTAAAAAGTCAATTAATGGCAGCTATAGTTTGTCTGTTTCTGATGGAAATACAACTTCATCGTATCCCGATTTTAAAGGAAAAGACATTACCCTTCCTGCTCAATATTCTGGAAGTATTGCAGCTAAATTGAAGGATAAATACACTTTTGCGGTGGATTATTCCTACCAGAACTTGAACGATTTAAATGTACATGGATACAATTACAGAATGGTGAATAGTAATTTTTTGGCCGCAGGGTTTGAGTTATCTAAAAAGCAGACATACAGGGACTTAACCTTTGAACGCCATTTTTTACAAGCAGGTGTATTCTATAGTAACTCTTATTTGCAAGTAAATGGTCAACAGATAGCAAACTATGGCTTTACATTTGGCGGAGGAAAAAACTTAATAAGAAGCAATCTAGGCGTTCAATTGAATGTAGAATTGGGCGTACATGGCACAACAACTGCAGGATTGATAGAAGAGCGTTATGCGCAAGTAAACCTTATTTTGAGCTACAGAGATTTCTGGTATGTAAAAGTTAAGAAGTTTGATTAAAGGAATTAAACGTCCCATTTCTTAACAGCAAATTCATCAACATGAAAAAATATTTATTAAGCATAACATTACTGTCCATTTATCTTTCTGGTTCAGCACAAACTAAGAAGGTAACGGCAGATAAGATAGTAGGGCAGGTTGGAGACAAGATAGTTTTGCTATCGGACATTAATAATGCCATCGCTGATTATAAAAGACAAGGACAAGAAGCGCAATTACCTGCTAACCCTGAGTGTGCATTTTTGGAAGGACAACTCATACAAAAGGCATTGGTACTTCAGGCAGAAAAGGACTCTTTGATAGTTAGTGAAGACGATATTGAGGCGGGGCTAGATAATCAAATTAGAGGGTTCATTAATGCTTATGGCTCTAAAGAAGTGCTAGAGGAGGTGGCAGGAAGAACGGTGTATCAGATTAAAGAAGATTTTAGAATCCCTTTTAAAGAACGCAAACTTGCCGACCAGATGAGGGGTAAAATATTGGAGAACATCAAGATTTCTCCAGTAGAAGTAAAGGCTTATTATGATAAGATTCCGAAGGATAGTTTGCCATTTTATGAAAGTGAAATTCAGATAAACCAAATACTTTCTCAACCCAAAGCGAGTAAGGAAATAGAAGAATATTGTGTAAAACAATTGTATGAGTATAAGCGCCAAGCGGAGAGTGGCGTAAAGAAGTTTGACCAATTGTGTAAGCTTTATTCTGAAGATCCGGGAAGTAAGGATAATGGGGGGCAATATAATCTTAACCGTACCAGTAAAGAATTTGACCCAACGTTTACTTCGTCTGCTTTTAGGCTGAAAGAAGGTCAGATTTCTAATGTGGTAAAGACTAAGTTTGGCTTTCATTTAATACAGATGGTGAGTAGGGCAGGCGATGATGCAGTGGTGAGGCATTTGCTAAAAATACCTCAGGTTACTGAAGATGAAATTAAAATATCTGTAAAGAAACTAGACTCTGCTAGAACGATTGTTCAGAATGGGTTCTTAAGTTTTGGCGAGGCGGTAGATAAGTTTAGTGATGATGAAAGCAGTAAATTTAATGGAGGTACTATAACTGCAAGAGATGGTTCTTCGTTTTTAAATATTGATCAATTGGATAAAGATCTTGTGATAACACTGAAGAATTTGAAGCCAGGCGATATATCAAAGCCTAGTTCTTATACCGATGAAAGAGGCAGAAAGATGGTGCGCATTGTTTACTTGAAAAACAGAACACAACCCCATCGTGAAAACCTAAAGGAAGATTATAATAGAGTTGCGGATAGGGCATTAGAAGAAAAAAAGCGTAATGCACTAGCTAAATGGTTTCAGGAACATTTGCCTACTTACTACATAAATATTGATGAGGCTTATAAAAACTGCAGCAGTTTAGGAAATTGGTGGAAGTATTCTTCGACAAAGTAGTGCTACAATTGTAAATTGCTAATTGATTGGCTTGACTTTCATTAATTAAAAAAGAAAACTAATTTAAGTTATAAAAGACGCTCCTTAACGAAGGGGGCGTCTTTTTTGTTTTTGACGCTTACCTAGAAATGGGGTTGATTAGCCGCTACCGATTACTAGAGATATTTCTTTATAAGAGACTTACTGAATTATAGTTGGATAGCTAACGTTTAACCCAGATTGCGCAGTAACGGGCTATTGCGTAATCTGGGATAAACTATTTATAAAAGAATAATGGCTCCTTTCGTTTCAAAAAGGTACATTACACCCTTTGAGTTCTTTTATTGGCTGACAAAAAGCTTTCATTGGCATACGATGTTCATTCATTGGTATGTATGAAGCTTTCATTGGTACACGAAGCTTCATCATTGGTATATGTGAAGCTTTCATTGGCATACGAAGCTTCATCATTGGCATGTGTGGAGCTTTCATTGGCATACAAAGCTTCATCATTGGTATATGTGAAGCGTTCATCGGTATACGAAGCTTCATCATTGGTATATGTGAAGCATTCAATGGCATACAAAGTTTCATCAATTTTAAAAAAATAACACACAACGTCCCTCGCATAACAACCAAAATAGTGGTCCTCCCCGGACTTGTCACGTTGCAATAGCGCAAAAACCTAGAAAGTCAGAACAGAATTGAGAATTGAAAGTAGAAAGTCAAGCGTAAAAGTTAATAGTCAAACGGTTTCGGGGAATATCATTATTTATCATTAAAATTTTAAGGTTATGTTGAATTTAGGTCAATCGAATGAATACAGGCGTTTTAAAAGTCTAGACGACCTTTTTAATCTTCCAAGTAGTGTTGTTGTTATTAACACTTTTACACCATTTAAAGATGAGGTTGTTATTTATCATAGTGATTTTATAAAGTTAGATTTACTTATACCTAATAAAGGAGCACTTTCTACAGGTGTAACTACTGAAAAATTTGTGGATAAGGAAAAGATAGCGAAGGAAATGGGCTTGATTTGTAAAAAAGCCAAAGCTTTTGCCATTAAAACTGGTGATAATATACTAGAGGTGGCTGTGAATGTGAGTGTTTCGGAAATATTGAGGAAGAAGGAAGCGGATGTTTTGCCGTTTGTAATAAATATTATTGCCGCTGTAAACCCTTTTATTACTAATGTTTTATTTATTCCTTATGGCATTACATCGGTAAAACTTGCTACGCAATTGGCAAATGCTACTACTTATAATGCTAGTATTGGTGTGGCTGGAAGCATTATAAAAACGAGCGATATTGCGAATAAAAATATTAATTCGGCTATTAAGGTGTTGCAAACAAGCCTGCATACTTTTGATTTGCTTATTGATGAATTTGAAGTGGTAAACCCAGATTTTGTGGCAAGCTATCATCTTAATGCAGAAGCGCAACACATTGGAATACACCATAGTGGCGTATATGGGGTTGTGACAGATGTGGCGACTGGCGAACCAATTTATGGAGCGACGATTAAAATTTTGGGGGCTGCTAAGAGTGCTACTACTGACCTTTTGGGTAAGTATGAGATGAGCCCTGTGGGTACAAAGATTTATCAACTTGAAGTTACTGTACCTGGGTATGTTTCTCAGATTGTTATTCACCATATTTTTACTGGCGTTATTGGGGTAAGGAATTTTGCGATGGTGAAGCTTTAGCGTAGTGGTTTTAATTTATTTAGTTTGAAAGTCCGTTGGGTTTAGTGCCTGACGGGCTTTTTTTGTACAGGAAAAAAACAAACAGACTTCATTTTAGGACACATCATTTGAGGATGCACTACACTTTTTTTTGACCCTCATCCCAAATAACGAGAATCTGGGAACCCATTTCGAATTGTTGAGACATG
Source organism: Chitinophagaceae bacterium (assembly GCA_947381435.1). Lineage (GTDB taxonomy): Bacteria > Bacteroidota > Bacteroidia > Chitinophagales > Chitinophagaceae > Parasediminibacterium. The sequence goes on from CANCVE010000008.1 coordinate 53,117, forward strand.
CAGCAATAATTTACAGACAGGCATCTATTGCTTTGGATAATTGATAGTCTTGGTCTGTAATAACATCTCCAGCATCGTGTGTATTTAACCAAATTTGCACCTTGTTGTAGGTATTTGTCCAACGTGGATGATGATTTAGCCGTTCTGCTTCTGCTGCTACTTTTGTTATGAAAGTAAAAGCATCGGCAAAATTCTTGAAGATAAATTCTTTGTAAAGGCAATTGTTTTCTATCGTCCACATATATTTATTGTTCTTGTAAGGTGCTAAGTTCATACATTGCCTCTATTTAAAATTGATTTTAATGAGATATGCTGTTTTATTTGCTTTTATAACCTGTTTGGGTGTTAATGAATCGATTGCACAGGCAAAAATATCTTTAGGAATAAAGATGGGTACAGCCATTCCGGGCATTGGCTTAAACAGCGCTAATCCTGTTATGGATGGATATAAGAACCAATTGGCACCTTGTTTTGGCTTTGTACTTGAAACTGGATTAAATAAAAAATGGTCATTGCTGAATGAATTGAATTACGCAACAATTAGTATAAGAAAAAACGGCAGTCAGGTTATACCAAAGAGTGCTTACGAAAACCTGAACCTTACTCGATACAATTTTCCTGACTTTATGTACGCCAATTTTGAAAGCAATATCAAAATAAAATATGTAGAGATCCCCATGATGTTAAAATACTACATACGCCAAAATGGTAAAATTAATTTCTTTGTTAATGGTGGTCCATTTGTAGGGTTATTAGTTTACGGCAATATAAAAACTAGTGGTACGGGAAAAGTTTACACCGATGCTGCTTATACAAATCCTATTACACCTTTTCCGCTAAACCTAAATCAGGAACAGAACGTACAGGATAGGCTAGAAGATATTAATTATGGTTTTCAAGGTGGAATTGGTGTTACGCTTACAAACAGTTTTGGGGAACTCTTTGCGAATCTGAATGGAACTTTTGGTTTTAATAATATGCAACGAAATAAAATTGATGGTGAAAATAAGTCAGCAGAGGCAACTTTGTGTGTAGGGTATCTTATTCATCTCAGTAAATAATCACGTTTGAAGCACTCATCCGCTGATTTAGAATGTGCTTTCACCGAAAACTAAAATAAATCAACATTTCGTTAGCAATTTTAAATTCTTTTGGCATTGGGTTTGTTATTTTAGAATTATAGAAAGCAAATAAATTATTTAAAGTTTTTCTCATAAGCAGTTAGTTTTGGTTGCGGCTCCGATTTTTATCGGGGCCAATTTTTTTTAGGCCATTTTCGTTCAGATTTAGCCAACTAAACACACTTTTATACTTCATATTTAGGTCTCTTTTTCAGTTCGTTTAGTTTTTATTTGAAATATAACAACATTACTCTACATTTGCAGCGAAGAAAAAAGAGGGAACGACTATCGTTCCCTTCTTATTTATATCTATGGCAGCGGATACATTACAACAAATACAATCGTGGTTAGAAGAAATACTAACAGAGTTTCCTGAACTTTTTTTAGTTAGTCTTAAAATTAAACCTACGAATAACATCAAAGTTTTTATTGATGGGGATAATGGTTTTTCTATTGATTCATGCAAAAGAATCAACAGAAAATTATATAAAACAATCGAAGAGGCGCTAATCTATCCCGAAGGTGATTTCAGTCTTGAGGTATCAAGTCCGGGCGTAACTGAACCCCTAAAGTTGCACAGACAATACACAAAAAATATAGGCAGAGACATTGAAATTATTTTTAAAGATGATACATCGAAAATAGGCACTTTGTTGACTGTTGCAGAGGATGACATCATTATTGAACAAACTGAGGGTAAAGGCAAAAAGGCTGTAGTACAGCAAGTAGTAATTCCATTTGCCAATATAAAGTCGGCAATAGTTCAAATCAAATTTTAAAGTACATTCCAAAAATAGATTTTTAGATTATGGCAAGTATAAACTTAATTGATGCGTTTCAGGATTTTAAAGATGCTGAGAAACTAGATCGTCCCACGATGATGAAAGTTGTGGAAGACGTATTCAAAACATTGCTTCGGAAGAAATATGGTAGTGATGAAAATTTTGATGTAATCGTAAATGCTGAGAAAGGGGATTTAGAAATCATTCGTCGTAGAATGATAGTAGAAGATGGTGATGTGATGGATCCAAATGAAGAAGTATCATACTCTGAAGCAACCAAGATAGAACCCGATTTTGAAGTTGGTGAAGAATTATATGAAGAAGTAGATATGCTTGATTTTGGTCGTCGTGCTATTTTGGCTGCGAAGCAAACATTGGCTAGTAGAATTGGCGATCTTAAAAAGAGTGCGTTAGTTAAAAAATATGAAGATAGAATTGGTGAAATTATTTCTGCCGAAGTTTATCAAGTATGGAAAAAAGAGGTTTTATTATTAGATGAAGAAGGTAATGAACTAATATTACCTAAGTCAGAACAAATAGGCAACGACTTCTTCAAGAAAGGAGAAAATGCTAGAGCAGTAATAGTTAGGGTTGATGTAAAAAATAATAATCCTGTTATTATCCTATCTAGAACAAGTCCTACTTTCTTATCTAAATTACTTGAAATAGAAGTTCCAGAAATATATGACGGTCTAATTGCCATTAAAAAGATTGTAAGAGAACCTGGTGAAAGAGCTAAAGTTGCTGTTGAAAGTTATGATGACAGAATTGATCCAGTAGGTGCTTGTGTTGGGATGAAGGGAAGTCGTATTCATGGTATTGTTAGAGAATTGAAAAACGAGAATATTGATGTAATTAACTTTACTACTAATGTTCAGTTATTAATTCAACGTTCATTGACACCAGCAAAAATTAGCTACATGCGTATTGATGAAGCTAAAAAACAAGTGGATGTTTACCTAAAAGCTGATCAAGTTTCTTTGGCTATTGGAAGAAGAGGTGTAAACATAAAATTAGCTTGCGAATTGACAGGTTACGAAATAGATGCATTCAGAGAAGATGAAGAAAAAACAAATGAATTCGACATTGACTTAGATGAATTTATTGACGAAATTGAACCTTGGATTATAGACGAATTTAAGCGTGTTGGTTGTGATACTGCCCGTAGTGTTTTGTCTCTTACTCCTAGCGAATTAGAAAGACGTACCGATCTAGAAAAAGAAACTATTGCAGATGTAATTAAAATATTGAAAGAAGAATTTGAAAGAGAAGAAGAATAAACTATTTATTATTCAAAATTTATAAGGTTACTTTGTGGTTCAATATTGAATTAAGGGTACTTAATAATTAAATATTTGTTTTTCATAAAAAAATATACAAATGGCTATGACAAATTGATTGTTTTCATAGCTTGTGGATTAAAAAGCACTGAATGTCAGAACTGAAATTACCGAGGTTATTAGCAGCAGCTAAAGAGTTTAATGTGGGACAAGATACCCTTATTGACTTTTTGTCTAAAAAAGGATTCAATAAGGATGAACTTAAGCCTACAGCAAAGCTCACTGAGGCTATGTACCACTCCTTACAAGCTGAGTTCCAAAATGACAAACAAGCTAAGAATAAAGCAGATTTGGTAGAAATACCAAAAAGTCAACAAAGTGAGCGAAAAAGGCGCGATGAGGAAGAAATTTCTTTCAAGCGTGAGGAGAAAAAAGCGCAACCCAAAGAAGAGGTTAAACTAGAGCCCCAACCAATTGCTCCAGTTGTTGTAGTAGCTGAAGTTGTTGTATCTAAGCCAGTACCAGCTTCTCCGCCTGAAGTATTTAAACCTGTAGAGGTGGTAGTTCCAGTTCAGGTACAAATAGGAAAAGCGCCTGAAGTTTTCACCGAAACAACAGTGAAAGAAATAGTAGCTGAGAATAAAAGTGAAGAAACTAAGGAAAATACAATAACTAAAATTGAAGCCCCAGAACTTGAAGGGCCAAAAATTCTTACTAAGATAGATTTATCTGCTATTGACTTCTCTACAAGACCAAAAAAAGGTTTTGTAAAAAAAGAGGAAGAAATTAAACCCATAGAACCTACACCAATAATTGTAAAAGAAATACCTGTTGCACCTGTAGCAGTCATTGAACCTATTATAATAGTAGAAGAGAAACCAACTACTATCCCAAATGTTATTCCAGCATTCAGTGAGCCAGTTTCTAGAAAAGAGGAACACGTTCCTGCTCCAAAGGTTGAACCTGTTGTAGTAGTAGAACAGAAAATAGAAACGCCTGTACAAGAGGCTACTCCTGAAAATACAGGTGTAGTCATAGAAAATATTCAAGCAGAAAAAATTACTGGGCCTAAGATTTTAGGTAAAATTGAATTGCCTATCGATAGCGATACAAGGCCAAAGCCTAGTAGTGCTGAAGATAGAAAGAAGAGAAAAAGAATTCCTGTTGATAATAGGCGTGTAGGAGGCAATCACAATCATCCTCCACATGGTCATCAACAACATAATCATCCTACACAAGGTCAACCACATCAAGCTGGTCTGCCTCATCAAGGTTCACAAGGTGGTCAAGGTCGTCCGCCAGGCAATTTCCAGAACAGAGGTCCACAGCAAGGTGGCGGTGGTTTCAATAGAGACAGAACAGCGGCTCCCTATCAGTCTCCTGCACAAGATGCAAGGGCTAGTAGACCAGTTGTAGCAGCAAATAATAACAATAACCGTGGCGGTCAAGGCGGTGGAGGATTTAATAGAGATAGGCCTGGTGGCGGCGGATTTAATAGAGCTGGTGGTGGTAGAACTTCTGGACGCAGAGATGATAATAAGGAAATTGACGCTAAAGAAATTCAAGATAAGATTAAGGAAACCCAAGCCAAACTTGCTGGTGGTGGCGGTAGAGGTAAGAGTCTGAAAGCTAAATATCGTCGTGCAAAACGTGACGAAGCTGCCGAGGCAATGAACGACATGGATGGTGATGACAACAAACTACAAGTTACAGAGTTTGTAACCGTGAGTGAGTTGGCAAATCTAATGGATGTAAGCTTTGCTGAGGTTATTGGCAAGTGTATGGGACTTGGCATTATGGTGAGCATCAATCAACGTTTGGATGCGGAAGTAATTGAATTGGTTGCAAGCGAATTTGATTATGAAGTCGAATTTATCGGTGTTGATGATATTGACGAAATGGATGAAGAAGAGGAAGAAGAAGATCTAGCCGAATCTGAAACACGTCCTCCAATAGTTACTATCATGGGACACGTGGATCATGGTAAAACATCCCTATTGGATTATATCCGTAGTGCAAATGTGGTAGCTGGTGAAGCGGGTGGTATCACACAGCATATTGGTGCTTATGAGGTTACCCTTCCTAATGGAAAAGCAATTACTTTCTTAGATACTCCTGGTCACGAAGCCTTTACTGCCATGCGTGCAAGAGGTGCCAAGATTACAGATATTGCGGTGATTGTAGTTGCTGCGGACGATGCGGTGATGCCTCAAACAAGAGAAGCTATCAGCCACGCTCAAGCGGCAGGTGTACCAATGATCTTTGCCGTAAATAAAATGGATAAAGACGGTGCTAATCCTCAAAAGATTTACGAACAATTGGCCGGTATGAACATCTTGGTAGAAAGTTGGGGTGGTAAATATCAAAGTCAGGAGTTGGCAGCTAAGAAGGGATTAAACGTTGATTTATTATTAGAAAAAATATTATTAGAAGCTGAATTATTAGATGTAAAAGCTAATCCTAAGAGAGATGCTACAGGATCAATCATTGAGGCTTCTTTGGATAAAGGTCGTGGATTTGTCGCTACCATTCTTGTACAAAATGGAACACTTCGTCAGGGCGACTTGATGGTTTCTGGTCAGTATTTTGGTAGAGTAAAGGCAATGTTCAATGAGCGTAACCAACGTGTTACCGAGGCACCGCCATCAACACCGGTTGTAATTCTTGGTTTGAATGGTGCGCCTCAAGCGGGTGAGAAATTTAAGATTTACACCGACGAAAGCGAAGCAAAAGAAATTGCAACTAAGCGTGCTCAAATTTCACGTGAGCAAGGTTTACGTGCAAGGAAACACATTACTTTAGATGAAATTGGTCGTCGTTTGGCATTGGGCAACTTTAAAGAACTTAATATTATCATCAAGGGCGACGTGGATGGATCTGTTGAGGCATTGAGCGATTCATTGCAAAAACTTTCTAACCAAGAAATTGCTATCCGTGTGGTACATAAAGCCGTAGGTCAGATTTCTGAAAGTGATGTATTGTTGGCTGCGGCTTCCGATGCTATTGTTATCGGGTTCAATGTTCGTCCTTCTTCTCAAGCTAATAAATTAGCAGAAAACGAAGGTGTACAGGTTAAAATGTACTCTATCATCTATACTGCTATCGACGAAATACGTAGTGCGATGGAAGGTATGCTAGAACCTAAGGTTGAAGAAAAAGAAGTTGCAACAGTAGAGGTAAGAGAAGTTTATAAATTTGATAAGGCAACTGTTGCAGGTTGTTATGTTCAGGAAGGAAAGATTAAACGTGAACATAAAATCCGTGTATTCCGTGATGGCATCCTAGTTTATCCTCGACAAGAAGGTGGTTTTGCAGAGCTTGGTAGCTTGAAACGCTTTAAAGATGATATGAAGGAAGTAAACAATGGTTACGAGTGCGGATTGACCGTTAAAGGCTTTAGCGACCTTGCAGTGAATGATAGCATCATTGCTTACGAACAAGAAGAAGTGAAGCGGACTTTGTAGAAAAGTTTTAATTTTATAGCTTACAAATAAGGTTCAGACATAAAGTTTGAACCTTATTTTTTTGCATTCAAAAAGGCCAATACTATCTCCATCATATAACTCAATATCATATTCATCCTCCTCCACCTTGTCCTTTCCCTACCCTTTTCTCTAGTAAATTTCGCTCATTTCACTTCAAATAAACTACAGACGAGCTTAAAAAATCTTCATCGAAGTGAGTGGGAAGCGTATTTACGTGACAGGGTAGCATACACACGTTCGCGGGAAGCACTTTTGTGTGACAGGGTAGCATACAATTTGACGAATAAAACCCTGCCAACTTTAAATATACTATACCACACTTCAAAAAAACACCATCTATTTCACTCATTTTTCCATCTAGGACTTAAAAAAGGATATTTGTTAACGAAAAATTGTCGTGTAAATTCCATTGAAATCAAGGTAATCAATCATTAATATCATTCAAATCGTTTAATCAATAATCTATTTCAAACTTTTAATCAATAAAACAATAATTTCAGCTATGCTTGATCTTAGCATTTGCTGTTAGTACATCTTAAAGTGAAGCGCATCCCGAACAGCCGCGAAGTTGTCGCCGAGATGATTTTATGGTAGAGACAAGGCAATGCCTTGTCCCTATAGCCCGAAAATCTGTGAATGCTTTTCTTTTATATTTGTAAACGAATAAACCTAATTAGTTAACCATGTTTGGGAAAGAAAATAGATTTTAGGGATGGATTCAAAACTAATTTATATAGCGTGTAGAAAATTAATTGGAAAAGTTAGTTGGACTAAAATATCAAATGACAGTGAGTGGATTTATTTTGGCGATGGAAATAACATCAACAAACTTCTTGTTTATGAAATTATCAATAATCATTTTACTGAATCAGAATTATTAATAGCATGGACAAGGCAAGGTTCTGTACAAGTTAATAGAATTGAAATCAATAAGAGTATTGATAATATACTAGGTTATCATGACTTCTCAATTTGGGATAATCATTTAAGAAAAGTAATAGATTTTAACCTTATTGGAGTATTAAGAATTGGAAAAGTAATAAATTAATTCCTCTTTCGTCATTTATCCATCCACTCGCCGTTGTTGTGTCTTTTGACCAACAACAATAAAATAAAAACCCATCAGGTCTCAAACACCTGACAACTTTATATATGGCGAAATAATTTTTTTTGTTCCAATTAAATTCAAATTATATATTTGCCCCGCAATGATAAATAGTACAAACACAATAAAGACAATAAAGGTATTCTCGCAAGGGAAGGCTTAGTCGTTTGTGTACTTAAAATATAACAGCAGCCTTCCCACACTGGGGAGGCTGTTTTGTTTTTAATCAATCACTAATAAAAAAGCTGTTTGATAGACAGCAAAAAGGAGAAACAGAAAATGAAAGTAGCCGTAGTTGGGGCCACAGGCCTGGTAGGCACAAAAATGTTGGAAGTGCTTGCCGAAAGAAACTTCCCAGTAACAGAACTAGTACCCGTAGCGTCTGAACGCTCTGTGGGAAAAGAAGTGGAGTTTAAAGGTAAAAAGTACACAGTGGTAGGATTGCAAGCTGGTATTGATGCTAAACCTGCTGTTGCTATTTTTTCTGCTGGTGGCGGAACTTCTACCGAGTGGGCACCAAAGTTTGCTGCTGCTGGCATTACTGTTATTGATAATAGTAGCGCTTGGCGTATGGATCCTACCAAGAAATTAGTAGTGCCAGAAGTAAATGCTGATGTATTGACTGCTGAAGATAAAATTATTGCCAATCCAAACTGTAGCACCATCCAGATGGTGGTTGCTTTGCAGCCTTTGCATACAAAATATAAGATTAAAAGAGTGGTTGTAAGCACTTACCAAAGTGTTACCGGTACTGGTAAAGCTGCCGTTGATCAATTGTTCAACGAAAGAAAAGGCATTCAAGGCGAAATGGCTTACAAATATCAAATTGACCTGAATGTTATTCCTCAAATTGATGTGTTCCTAGAAAATGGCTACACCAAAGAGGAAATGAAAATGGTGAAAGAAACAGGTAAAATCATGCAGGATGATAACATCAAAGTTACTGCTACCACAGTTCGTATTCCTGTTGTAGGCGGACATAGCGAAAGCGTAAATGTAGAGTTTGAAAATGAATTTGATTTGGATGAGGTAAAAGCTTTATTAGCTGCCGCTCCAGGAATTGTTTTGCAACAAAATGATGCTGAACAGTTTTATCCAATGCCTTTATGGGCACACGAAAAGGACGATGTGTTTGTAGGTCGTTTACGTAGGGATGAGTCTCAACCAAAAACATTGAACATGTGGATAGTGAGCGATAACCTTAGGAAGGGTGCTGCTACTAACGCTATTCAAATTGCAGAATACTTAACAGGCAAGGGTTTGTTGTAACCCTTGCTTAGTAATAACAAAAACGCCCCGAAGCAGTGATGTTTCGGGGCGTTTGTTTTTCTGTGTATCAAGATGAAAATACTTAAGCATTTGTTTTTCTAAAATAGAGAGTCTGTAAACAATTAATAACTGTTATAAAAATATAAACTAAACAACTTTGTTTGTTAAACTCCTATTTTTGTTTCGATGCGTTTTTACAGAAAAATATTCACTTTATTTTGCTTCCTAGCATTTGTTGTACAAGCAAATGCCCAACAAGATTCTGTTACGCAAGACTTAGTTGCAAAAACGTTAGATGCAAAACCCATCATAAAGCCAATAAGAAAACTTGTTACTAAGAAAGACTCTTCTGCTAGTAGGCTCACACCAAATATCAAAGACACTTTTTCGGCTGCAAATCCAAATACTCTTGCAATTGATTCTGTAAAGCTAAAAGACTCTTTGTTATTGGTACAGAAAAGAGTAGACTCGATAAGGGTAGATTCCATTAAAAGAAGCATTGCCTTAGCCGCAAATAAAAAAGACACCTCATCGTATGCAAGCGTATTTGGCGGATCTTATATTCCTGTTGGCTTAAGGGCTGTTGCACTGATGGAAAAAGAGCGGAATGCTGAGGGAAAGGAAATGATGTTTTATATATTAGTAGGTCTGGTAGCCATCGTAGCACTAACAAGAACAATTTTTCCTCGGTATTTTATTAATATCTTTTCATTACTATTTCAAAAATCATATCGTCAAAAGCAAGCAATTGAGCAAATTACAAATAGCAAAATATCCTCACTGATATTAAATATAGTTTTCATTGTATGTCTTGCCTTCTATCTAACCATCGTTTTACACAATAAAGGCTTCATTCATATAAAATTTTGGCAGGTTTTATTATACGCTTTGGCACTAGTAGGTGGCGTATATTTATTTAAATACACCTTTCTAAACTTCATCGGTTGGGTGTTTAATGCGCGTGAGGCAATGGAATCTTACACCTTTGTTGTTTTTTTGAGCAATAAAATAACTGCTATATTGCTACTTCCATTTTTATTCATATTAACATTTACGGGTGGTGAAATTGCATCAATTGGATTGATGGCAACCTATTGTCTTTTTGGGTTGGTACTACTGTATAGGTATTTTGTTGCAATGAGTTCATTAAGAAATGAGCTTAGCTTTCACCCCTTGCATTTTTTCCTATACCTTTGCGCCGTTGAGATATTGCCATTGTTACTTATTTTCAAAGCAGTTTTCAATTTAATAACCACCAGCATATAATTTTGCACAACCTTAGATAAGAAGAATGGTTACGAAGGAAGAGAACAAGCCCGTTACTGAAAATATTTCGAAGAAGATATTAATATCTCAAGCTAGACCAGATAGCGACAAGTCCCCGTATTTTGAATTGCAACGTAAGTTTCCTGTAGAACTTGTGTTTTATCCATTCATAAAAATAGAAGGAATAACGGCCAAAGAATTCAGAAAACAAAAGATAGATTTAGCTAAATACTCCTCAATAATTTTTACTAGTCGCAATGCGATAGATCATTATTTTAGGATGAATGAAGATATGAAGCGTACAATAGATCAGGAAACTAAGTATTTCTGTACTACTGAATCAGTTGCTTTGTATCTACAAAAGTTTATTCTTTATAGAAAAAGAAAAGTTTTCTTTGGTGCTACCGCCAATAATAAAAGCCTGTTTGACGTGATAAACAAACACAAGGACAACCAAAGTTTCTTGTACGTGTGTAGCGAAAACCAGCAAGACAGTGAAATTGTAACTTGGCTCAAAACAAACAAATGCGACTTTAGCCTTGCATTTATGTATCGTAGTGTAAGTAATGACATTAAACCTTTGCTAGACGAACATGAGTTTGATGTTATTTGCCTATTTACGCCTAGTGGGCTAAAAAGTTTAATAGATAATTTTCCAGAATACAGACAAAACGGAACAATACTTGGAACTTTTGGTGAGAATACTAGCAAGGCAGTAATAGAAGCAGGATTAAATGTTGGTATTAAAGCACCTGTTCCTCAAGCCCCAAGCATGGTTACAGCACTAGAAAAATATTTAGCAGAAGAAGCAAAAAAGTAAGTTTACTTTAGGTTATGGATTTGTTTTAACTCTAAACAGATTCTATTTACAGAAATATTTAGAGGTGTGTATTGCAATGCAGGCAATGCTTTTAACAGTTTACCATTATTGAAGTGTACTTTTAGTTGTGCAGTATGGGCTGTTTCTTTGGTTAGTAATGGTTTCTTTCCCGTAATAAAACCTTTTATCGCTTCCACTCTCCAAACTATTTCGGCAATGGTTTTTGTTACTTTCTTAGTGGGAGGTTTCTTGCCAAAAGCAACGGCTATCATCGTGAATAAATCTTTATAACTCACATTATCTCCATTCGCAATAAATCTTTGAGCCACAATATTGCTATTCATTAGTAACACCATTGCTTTTACCACATCTGCCACATCTACAAAGCCCGATATTCCATTAGTAAACCAAGGAAACTCATTATACACAGATTTAAATATACCCGCACTTCCTTTATTCCAATCCGCTGCACCAAGAATAATGGTAGGGTTTATAATTACGGCATTTAGTCCTTCACCAATTCCTCTCCATACTTCCATTTCGGCCAAATACTTGGTTTTCCCGTACTCACTATTGCCAGTAGCCTCGCTCCAAGTCATGGTTTCATCAATTGGCTTATCCTCCCTTGTTCTTCCAAGTGCGGCCACCGAGCTTACGTACAACAGCTTTTCTATACCGCCATCCAAGCATGCATTTACCACATTAGCCGTTCCTTCTACGTTTGTTTTATATAATAATTCTTTATCTTTTGGATTGAAAGAAACTATTGCCGCACAATGATATACTTGTGCTACATCTTTCATGGCATCTTCTAAATCCAATACATCAAGGATATCTCCTTTAAACCATTCAAGGTTTTGATGTACTATTTCAGGATGTTTGGAGTGGTACATAGCCCTTACCTTCCCTCCTTCTTTTAAAAGAAAAGAAATTAAATGACTTCCTACCAATCCGCTACTTCCTGTTACTAATACCATATTTATGATTGAATTAGAGAATGAATCATCAACCTTTCGTTTTCTACTTAGTCGTTGCTCGTTAAGAACGAAAGTCGTAAGTTCTGGTTGTTAAACACTAGCGATTCCCGTTTCTTCCGATTTTCGATTCTTTCTATGCTCTCTCTATATCTGCGCCCAATGCCCTGAGTCGGGTATCTATATTCTGATATCCTCTGTCTATCTGCTCAATATTCTGTATGGTACTTTTCCCTTCAGCACTCAATGCTGCAATCAAAAGAGCCTGCCCCGCACGTATATCTGGGCTGGTCATGGTAATACCTCTCAGTGCGTATTTTCTGCCCAAACCTATTACGGTTGCACGGTGAGGGTCGCACAATATAATCTGCGCCCCCATGTCTATCAATTTGTCTACAAAGAATAAGCGACTTTCAAACATTTTTTGATGAATAAGAACGCTTCCTCTTGCTTGTGTTGCTATTACAAGCATAATGCTTATCAAATCGGGCGTAAACCCTGGCCAAGGATGATCGTAAATAGTCAAAATTCCGCCATCCATATAGGTCGTAACCTCATAACTATCTTGTGCAGGAACATGAATATCATCACCGTTAATATCGAACTGAATCCCCATCTGAGCAAACTTTTCAGGTATCATTCCAAGATGATTTACACCTGCACCTTTAATGGTAATCTCACTCTGTGTCATAGCGGCAAGACCAATAAAACTGCCTACTTCTATCATATCTGGCAGCATCGCGTGCTCGGTTCCCTGCAGTTCGCTAACGCCTTCTATCACCAAAAGATTACTTCCTATCCCAGAAATCTTTGCGCCCATTCTGCTAAGCATATTGCAAAGTTGTTGTAGATATGGCTCGCAGGCTGCATTGTAAATGGTGGTAATTCCTTCGGCCAAAACTGCTGCCATAACAATGTTTGCAGTACCAGTAACAGAAGGTTCATCCAGCAGCATAAAGGCTCCCTTCAAATGAGGTGCTGTCAGTTTAAAAACGTGCTTACTATCATCATATTCAAACTTAGCTCCTAGTTTTTCAAAGCCAATTATGTGCGTATCCAGCCTTCTTCTTCCTATTTTATCTCCACCAGGTTTTGGGATATATGCTTTTTTAAACCTAGCCAACATGGGTCCAGCCAATAAAACCGACCCTCTAAGTTTGCCCCCTTTCTGCCTAAAAGCTTCCGATGTAAAATAATCTGTATCTACAGCATCAGCTGTAAAAATGCAGGTATGTCTATCTATCCTGTTCACTTTTACGCCCATATCTTCCAACAGTTCTATGAGTAAGTTTACATCTAAGATGTCTGGGATATTATTGATTTTTACTGGAGATGCAGTCAATAAAACGGCACTTATTATTTGAAGAGCCTCATTTTTTGCCCCTTGAGGAACGATGGTTCCCTTCAATTTATTACCTCCTCGTACTATAAATGATGACATGTATGTTGTATTAAGCTAGTTGTTTAAATGAATCAGAAAGCGTAAAAGTAGGGAGTTGAAAGTTTGATTTGCAAAAACGTTATAGAGAAATTTGTTTTTAGATGATAGGAATTAGCCTGGCTTTTGAAAAACAGGCATTAAAATACCGCAATTGTCCAGCTGAACGGAACCTTCGTAAGGGCTTACACAACTTCCGTCCAAGCTTCCGCAACTTCCGTTCAACTGAATATTTCTTCCGTAAGCCCTTACCGAACTTCGGTAAGGGCTTACGGACTTTCCGTTCAGGCTTACCGAACCTCCGTTCAATTGAACATTTCTTCCGGAAGGGCTTACGGAACTTCGGTTCAACTGAACAATTTTTACATATTGCCTGCAAAAGCCAAAAATTGTTTGTAACATTTTTATAATGTATTTACATTGTATATAACTCTTAGCTATTTTCGTCAGGTAATTAAAGAAACAATGGGTAATCAGAAAAAGGTAATGGTAACGGGTTGCTTCGACCTCATGCATAGTGGTCATGTGGCGTTTTTGAATGAAGGCAAAAAGTTGGGAGATGTATATGCTTGCATCGGAAATGATGAAAATGTTTTCCAATTGAAGGGTCGATATCCTGTAAATCATCAATACGAACGTAAATACATGCTCGAAAACTTATCGGCAGTAAAAGAGTGTCGTATCAATAAAGGTTATGGCATCATCGACTTTTTAGAAGAATTAGAAGAAATAAAGCCAGACGTATTCTTGGTAAATGAAGATGGTTCTACACCCGATAAGGCAAGAATTTGTGCTGAAAAAGGCATTGAGTATAAAGTTTTTGCGCGTGTTCCGCATGGCGATTTGCCAGTACGCTCTACTACGAGTTTGCGCACAGAATGCCTTATTCCGTTTCGTATAGATTTGGCTGGCGGATGGCTCGATCAACCTTTTGTTTCTAAATTTTATCCAGGTCCCGTGCTTACTGTTTCCATTGAGCCAACTATGGAATTTAATAATAGGAGTGGAATGTCTTCTAGCACCCGCAATAAAGCCATAGAATTATGGAGAACTGAAATTCCATCTGGCGATAAAGAAAAGCTTGCAAAAGTTTTATTTACCTACGAGAATCCTCCTGGCACAAAGCTTATTGCAGGCAGCCAAGATTCTTTAGGCATCGTTTTGCCTTGTTTGAATAAGCTTCATTATAATGGTGAATATTGGCCTCATAAAATAGAATCTGTGTATGATGAATCTATCATCAGTTGGATAGAAAGTCATTTGTTTCTGGTTACGCTTGGCCCTCGACATTCTAGTTATTCTGTTTTGGATGATACAAATATTACCCAGGAAGGAGCAAAAGCATTGGCAGATGCCACAGAAGATTGTTGGAATGCAATATTGGAAAAAGATGTTTTTGCCTTTGGACAGGCTTTTACTGCATCTTTTGATGCACAGATCAAAATGTTTCCTCACATGGTAAGTCAAGATATTTTATCTCAGATAGAAGCTTATAAACATAAGGTTGCTGGTTGGAAACTTAGTGGTGCAGGCGGTGGAGGATATTTGATTTTTGTATCTAATACCCCACTTGAAAATGCTATTCAGATTAAAATAAGAAGAAAAGATATTAATTAGGGTAGGCATTTATTTAATATTTTGGTTGATTAATTAAACAGTTAATTGACTTTATGCCAACTAATAATTAAATAAAATGTAGGAGGAGATGCCCTTTGATTATATAAATAATTAAATTTTATTGCCTACTCACTTCCAACTGTTATTTTTGCGCCTCAATTTTTAAAAGAGGTTTAATTACCTCATAAAAAATAAGCAAATGCAGAGAGATACTTTGGTTTTCGACCTGATAAATCAGGAGTTAGAGCGTCAACGTCATGGAATAGAATTGATTGCTAGTGAAAACTTTACATCATTACAAGTGATGCAGGCAATGGGCGGTGTGATGACAAACAAGTATGCTGAAGGCTATCCGGGTCGTCGTTATTATGCTGGTTGTGAAATAGTTGACCAAACAGAACAACTTGCCATTGATCGTTTAAAACAAATATTTAATGTAGAATATGCCAATGTGCAACCTCACAGTGGTGCACAAGCCAATGCAGCCATTGCTTTGGCGGTTTTGCAACCGGGAGATGTAACATTAGGATTGGATTTGAGTATGGGTGGTCACCTTACACATGGTAGCCCCGTGAACTATAGCGGTAAATTGTATAATGCCCATTTTTATGGTGTGGTAAAAGAAACTGGTTTAATTGATTACGAAATGCTTGAAAGCCAAGCGCGTACCTTGAAACCAAAATTAATCATCTGTGGTGCTAGTGCTTATAGCCGTGATTGGGATTATAAAAGAATCCGTGCAGTAGCTGACGAAGTTGGTGCATTGGTTTGGGCAGATATAGCACATCCAGCAGGGTTAATAGCCAAAGGATTATTGAATAGTCCGTTCGAATATTGTCACTTTGTAAGTTCTACTACCCACAAAACATTGCGTGGACCTCGTGGTGGCGTAATTATGATGGGTAAAGATTTCGAAAATCCTTTCGGATTAAAAGACAACAAAGGCAATGTACGCATGATGAGCAGCTTAATAGATTTAGCTGTTTTCCCAGGTATTCAAGGTGGGCCTTTGCAACACGTTATAGCTGCAAAGGCAATTGCTTTTGGAGAAATACTAACGGATGAGTTCTTGATTTATCAACAACAAGTTCAGAAGAATGCACAAGCAATGGCAAAGGCATTTGTAGAAAAAGAATACAACATCATTAGTGGTGGAACCGATAATCATTTGATGCTTATTGACCTCAGAAATAAGAACATCAGTGGTAAAAAAGCAGAACAAGCATTGGTGAAAGCCGATATTACTGCCAATAAAAATATGGTTCCTTTTGATGATAAGAGTGCATTCATTACCAGTGGTATCCGTTTTGGTGTTGCAGCTGTAACTACCAGAGGAATGGTGGAAAGCGATATGCAATTTGTTGTAAACGCAATAGATAGGGTTCTATTGAATGCGGAAAGCGAATATGAAATTGCAACTGTGAAGAAACAAGTGAATGAATTTATGGAACAATTTAAATTGTATCCAGAACTATAACAATTGATAATTAATAATTGATAATTGACATGATTTTCTGGCAATAAAATATCAATTATAAATTATCAATTATCAATTATTAAAATTATGATACAGCGCATCCAATCCATTTGGCTTTTGTTGGCTTCCATCTGTACAGTTCTTACAGTAAAGTTGTCTTTTTATACTGGGAATAAACTAGATGTCCTAACAAAAACAAAGGCTTTTGTGCAATTAAACGCACAAAGCGATATGGTATTAACCGTATTGGTAGGCTTTATTTTGGCTGCTTGTTTAATTGCCATCTTTTTGTTTAAAGATAGAAAAAGACAATTACTCGTAACTGGAGTTACCGCCCTTGTGGCTATTATCAACATCGTTATCTACATATCAGAGACACGGTCTTTTGTAGAAGGACAATACTCAATCACATCTACCATTACTTTCCTTGTCCCTTTGTTTTTATTGCTTGCCGCAAGGGGCATCTGGAAAGACGAACAATTAGTAAAAAGCGCAGATAGACTAAGATAGATATGAGATATGAGTTATGAGATATGAGTTATTTATTCAACTACTATCTACTATCTACTATCTAATATCTTCTTCTAAAGAAGATTATGTTACAAATAAGTAAGCGTGGGCAAGAAATGCCCCCATCCCCCATTAGAAAGCTTGTTCCTTATGCAGAAGCTGCTGTATCGAAAGGAATTAAAGTATATCATTTAAATATTGGTCAGCCTGATATTGAAACGCCTCAATTGATGCTTGATGCGGTACGAAATAGCGATTTTAAAATATTAGATTACGGTCATAGTGCAGGTAATGAGAGTTACCGCCGAAAACTTGTAGGCTATTATAAAGGTATAGGTATTGATTTAGATTATAAACAAATACTCATTACCACAGGCGGTAGCGAAGCATTGTTGTTTGCCTTTATGGCATGCTTCGATCCGGGTGATGAAGTAATTATTCCTGAACCTTTCTATGCCAACTATCACGGTTTTGCAGCAGAGGCTGGGGTGGAAGTGGTAACCATCACTTCGGATATTTCTACCGGTTTCGCCTTGCCACCAGTAGAAGAAATAGAAAAGAAAATTACGGCACGTACAAAAGGAATTGTTATCTGTAACCCCAACAATCCTACCGGCTATGTTTACAGCAAGGAGGAATTGGAACAATTGGGCGCAATGGTAGCCAAGCACAACTTGTTTTTCTTTTGTGATGAAGCTTACAGAGAGTTTAATTATGAAGGAGAAATGCCAATGTCGTCTTTAAACCTGACAGGTGTAAATGACAATGTGGTAATGGTAGATACCATCAGTAAAAGATACAGTGCATGCGGTGGTAGAATTGGTGCCTTGGTTACAAGAAATAGATCATTGATTAATACGGTTATGAAGTTTGCTCAAGCAAGATTGTGTCCTCCAAGCTTTGCACAGATGGCTGGAGAGGCTGCACTAGATCTTCCTGCTGACTATTTTGATCAGACTAAAGCAGAATACAAAAGCAGGAGAGACCTGATAGTAAGCAGACTAAACGCAATGGATGGGGTATATTGTCCTAAACCAAGCGGTGCTTTCTATGCAATAGCCGAGTTACCAATTGATGATGCTAATAAATTTTGTCAGTGGTTATTGGAATCCTTCAGTTACAAAGGAGCCACGGTTATGTTGGCACCTGGCACAGGATTTTATGCTACACCGGGCCTAGGGAAAAACCAAGTTAGGTTAGCTTATGTATTAAATAAGGACGACATAAATGCAGCAATGGATTGCTTGATTGAGGCCTTAAAAGTATACTCTACCGATTTGCGATAAGGGGTAATTTTATTATAGTGTTAATTTGTTGGGCAGCGGAAGATTTGATTTTCAAGTCTTCCTTTTTTATAGTTATAACTAGAAAAAATTAACCCCAATCAAATGAAGGATATAGTTAAGATTAACATAATCGTTTTTCTGTTATTAATTTATACTGTTGGCAAAGCTCAAAGTTATCATGCCTTCAATGGTTCCACTTTTGCTGGTGGATTAGGGAACTTTACCAACCCTGCAAGCGCCATCAATTCTACTTTTAATTGGGATTTCTCTTTATTGGGCTTTCAGTCCAATACTTCCAATAACGCGGTAAGAATTTCTAACTTTTCTTTTTCCGATTTAACCCCCGATAAAATAGGCAACATCATCATTCAGCCTACTTCTGGATATGGTGCAAGAAGCCTGATTACTGCTTCAGATTTACATTTATTAAACATTAGATACAATATTGACGATAACCAATCTGTTAGCTTTGGAATAAGATTGAGGAGCAATAGTTATATGGAATCATCTCCTTTCAATTATACTGATTCAATCAGTGGGTTTAATGAATTTGTACACTATAATAATAGCAAAGGGAATGTTACTCCTTTTTATTTTCATGGGTATAATGAAACTTGGCTAGAGAATGACTTAAGCTATTCTAGAATTTTATCTGACAATGATGACAACAGACTTACTGGTGGTATTACGTTTGCCCTTCTCAGGGGTTTTTCTGGCTCTTATGTAGGTATTGACAACCTAAACTATACTGCAGGAAAAAATAAAAATACCTTAACAAGTGGCACAGCTTCCATATTATACTCGGCAAACAGTGCGAATTTAGATTCGAAGAAAACAGGCCTTGAAAACTATAAAGCACTAATAAGAGCCAGTAAAGTAAGTTTTGCAGCAAGTATTGGCATTGAATATTTAGTTAAAGAACAAATGTTTGAAGAGAAATATAATCCTAAAAACTATACATGGAAGTTTGGTGCTAGCATTATGGATATAGGCGCAAACAGATATGATACCGACACTAGTTCTGTTTTTGTAACATCCCCCAATACCGGTCTTACAGATACTAGCTTGCAAAGACAATTGCAGGTAGATAGGGATAAAAACAACCTAAAGAATGTGCTTATTGGTAACTTTCAAGGGAGGAGAGTATATGAGAAAAGCTATAAAATGAGGCTTCCTACCAGACTAGTTTTAAGTGTTGACAGAAAGATTACAGATAACTTCTTTGTAAATGGTTTATTCAACATTAATTTTTATTCTAATGATGTTTCTAATATTTATGACATTAAAACAAGTGAATTAAATCGTATTATCATAACACCACGATGGGAAAGCCCTGCTTGGGGATTCTATTTGCCTATCCAATATACATTAAAACAAGATCTTATGCTAGGACTAGCAGTAAAATTGGGACCATTAGTTATGGGACTACATAACATAAACTGGTTACAAAAAACTAAATTTGAAGAATTAAATGGCGGCGGATACCTTGCCCTGCACTTTCAGCCATTCTCGTTCAAAAAGCAGCACCACTCTTTAGATTGTTATACAAATTAAGAAAGTTGTAAGTACTAAGTTGTAAGTATTAAGTCAAAAAGACACCGCACTAAAGGCAAGTTGTTTATCTTGTTTAGCAACATCCCTAATAGAGTAACTGATTACCGCTTACTAATTACTGCTCACTGTTAACTGTTTACTGATAACTGTTATTTGTACAACTGATTAAACAATAACTTAAACGTTCCATAAGACTGTGCCCTGTATATTATTTCTGGTCCAAAGGCATAGAATTTACCCTTTCCTAAGTTAGTCTCAAAGCCTGCCACTGCATCTTGCAAATATTCTTGTCCCCATGCCCAGCCACTACGCAAAGTTTTGTTGGAGGCAAACCAAAGCAAAGGTTTTACAGTTCCTTTGGCATAAGCGTCTGTATTTATTTTAAACACTGGGCTCTCATCAAACATAATATCGGCGGTTGCATTCATGCCCCAAGCGGCTGCATTGGTAGAATCTACACTCGCCTTCAAAATAGTTCCTGGTATATAGAATTTTTCTCCCGGCAATTTCTTTTCTTCTCCATTTACAATCTCTGTTAAAGCATTTTTTATAGGCAATCCTAGGTGATAAGCTAAGTTGGTACTTGCCCCAATAGTTACAATACTACCACCCTCTTCAATAAATTTCTTTAGTGCAGGAATAGTCTTTTCAATGGAGAATCTTCCCAAGGTTGCACGGTATTCTGCTGGAACATTGGCAGGCTTTGGTTGCAACTTGCCTCTTCCTGCCCCAATAGCGGGTATGGCTCCTGTAGGAAAAATAATTACATCGTATTTGGAACGTAAATCTGCCGAATCTATTTCTTTTACATAAATTCTTTCTATCGGATAATGGTATTGTTCCATCATGTAACGCATCCATCCAGAAGTCATAGAGCCTCCATAAATATCCCATAAAGCTATTCTGGCAGCACCAATTTTCTTTGTAGCCGGACGCTTTGATGTAGCAATTAAGGAGATGCCCAACGAATCTGTTTCTTTATCTAAAATAGCTTTTGCTGTAGCTGTTGCCGGCACATAAAACGATCCAACACTTGTTCCTTCTACCGCTTCTGTAGTTCTGTAAACTTCTACGCCTTGTTTTAATAAATCATTTGCGGCGGTAAAAGAATGGTTCACTTTTGCATCCAATAAATAACCTTTTGCACCCTTCGCATTACCCATTGTACTTCCTTTTGCTACAATCAATTCTCCATAAGGAATGCGTGTTGTTGGTGCATCGAAAGCATTCAGAATACGGTCGAACTTAATGCCCATTTGATAAGCCAATGTCCAGCCCGCTGCGTCATAAGGCTTGATAGGTGGACCTCCAGGATACTGAAAATCATTCGGATGATCTTGTGGCTCAAACATATCCAAAACATGTGGTCTGAAAGCTTGATTGGCTTTAACCACATACGAACCTGCAGGGTAAGTTTTACCTTCTACTGTAAAAGAATTAGTTGCTTTAGATACTACTATGCCTGTTCTTATTAAACAATTTAAAAACCTTGTCACCGTTGGTAAATCAGCCTGATCAGATGGAATTATATATCCTCTTGGGTCGCGAAGTGCAGGATTCTTCATCACCGAATCGAAGTATTTCTTGGCAACTGTTGCTGGGTTCTCCTCACTATCTGTAGAATCTGCAACCAATGCCCCTTTCTTGGTTACCCTTGTTTCGCCCTGTGCAAATTCATTTATTGCGGCAACCTTTTTAGGCGACAAAGACCAATAATCATTCTCTCCTTTTTGGATGGAGTTTTTACCCATCCGATAAATATTAAATAACAACTGATCCCTATACCTAGTTGCATAATCTAATACTGCATAATTAAGAGATAAAGAATAATCGATTGAATATTTAAAATGCCATTCACGCGGTGTAACAGGGTAGATAGTAGCACCATTAGGAATCAATCTATTGGGAACTAAAGGGATATTTGTAGGCGTTGGGCTTCCGGTTATCTCGGTTAATAACCCAATGATATTATGAAAATAAGTAGTGGTTCTTAGTCCGCCATTAAACCAAGTAGAATAAACAGAACCCGAACGCTCAGTATAGCCGGGCTTGCCTTCGGCATCAAGTCTTGTTCCCATAGCCGCACCAACAGCATCTAAGCCAGTAATAACCAATGGATCAAAAACATAATTGAACGGATCTCTGTACGGAGGGCCAGCAACAACAGCTCCTGCAGGGGCGGGTTGGTGGTGATTATACATTATCTGAGGAATCCAATCTATATAAAGTTGGCGCGCCATGTTTTGAGATTCCTTTAGGTTCAGCATGTAAAAGTCTCTGTTATTGTCATGGCCTGCATATTTTTCAAATAGTCTTGGCCAATTGGCATACGATCTTTTTTCTGGCACCGATTCGCGCATGTACCAATTGCTCATTAGTTCTTGCCCATCAGGGTTTGCATGTACCAAAAGCACAATTACATTATCCAATATCTTAGTAGTTTCTTCATCGGTACGGCTACTAAGCTCGTAAGCCGTTTCTATTAGTTGGTGCGGGCTTACCGTTTCATTGGCATGTAACCCGCCATCTATCCAAACTATTGCTTTTCCTTCTGCTGCTAGTTTACGTGCATCAGCATCCGTTAAGTTTTCTGCATGTGCTAGTTGTTGAGATATTTGGCGGTAATGTTCCAAATTCTCTAAGTTCTTTGGAGACGATACTACCAACATATATTGACTACGGCCTTCTTCTGTTTTGCCTATTTCTACTAGTTTAACTCTCTTAGATGTGGCTGCTAGCTTTTTAAAATAAGCTTCCGTTTGTGTGTAAGTAGCCAAATGATAATCATCGCCAATAGAAAAACCAAAGTGCGACAACGGTGTGGGAACAATAGTCTGAGCTTTAGTATAAATACTAGCTATGAGGCATAATGACAGTAATAATTTGTGCAGTTTAGTTTGTAACATCGGTCGTCCAATTATTTATATTAATTAAAAAAATAGTAATTCACTCTATAAGTGCCATTTGTAGTAAAATGTAACGATAGATAGCTGCATTTTAGAAAGATTTTAATGACTAATAGAATTGGGAGATGTTTAGTATAACAACTTGGGGTAGAAAGTAATTGTTAGAAATAAATGAAAAAACTGTTTTTACTAGTATTTGGGAGCTGAACCTAGTAAAAAGAGTTGTTTTAACTAGGTCTAGCTCCCCGATGCTACTAAAAGGAGTTGTTTTAACTAGCATCGAACGCTTGAAGGTACTTCAAGCAGTTACTTTTACGAGCATCAAACGTTTGAAGGTGCCTCAAGTAGTTACTTTTACGAGCATCAAACGTTTGAAGGTGCCTCAAGTAGTTACTTTTACGAGCATCGAACGTTTGAAGGTGCCTCAAGTAGTTACTTTTACGAGCATCAAACGTTTGAAGGTGCCTCAAGCAGTTACTTTTACGAGCATCAAACGTTTGAAGGTGCCTCAAGTAGTTACTTTTACTAGCATCAAACGTTTGCAGCTCGTCTGTAGGTTTTTTTAATTGATTCCCAATCTATATTCCTATTCATTTAGGGTGCTACAATTGCATGAACATCTTCGTCCTCCTCTATATTATGCATTTCACGGAGTATCTGTGGAAACCGCCAAGCTACACGGCTACTTTGTGGTACCACCGTAAACTTTTTAGGATTTGGTAAACAAGCAATAATCATTGTCGCCTGCTGACGAGATAAATCTTTGGCAGGAACATTAAAATAGGCTTGGCTAGCGGCTTCAATACCAAATATGCCTGGCCCCATTTCTATGGTATTTAGGTAAACTTCCATTATTCTTTGCTTTCCCCATATCATTTCTATCAAAATGGTAAAGTAAGCCTCGGGTATTTTGCGAATGTATTTCCAGATACCACCTCCTTGCCATAAGAAAATATTTTTTGCTGTCTGCTGAGTAATAGTACTAGCCGCAGCACCTAATGGAAGTTTCTTTTTCTTCTTTTTTTTCTGAGTAAGGCTTTTTTCTATTGCCCGCAAATCGAAGCCATAATGATCTGGAAACAACTGATCCTCGCTAGCAATGGCAGCCAGGCGTGCATTGGGCGAAATATTTTCCTTACTTACGTAATCTCTTTTTAAGCCATAAGTAATGCTATTGCTAATTTGAGTAAGTGTAATAGGAGGCATTACCCAACGACATAAAATGACATAAAATAATGAGGAAAAGAACATAAATAGAAACAGCCGCTTAGTAAACCGCCATACACGTGCCAATACAGTTCGCTTTTTGGCGACAGGCTTTTTAGCTGTAGGTTTTTTACTCGAAGATTTAGATTTGCTTGCACTCTCCATTCTGCAAATAAAGGGACTATATTGATTTCTACATAAGTTTTAACCGCAAAGGACGTTTTACAATGAAGCATCACTTGGTTTTTACAATAAAATAAAGAGATAGGTTGTGGAATAAAGTATAAACTAATTATTGAATAATGGCTTTGTGGGTTTATTGGTATTATATTCTTACTGATTAATTTATTTTGAAGGAATGGTTGCTGTGGAGTAAAGCTGGTATTTTTTACCCAAGATGATGGTGGTTCGATGTGTCCAATGTAGTATTTCTCCAAACATAAAAACGGCGGCAGCAATACCTAGATTGGTTAAGTTTCTGGTGGTAGTTATGGATTCATTTTGCGTTAAATTATTTACCACATTCAGTACAATATAACCGCCCGCACCAATGGTAAAAAGTGAGCCATTATTCACCACCGATATACCATGTTCTCTTTTGGGAAGCGCATAAATATCGTGAATGGCTATTTTGGCAAGCCCATATTTAAGGGTATCTAAGGTAGGCATTCCCCAAAAGTTGGCCACTTGCTGCACATTCATTTGATCCATAAAAACAGAGTCGTCTTTTATTATTCTTATCCTTCCCTCCACCCATTGTTTTGTGGTTAACTGACAAACAAAGTAGCTTCCTTTTACGTAGGATTGTATAACCTGTTCATTCTTACGAAGTAATAAAAAATCTCCTTGCGCAGAGGCTTTGGCTGCACAACAAATAGCGATAAATAACAATAACTTTTTCATTTGATGGAAAGATAACTTATAGTTGACTGATGAAAATATTTTGTTACCCTATTTCACCGATATAATGATGATAAATCAGTAAATATTGAACCAAGCTTATTGCCGTTTGTCATATAGATGTAATATTTTGGCTTAAAATAGAAGCTAAAACCATTATTACGGTTCAGACTATTATATTTGCATATACAAACATAATTTAGAAAATGTCTCAAGTATACGATATCTTAAAATTAGCACACAGGGCAGGAGTTGAGCCTACAATGGACGTAATTTATCATAAAGAACAACAGATTCCTGGTTCAATTAACTACAACATCAATCGTTATTTTGCTCATCATGATTGGGTCTCGGATGAATCTGGGATGTTGTTGTATCATTTTGATGCAAACAACCCGAAGGATAACTACATAGAATTGCGTTATTGCATTACTGGCAATAAATATTGCTTCGATAAAAGCTGCGCTAGTTGTAAAGATCAACCTACTGATTGTAATGGAAAGCAAACAACCATTGATGTTTTCAACTTTTACTTTTCATCTACATTTTTAAGTCAGTTTACCAATAATACTAAACTGAAAAACAAGAAAGATGAAGTATTGGCATTCAAATTTCCTCAGGCATTTACCAAACTATTTCCTATTTGTGGTAAGAAAAGAAATGTATTGGATGCTTTACTAAACCATAGCTATACGGGTGCATTAGAAAACATTTTTATCAATGCCAAGATTCAAGAATTGCTATTATTTAGTCTTGATTGTTTGATAGAAGAAAAACAAGAAGGCTTTGCTTGTAAGTTTTTAAACGACGACCGCAGTAGAGAAGGAATTTACAAAGCAAGAGAAATATTGTTACAACATATTGGCAATCCAATTACCATCAAGGAATTGAGTAGGAAAGTAGCGATGAACGAATGTTATGTAAAACAAGGGTTCAGAGAATTATTTGGAACAACAATTTTTGATTTCTTCCAACAACAAAGAATGGAACACGGTAAATATTTGTTGTACGAAAAAGGATTGAGTGTTACAGATGTTTCAGAAGCATTAGGCTATTCATCTATATCACATTTTTCTGCCGCGTTTAAAAAACATACAGGGTTAAAACCATGTGAGTTATTGAAATAATCATTCACACCCCACGTATATGATAAAAGGCAATTGAAGTTTTACGCTTCAATTGCCTTTTTTATTGCTTACAATAAATTATTTAGATGAATTAAGCCTAACCAATATTACGCAAAAGATACAAAATGCATTCTCTTTAGGCTATCTAAACGTATTTCTTTATCCACATTCCTTTTACCTAATACTTAAAACTAATAGACCTACTCACTCACTTCGGGTCTAGCGTTCTTTTTATCTTCTCTTGCAAGTCCTGCAAATGAAGTTTACTCATTTTGTCAGTAGTTAGCGGGATAGACGCCAGTATTTGGCTGCGCAATTGTTGCAATTGTCCTCGTGCTATTGCTGGCAAATCGCTTCTGCTAGCATCATTGCCCATTGTTATGGTTATCCCAGAAAAACTAATGGTAGGTGCAGAACCTGGTGTGGGGTTCACGATTGCTGCCAATTTATCTACAAAACTTTTCTCCAATAGTCTTCTGTAATATTCAATAGGTTTTTGAGTACTTAGTTCAGAGAATAAGCCTCCTTGCACATCATTCAGCAATTCAATAGCATTGTACGTTTTGTCGGCGCCAAATCTTTCTATGCAGGTTTGCATCCGTTGCATTCTGTCCACTGCAATCAGGTTAGTCAAAGCTCCTTCTTGCAATGTCGCAACAGGATCCATTCCAACTGGATTGTTTATTCTGTCCCAAACATCTTTTACTATCAACCATCTTGGCGTAGTAAATACTTGTTTATTAATAAAACTAACTGCCTCTTTTTGTAATGCCTTGGGTGCAATCTCATACACGGCACCAGATTGTTCTACGCTTTTAAATGTTTCATAAATCCCGCCTACATTTCTGGTAACATGACCTACATATCTACGAAATTGTATAACCAATTGACTATAAATATCCGAAAGGTTATCATTTAGGTCAGCCTCTTCTTTTGTCCATGTGGGCAGATTGGGCAATATTCTTTGCAGGTTTTTAATCCCATATTCGCTTGCTTTTATTGCATTATCGCCCAAATCTTCGCTCTGTGTTCTAGGGTCAGAACTGTTTCCCCATTCGTAAGTACCAAAATAGTTGCGGGGGTTTTGTTTCAGTGCAGCAATAATTAGCTTATTACTTTCTTTCTTTTGCTCTTCTTCGTTAGCTCCTTTTATATAAGAATATCCCCACTTGATGGCCCAATGGTCATAGTCGCCAATACGTGGATACAATCCTGCTTTTTCAATACTATCCTCAGGCTGTGCAACATAATTAAAGCGTGCATAATCCATAATAGAAGCTGTATGCCCATTTGCTTCTACCCAAGCCTTATTGCGTAAAAGTTCCACAGGAGTTCGACTACTACTACCCATGTTATGACGTAAACCAAGCGTGTGCCCAACCTCATGGGATGAAACAAAACGGATTAAATCGCCCATTAGCGATTCATCAAACTTCATCTTTCTAGCTCTTTTATCCACAGCAGCCGTTTGAATCATATACCAGTCATGAACTAATTTCATCACATTATGATACCATCCTATGTGGCTTTCTAGTATTTCACCACTTCTAGGGTCATGTACATTTGGCCCATACGCATTCTCTACATCAGAGGCAAAATATCTTAAAACAGAAAATCGAGCATCTTCCAAACTCATAGTCGTATCATTTTCTGGCCACTCTTTTCCTATGATGGCATTCTTAAAGCCAGCTTCTTCAAAAGCTTTCTGCCAGTCGTTAATGCCAGCAATGAGGTAAGGTCTCCATTGTTTGGGTGTGGCAGGGTCTATATAATAAATAAGCTGCTTTTTAGGTTCTACCAATTCACCTTTAGCCCATCTTTCATAGTCTTCGTCCTTAGGTTCCATCCGCCAGCGGGTAGTAAACTCTTTCGTATCCACCTGCTGTTGATCATCGCTATACTGCGTATATTCTTCCGTAAAATAGCCTACTCTTTTATCAGCCAATCGTTTAGCCATCGGAACTTTAGGCAACAAAAGCAAGGAGGTATTTAGCTCAAGCGTTACTGCACCAGAAGCATTAGCCGAAGGCAAAGAAGAGGAAGGCATGCCAGGCAATGAGAATGCCCCGCCACCAAATGAACTAAATGTTTTTACAGTTCTAATCTCCGTATTTATTTGATAGGTATTTATAGAAGAAATGTAAGACCTGTCAGGCGCTAATCCGCCAAAATTATATCGCTTCTTGGCAGAACTTCCAATACTTACAGGCTGATTATCTCCCTTAAAAAGATCAGTCACATCTATAATATTACTTGGGTAAAGACTATCCTTTCCTTTTGCAGCAATATTGAAAGACATAGCAATACCATTTACGTTACTATTCGTTACAGCCTTATAAATTGTTTGAGTACTATCAGCAGTATTTACCAAAGTTATTACCCTTAGAAAAATATTATTATTGGGCCCTTTCTCAAAAGTAATCGTATTTTGGTTAGCCATTTCTCCACCATAACCTGCGCCAGTAGGCACTTTTACAAATCGCACTACTGCCAATATCTCTCTTTTAAGAAGCGTATCAGGTATCTCAAAGTAATACTTTTCTTCTACTTTATGTACCGTGAAGAGTCCTTTTTTAGTAATGGCTTTATCAGTTATAACATCCTTATAAGGCTTGGGTCCATCAGAGCTTTTGCCCATCATAGCAGCAATATCTGCAAAAGTGCTAGACATTTTTGCTTTTGTAGAATCTGGCATTGGATTTTTTTTCTGCGCAATAGAACATACACTAATAGATAGTGCCACCCCTACAATCAATTTCCTCATAAAGACCTTATTTATTTAGATTAAGGTGTTAAAGGTAATAGTAGAGGCAATACAAAAATGAGATATGCGCTATTAGTTATGATTTATGAGATGTTAGTTATAAGTAATTAGATGTTAGTTATGAGTTATTGTGTATTAATTATATAAATCGAGGGTTGAAAGTACCTTTAGGTACGAAATATTGGTAGCACTCAATTAATTCAACGGTCTAAGTGCCGTAGGCATGACATATCTAAGAGGAGTTTTCATCACTAAATACATTGTAACGAGAGTATAAAGTAGTTTGTGTAAACTGGCTTTTTAAATATTACATCTTGCTTCAAAAATAATTAGAAATTGGTTTAATATTAATTGCCAGTTTGCAATAGGGCGTGTCCATGCTTTTTCAATGTTTTTAATAGCCATGAACAATGC
>CANCVE010000009.1 GCA_947381435.1 Chitinophagaceae bacterium
AAAAAGGACTTGAAAGTCCAAGAGTTGAAAACTTTGATTTTGACGCACATTTGACCAAACTGAAATCTTCAAAAATGGAAAATGCTTAAACTAACATTAAGACAAGAGGCAATTGATGATTTAAATGACATTTGGAACTACACAAAAACGCAATAGTCAGAGAATCAAGCTGAAAAATATTATCAAACAATTAAATCTTCGTGTAAGCTAATTGCAGAAAATCCAAATATTGGAAAAAGCTACAATGAAATAAGTAGACATTTGTTTGGACTAAAAACAGGTAACCATATAATCTTTTATAGCATATTATCAGGAGTTGAAATAGAAGTCATTAGAATTCTTCATGAAAGAATGGATTTGATTAATCGATTTGCTGAATAAAAATACAGGCAACATATAGTTTGGCATTATTGGGGCTTGACGAATATAGCCTCAACATTTGTTGTCTGTCTTGGATAGTATGACAAGAACCGAGAATTGATAACTAGTTTAATATTAAAACCATGGCATTAATGTTAAACTAAACTCCAAACTCCTCCACAGGTTCTATCAATTCATAAAAGTCTTCGTGGGCTTCTCCTATGTGTTCTAACAAAATTTGTAGTTTGGCAGATAACTGTAAAGTAAAACTCCTCATTTCTTTTGCCGTGATTTTCATGTCGGGTAGTTTGGCATTATCCATAAAAATACCTGCTTCATCGGCGGCGTCTGAAGCAAAAATCTTTTGGTAAATATTGTTTACCATAAACAATACAAAAGTATCCTCTAGCGTAAACTGTAGATAATAATCGGGCTGTAAGAGAGCATCTTCTGTGGCTTTTATTATCCTTTCGCGTACGGCTTTTATATCTTTAATGCAATAGAAATCGGCTTCCCTAACGCGCTCACTGAAGGTGGATTTTCCTAAAACAATGAATGCTTCAAAGAAATTGAAAAGGTTAAGGAAAAAGTAGCTGTAAAAAGGGTCTTTTAAAGACATCCCGTTTAATATCTTCACATTATCTAGGCTCATTGTTTTTCTTTCGGCAGCTTCCTTCTTTCTAATAATTTCTGCATTTGCGAATATTTCATTTATTTCTGGGAAAGCTTCGGTCATTTCTTCTTTTACCTGAGTAATCATTTCGACTAAGCTTACTGACATCTCATAATTTTCCCTTTCAAATTCAGTCATCTCTTCCTCCTTCTCCTTGAAATTAGGGAGGGTAACCTGAAAAACAGTTTCTATACGGCTCATCATGTCTAATAAGAGCAAACATTCTCCGTAGTGCATCTCAAAAAAAGCCTCATTCTTTTCTTCATCTGCCCTTTTAATTATTGCAGCACCACCTGCCTTGAAAGTTTCACTGAATGGCGGCAACCAACCACTATCCGTAAATTGATTAGCTATTATATAGACAGTATGCAAAAAACTGTGCTGCAATACTTCTGGTAAATAGTATTTTGATTGTTCAGACTCGTTGTTCTCGTATGACATTATATTAATTTGGTGCAATGTATGCTTTAAATTATCCTTTAAACAAAATGGTTTAATTGACTTGTGCTTTACTAACAGTTGAACACATTTTTAATGACTAATAGGTAACAGATATGAGCTTTGGGGGTTTGTATTCTTTTGGGATTTGTTGGAGTAGCGTTAATACTTGTGGAATTAGGTTCTTACATTTGGCTTTTGCAGTAGGAAATAAGGTTATGAAATACGGAGAAAAGAACAAACTTTCTAGGCAAAATTTATAATCCATTTTTAATGGTGATCATTGCAAAAAGATAACCAACATACATTGAACAAATACAAAACACTAACAAATGGCTAAATACCTTATCACATTAGTAATTTACTTTGCAGCAACGACGTACCATTTGTTTGGACAAAGCTTGCCTTCAATACAATTAGACAGACCCGACCAAACGGAGTGTCCATTTATTACACCTAAAAAATATATACAAATTGAAAACGGGTTTACAGTAGAGAATATTGACAAAAACCAAAAGTCTTATACTTATCCTTCAACACTGTGGAAATATGGCGTTAACGAAAAGTTTGAACTTAGACTAATTACAGAATTGGTTTCACAAAAAACTGTTGCAAGTACAAATACAGGATTATCGCCAATAACTATTGGATTTAAAACTTCACTATTTGAAGAGAAAGGTTTTATACCAAAAACCTCATTTATTGGACATATTACAACCTCCAAAATGGGAAGTAAAGAATTTCGGACCCAATATATTGCCCCTTCATTTAGGTTTACCATGCAGCATACACTTT
Organism: Chitinophagaceae bacterium; assembly: GCA_947381435.1. Lineage (GTDB taxonomy): Bacteria > Bacteroidota > Bacteroidia > Chitinophagales > Chitinophagaceae > Parasediminibacterium. The sequence goes on from CANCVE010000009.1 coordinate 2,267, forward strand.
CTGAAAAAATATCACTTGCTTATAACTTAGGGGCAGAATGGAATGGCGAAAGTGCTGAACAAAACTATATCTACACATTGACAACAGGGTTTAGTTTGACAGATAAAATTGGTTGTTATACAGAATTGTACGGATTTATACCTGCCGAAAATAACGCCGACCATAGATTTGACGGCGGTTTTACTTACTTAATAAACGATGATTTAATTGCTGATATTTCGGGCGGCTTTGGTCTTACTAGCAATGCACCCAAGAACTATATTTCACTTGGACTATCTTACAGATTTAAAGCATTAAAATAAACCTTTAATCGCTAATTTCTATGTTTTTGTTGCAACTGTAGGGCATCTACATAAAATCTGCAGAATGAAAACAACTGGTTATTGCCAGTTTATAATATCTTAACGTGCAATACTCTCTAGGATGATTTGTGTATATCTGTAGAACCATTTGGTAACATTAATATACTTATGTACTTTGCTTATGAATCATGACTAATGCAATACATCTCAATAAAACTGGGGCTGCTAACTCATCATTCATGGGTTTAGCTGTAAAGAATGATAATAGTACTGGTTAATGTATTAACAGTAATATTTATTATCACTTAAACCCAAATTCCCCAAAAGCTTTTCACTTATAGTAATCCCTTTCGATGTTTATAGTCTATTTTAGACTATGATGAATATCAAAAAGAAAATAATAGTGGTTGGTGGTGGCTTTGCGGGGTTGCAAATAGTGCGTAATCTTGATGAACAAATGTTTGATGTGCTGCTGATAGACAGGTTAAACCACCATCAGTTTCAGCCCTTGTTTTACCAAGTGGCAACATCGCAATTGGAACCATCTAGTATTTCTTTCCCGCTGCGAAATGTTTTTAAGAGAAAGAATAACGTTCAGATAAGAATGGCTGAAGTGCTGAACGTTCAAACAGATAAAAACACTATCATCACCTCAATCGGTAATTTTGAGTATGACTATCTAATAATTGCCATTGGGTGTAAAACAAACTTTTTTGGAAATGACTCTATCGCTAAAAATTCCCTCACCCTAAAAACAACCTACGATGCTATAATGATACGCAACCACATATTAAAAACATTTGAGAATATCATCTCGGCAAACGAGGAAGAAAAAGCAGCATTGCTAAACCTAGTAATTGTAGGTGCAGGACCAACAGGCGTAGAACTTTCGGGGGCTTTTGCTGAAATTAAAAAGTATATATTGCCTAAAGATTACCCTGGCATCGACTTTTCTACATTCAATATCACTCTTTTGGAGGGTAGCAAAAACACCCTGAATAGCATGAGCGAATCGGCTAGGATTGCCTCAAGAAAATATCTAACTCTTTTGGGCGTAAATGTACGCACTGAAACAGTAGTTGAAAACTATGATGGCAATATATTAGCGTTGACAAATGGCGAAACTATCCATACCAAAACAGTTATCTGGGCGGCTGGAGTAACGGGTAATAGTATTGAGGGGCTGCCAGAAGTAGCACATACCTTTGGCAATAGGCTTAAAGTGGATAGAATAAACAGACTTGAAGGGACAAAAAATATATTTGCTCTTGGTGATATTGCACTGATGATAACCCCCAAATACCCCAAAGGCCATCCTCAACTTGCTAATGTGGCCATAAACCAAGCAAAAAACTTAGCCAAGAACCTAAAGAGTTTATTGAAAAATAAAGAGACAACAGAATTTGAATATAAAGACCTAGGCTCTATGGCTACCATTGGCACAAACAAAGCAGTGGTAGACTTACCTTTTATTCAATTTAAAGGATACTTTGCGTGGGTAATCTGGATGTTCCTACACCTGATGCTGATATTGAGCGTGCGAAACAAGCTTATCATATTCATCAACTGGGCTTGGGCGTATATTTCTAAAGATACTTCTTTGAGGTTGATTTTAACTCCAGATAAGAAAGACTAATTTGCACATTCATCGCTTATGGCGCATTCTTTTAGAAGACTTGTACATTCCATTCTAATCAGTTTATAAATGGAATTGCTTTTATAAAAAGGGAGGCATCACTTTTAGCGATGTCTCCCTACATAACATAAAAAATTATTATCATTACAATTTCTCGAACCTACTAGAAATACTTTGTGTGTTGTTCCTTACTATAATGGTATAATTACCTGCTGCTAAGCCATCAACACTTACTGGATGACTATTTTGCCCGGTAACTGCATTTATAGTAATCGTTTTTTCAACCGTACCTTTTGTATTAACAACTGTGGCTAATAAAACGCCTTGTTCTTTTGCATTAAAACTAAGTGTAACAATGGCTTTGGCTGGGTTTGGATATAACTTGAGGGCATTGTCTTTAGCAGTAAAGTTTACTGAAACTACATTGCTATACGCTGTTTTTCCGCTCTTATCTACTTGTTTGATGCGGTAATAACTTAATCCTGCTAATGGGGAATTATCTGTAAAACCATAATCTACCTTTTCTGTACTATTACCTTTTGCAATTACTTTATTGATACTGGTAAAGCTTGATCCATTAGCAGAACGCTGCACTTCGAAGTGGTCATTGTTCTGCTCAGTAACTGTTGCCCAATGCAATACAGCAGTTGTGTTTTCTTTAGTAATGGTAAGCGGAAGGAATTTGATAGGTAATGGATCGCCAATTGTTGTACCCGGTGCTTCTAATCGCAGATAATCGAACATTATATCTCCAGAATTAGCACCGCCCGCAGTTCGGATGGAAAATTCTACTAAATTGGTTCCTGCTTTCAATAGGTTTCCATTAAACAATAATCTTAAATCAGCGAAAGCTCCATGAATACCTTTTCTTATTTTGGCATTAGATGAGTTAGCAGGAATTATTCCTGTGGCGGAGGTAATTAGTGTACCATTTACTTTTACAATTAGGGCAGAAGTAAATGCAGCAGCAACCGCCACATAGAGTGCTGAATTTCTGTTACCAACTTTTGGTACATTGGCAAGATTAAAATTAACTTTCCAAACAGGACTGGCAGAAGATATACTTTTATTGAAGTCCATTACAAAGTTCCAGTCTGTAGCAACATTACTTTTACCAATTGTAAAATCTATACCATTCGGAAACTCATCAGGATAGTCCATGAACTTACCCCAATGCGTGCTAGGAAAAGTGTTACTAGTCCACCAATCTTTACCATGAAAATATTCACTAGCGGTTCGGTCTGGCACACCTATTTCCCATACTGTTGGTGCAGTTCTAGTTGGTATCCATACCACATCACCCAGCGCACTTATACTATCTGCAGCAACCGTGAGATAATTTATTTTGGTCATTTGCCCTGCCGCACATGATCCAAAAGCATAGATATTATATAATCCTGGATGCACATTTGGAATCGTAAAATTTCCTACACTATCTGTCTGTACCCAAAACTGATAATTCTTTCCCCACAACTGGAAGTCGGTAATACCCGCACTAGATTTTGGTGTTGCAGCTACCCCTACCCACATTTTATTAGCTACCACACCCGGAGTTGTTGTGTCGCTTATTATTAGCTTACCCGTTACAGTACCTCTTTGGCTTTTCTTTACATAGTCTGGGATAGTAAACCAATCGTATGGCCAAGCGCTTTGTTCTGCTTTTGTTTGTGCTTGTGCATCTGCATACAAAGCTGCGGCGGCATTTGGTGTGCCAACGGGCAAGCTGTTGCAATAAATTAAGAATGGACCATACACTTTTTTAAATTCTTCTGTAGAGTCCATTCCAAAATCGTTACCCATACTGTAATGTTCTCCATTCAGCATATTTAAAAGAGTAGGGCCTTGATGACAAGTAAGTTCTCGTTTCATTGGACCACCATTATAATATTCTTTACTAGGCGAGGTAACCCAAATCCCTAGATTTCTGGTAGTACTACTCCACCCCCATACATCCGTGTAGCCAAAGTCGGCGCTGTAGTCGTACTTACATTCATAGTTATTTTTATAAATGCCACTAGTCCACATAGAAACTTCTTTAGGCGCTCCCGTTACAGCAACTGATGAATCAGTGGGATTTGCCATCTTTCTATTTCTTAAACTATCCACGCTCAGCCAATTAAAAGTGCTTCCCACATAACTTGCCATTCTCCATTCTCCACCAGGGCATTTTGGGTAAGACGCAGGATGTGTGAGCATTGCGGCGGCGTAAATACCCTGTGCACCACGCGTTAGCGAATAATAGATAGTTACATTAATGGCGGCTGTTGTAGTAGTGCCTGGCCATTTCATGTGTAATTGCACTTCGGCATAATCGCCATTATTATTGGCAGGATTAGCATTTAATGCGTAGATGCAGCCAGAAGGGTTTTGGTAATTGGGCATATTCCAACTCCAATAAATTGAACCTCCCCTATAACCACCCGCGAGCATGTTGTAGCCATTAAAACTGTAATTACTGATATTTGCCCCTGACTTATTAATAGTGGCAGAAACAATACCGTTACTTAATACAACTGTAGTACCCTTATCGGTAATGGTAACATCTGGACCTGTGCCTGTTCCGCCACCAGGAATATTGGCAAAGGATATATTTGCAATAAAAGAAGCAAACAAAAGAATAATAATAGTATTGTATTTTTTCATATAAACAAGCGTTCAACACGCAAGCTAAGTGGCATATACAAACAACTGTTATATACTATCCTAGGCTCGATAAAAGTGTATACTTTATTTACTAGTAACTGCGAATATTATTTAACAAGAAGTAAACGAGAAACAATTTTTTTCTTAAATAATAAATTTCTAAACACTGCTTACAATGTAAACAAACAGAAAGGATTAATGCTGCGGACGATAGTATTTAGTTACCGTTTCGTTCATGATACTTTGCAATTGAGCAATTCTGTTTTCATTGCTTGGGTGCGTACTTAAAAACTCAGGTGGTTTCTGACTGCCCGCAAATTGATCCATTCTTTTCCAGAAGTTAATGGCCTCATGCGGATCGTATCCTGCTAAAGCTGTAAATGCTAGTCCGAACTTATCTGCCTCATATTCATCATTACGGCTAAAGGGCAACATGATGCCATATTGTGTACCAAGGCCATAAGCAGTACCAAAAAGTTGTTGTGTTTCTTTTGGTTTATTAGCTAATGCCATTGATAATGCCTGACCACCAAACTGTTGTATTAACCCCTGGCTCATGCGTTCTTTACCATGTTTTGCCAATGCATGCGTTACTTCATGGCCTATCACTACGGCAAGCGATGCTTCATTTTGGGTGATAGGCAATATACCAGTATATACAACTATTTTACCTCCTGGCATACACCATGCATTGGCTTCGGCGCTTTGCACCGTATTTATCTCCCACGCATAGCCATCCAGTTCGCTCGATTTGCCAAGGTCGGCATAATATTGTTTTACGGCAGCAATTATCTTAGAACTCACTTTGTTTACTATTGCTGCGTCTTTACTACCTCCCTTTACTGGCACAACCTTATTGGTACTGATAAATTGTTTGTATTGGGTGGCAGACGAGCTCATTATTTCATCGTCAGAAACCAAGCTCAATTGGCTGCGATGGGTAAGTGTATTGTTTGAACAACTGGTTGAGAAGGCAAGAACCGTAACGAGTACTGCTGGTGTTATATACTTTTTTAAATTCATCATCTGTAATTTATTGAGCAAATATATATCTACCTTTTGCTACAGCCTACTCTTTTCTACTAAGTAGTTATACCATTTTTCATTGTCAAAATAAATGTTCTTAAGTTTTGGTGGCATTAAGTTTATCAACGATTTCATTTTATCCGCACATTCACCTAATAGTAAAGCCTCGCAATACGATACAACCAAAGCATTCCTTAAGTGGGGAGTCATTAAGCTAATATTTGCTTCTTGAAAACTAAAGCATTTGTTGAGTTCAGTTATGTTGCCTGTTTTAATTTGCTCAAGTGTGTAGTCTGCAAATATTTCCATACGAAAGTGAACCATTTCGGCGTACTCTTCCATAATTTTTGATTTCAATAATGGAAATTCAGTGACTAGGTCGTTAAAATAGTTGTCATTTGTCATAGCAGGGAACTTAAATTGTAGATGCATCATCGCCTAGATTCTTATCTTTCTATCTTAGAGTGAGATTCCTATTAATTAATCAACTTTAATGTGTCTAATTCAATTACTACACTATCATTTCTTATATATCTATAACTATGGCTATTTAAATCATTCCATTTATTTTTGGTAGTATCAAAAGCTCTAACATCTTTAATTTTAAAGGTATTTATTTCTTTTCCTTCTTTGTAATCATTTGTTATTTCAAGATTAAAGGGCTTAAATCCCTCTTTAGTGACTTCAATTAAATGTCCCACTTTGAGTCCAGGCATTTCAAACTGCCCCTTTTCATCGGTTAATACAGATACTCCATATTTAGTGTCTGTTACTTTAACATTAGATATTGGTAATTTAGTAGTTTGGTTTATTACTTGTCCCTGTATTGATTCTTGTTCATAATCATAAATACATCTAGAGAATGTACTGACGATAATTATTGCAAAAAGAAATTTTAAACCTATTCTCATTCGGTTCCTTGTATTTGTTTCCATTCTCCTATGTGTTTCAGTAAAATCATTTAATAAACCAATAAACAACCTTCCGAATCAAAACTCTATAAGGGCATTTAGCCCTTTATAGAGTTAGTGGGCCGTTGCCGATTATCGGATAATCCTTATAAATGGATTAATATCCGTATAAACTTTGAGTCGCATCCTTTATTAATTCTAATTCAATTCCATAAAGAATCATTCTTACACCTAGTGGCTCTGTAAGCTCAAAAAATTGCCTTTTTGTCTCCTCAGTGTAAGTATCACGTTCTTTTCTTAACCTTGATTTAGATGTGTCTGTAAGCGCAACGTCAATGGTATAAGTATATGATTGTTTTACTCTATTAAAAACGCTGTCACCAATTCCTTCATTAAGGAATTTATTTTTAATCAAGTCGGTATTCTTTAAATCTTTATTGTCAAGTTTATTCATTTCTGACTTTAAACTGTCTATATATTTTAATGTTTCATTTACACTGCAATAAAGATTTGTTACTCTTTTGATAACTAACGAGTCTATCGATCTCTTCTTTACTTTTTTATATTTCTCCCTAAATGTCCCAACTAAGATTTCTACATCTGTTATCATTTCAGTTTCTGAGTTTTTAATATCATTATTGACCCTATCATTAATGTTATCAAAAAAATTATTACACCCTACGAATGTTAGAGCAATTAATAAGATTATTGTTATTTGTTTTGTCATTACTTATTGTTTTTCCTTGCTCTTGTTTGTGTTATACTTTCTCCATCACAATAATACAACATTTAATAACCCAATATTCGGACTGTTTGAATCAGGATTAGAATGATTTAAGGATTTATAAGATTAGGAGTATCAATACTACTAATCCAATAATCACTCTAATCTTCTAATCTCGATTCAGACACCCTTATTACTTGAACAGTGGCTATATTAATCCCAAAAATCTCACTTATTGCCATATTTGGTGTACTTATCTCTCGCAATATATGTCCTAAATTTTTATACAGCACACATTTGTCGCGAATAATATGCCCTAAATTTTTGTACAGCACACATTTGTCGCAAATAATATGCCCTAAACTTTTATACAGGGCACTTATTTTCTGCTATATTTAAACTTTTTTATCGCTTGCTATTCAATTAGTCTTTAGAAAGTGATATATATTTACAAACAATAATAACTAATGAAGAAGATTTCCGCTCTGTCACTGCTTTGTTTACTATCTATAACCGCTGTGATTGCCCAGAAAGGTGAACGGGTAAAATTTAATTTTAATAGTGATTGGAAAGTAAGAGTGGGCGACACCACCGGTGCAGATGCGCCTAGCTTTAATGATGAATCGTGGAAGGGCGTTACCTTACCTTATGCCTGGAATGAGAATGATGCCTTTAAGGTTTCGATAGACCAATTGAGTACAGGCATTGCTTGGTATAGAAAGCATTTTACCATTGATGAATCTAAAAAAGGACAAAAGATATTCTTAGAGTTTGAAGGTATCAGGCAAGCTGGAGAGTTCTTTTTGAATGGAAAGTCTATTGGCTTGAGCGAGAATGGCATCATGGCTTTTGGTTTTGATATTACCAATGATGTGTTGTTTGGAAAAGACAATGTGCTTTCTGCCAAGATAGATAATGCCTGGAACTATCACGAAAAAGCATCCAAGAGTGGCTTTCAGTGGAATGATAAGAACTTTTATGCCAACTACGGCGGCATCAATAAGAACGTTTTTATCCATATAATGAATCCTGTTTATCAAACCTTGCCGTTGTTTAGTAACCTCGGTACCACAGGCGTTTATGTATATGCCGACAACTTTAATATTGCGCAGAAAACTGCCACCATTCATACTTCTTCGCAGGTAAAGAATGAAAGCGGTAAGACACAGACTGTTGGATATGAATTGGCGATTATAGACAGGGATGGCAAGACAATTCAAACTGCTAAGGGGAATACTTTTACGATTAATGCTGGCGAAACGAAGACCGTTGAAGCAGCTACCAATGCAAGCGGACTAAACTTTTGGAGTTGGGGTTATGGTTATCTCTACACCGTGCAAACAACTTTGAAGATAGATGGCAAGACGGTTGATGTAGTGAATACTAAAACAGGCTTTAGAAAAACAGCTTTTACAAATGGAGTGCTTACCCTAAACGATAGGGTAATACAAGTGCATGGATACGCACAACGTACTACCAATGAGTGGCCTGCTATTGGCAATTCGGCGCCTGCTTGGTTGAGCGATTATAGTAATAACCTGATGGTAAAAAGCAATGCCAACCTTGTACGTTGGATGCACGTAACCCCTTGGAAACAAGATGTGGAAAGCTGTGACCGTGTAGGTTTGATTGAGGCAATGCCTGCTGGTGATGCTGAAAAAGATGTGGAAGGCAGACGATGGGAGCAACGCAAGGAAGTAATGCGTGATGCCATTATTTATAACAAAAACAATCCTAGCATCATATTTTATGAGTGTGGTAACGCGCCAATAAGTGAGAAACACATGGCTGAAATGAAGCAGATTAGAAACCAATACGATCCAAATGGTGGCAGGGCAATTGGCTCTAGAAATATGCTAGATAGTAAGGAAGCTGAGTATGGTGGCGAAATGCTATACATAAACAAAAGTGCTACCAAACCCATGTGGATGATGGAATACAGCCGTGATGAAGGTTTGCGTAAATATTGGGATGAGTTTACACCGCCGTATCATAAAGATGGTGATGGTCCGCTACACCAAGGACAAAATGCTTCGGCCTACAACCGCAACCAAGATAGCCATGCCATTGAAAACATTGTGCGTTGGGAAGAATATTATAATGCGCGTCCCGGTACTGGTAAGCGTGTAAATGGTGGAGGGGTTAAGATTATATTTAGTGAAAGCAATACACACCATCGTGGTGCAGAGAACTATAGAAGAAGTGGTGGGGTTGATGCCTTGCGTATTATAAAAGACAACTTTTATGCCAACCAGATTATGTGGGATGGCTGGGTTGATGTAGAACATCCGGGCATACACATAATAGGTCACTGGAACTATGAGAGTGGTGTAAAGAAGAATGTATATGTAATCTCATCGGCTGACAAAGTAGAGTTGAAGATTAATGGCAAGTCGATTGGCTTTGGTGTACGGAGCAATCATTTTCTGTTCACATTTAAAGACATTGCCTACAAAGAAGGAACTATTGCCGCAACAGGTTTTGATGCTGCTGGCAAAGAAATATGTGCAACAAGTATGACCACTGCCGGTGATCCTGTGGCCATTAAACTAACGCCAATCGTTAGTCCGAAAGGGTTGGTGGCAAATGGTCAGGACTTAGCATTGGTAGAGTTTGAAGTGGTGGATGCAAAAGGCAACAGATGCCCTACTGCCTTAAACACGGTAAAGTTTACTGTTAATGGCCCTGCCGAATGGCGTGGAGGTATGGCACAAGGTCCTGATAATTATATTTTGGCACAAGAGTTTCCTGTAGAGTGTGGGGTAAATAGGGCGTTTATACGTACTACCACAAAGGCTGGTAATATTGTTATTAAAGCAACTTCTGATGGACTAAAGGAAGGAACACTTACACTTACGTCCTTACCATTTTTATCTAATAAAGGCTTGAGTACTACTTTGCCTGATGAAGGGCTTACAGGCAATTTAGCTAAAGGCCCAACACCTTCAACACCATCTTACAAAATAGTTAGAAAAGCATTGAACATTGTAAGCGCTACAGCAGGTTCTAACAGTGATAGTGCTTACAAGAGTTATGATGATAATGAGGCAACAGACTGGATAAATGATGGCGATGCTTCTACAGCTTGGATACAGTACAATGTAGAAAAGCCAGACATGATAAATCAGGTTTCGTTAAAGCTAAACAACTTTAGAACTAGGGTTTACAATTTGAATATCTATGTAGATGATAAGCTAATGTTTAAAGGTGCTACCACACCAAACCTTGGTTATTTCACGGCTTCATTTGCGCCCACAAAAGGTAGTAAGGTTAAGATAGCGTTGGCAGGAGCAAGTACAGATAACCAAGATACAGGTGTAGAAGTAAACGGAAAGAAACTAGATGATGGCATTATGCGTGATAATAAAGGCGGTAAAGGGAAGCTAAGCATTATTGAGGCGGAGCTATACGCAGTACCTTAAGCTAGATATTAGATATTAGTTATGAGATATGATAGAATAATAACTAATATCGCATATCTAATATCTCATATCTAAAGATTAGTTCTTACTAGAATCTGAAAGCATATCCATCATTTGTTTTAACTCTACTTCACTAAGGTTATGCCATTTGCCGGGGGCAAGGCTTTCTAGTTTTATATTCATTATACGGATACGTTGTAGGCTTTGCACCTTGTTGCCAAGGGCTTCACACATGCGGCGTATTTGTCTATTTAGGCCTTGTGTAAGAACAATCTTAAAGTTGTGGGTACTTAGTCTTTTTACCACGCAAGGTTTGGTCATACCATCTTTTATGCGGACACCACTAGCCATTCTTTGTATAAAGTGCGTATCTATTGGGCTACTTACCCGTACAATATATTCCTTCTCGTGGTTATTGCCTGCGCGCAATATCTTATTTACAATGTCGCCATCATTAGTAAGAAGTATTAATCCCTCAGAATCTTTGTCCAATCTTCCAATAGGAAATATTCTTTTGGGATGATTAATAAAGGAAATAATATTACCCGGAATCTTTTCTTCAGTAGTAGTGGTTATTCCAACGGGTTTATTGAAGGCAATGTAAAGTAGTTTCTCTTTCTTTTTAGATTGTGATGGAGTAGTAATAATACTTCCATCTACCTCAACCGTGTCTCCAGGTTTGTAGCGATTGCCTAACTGTGCAGGCTGATCATTCAGCAAAACCCTTCCTTTGGTTATCAAATTATCTGCTTCCCTTCTGGAACAATAACCTGTATCACTGATAAACTTATTTAAACTAATGGATGCGTCTTGCAATGTCTGTTTATTAATTCTATTAAACGAATAGTTGCAAAGAAAACTAAAAGTCGGGAGTTAGTCGAAAGTTTAAAGTTGTAAGTCAGGAGTTGGGAAATGGGAATCGTGAGTCCATAAGTAAAACGTTAGTCGCAAGTTACAGCTCTGGGCTCATGTATAACGAATAATAACTCACGATTAACGATTACTGACTCTAATGCTGATGCATTAATTTTGTAATGCTATTAAACAAAGTATTGGTACTAGTCAGTATTACTAACAGCCCCACTCCAATCAATACCTTCTTTACAGGTATCTTGCCTACTAATCTTGCAGCAATAGGTGCAGCAATTACGCCCCCAATGATTAATCCCAATACATCAAAAATTGGAATGTGTTTTAATAGAATAAAGAAAGTAGTAGCACTGGCAAAAACCACAAAGAACTCTGCCAAGCAAACAGATCCTATTACATAACGGGTACTTTTACGTTTTGATATTAGCGTACTCGTAACCAAAGCACCCCATCCGCCACCGGCAAATGCATCCATAAAGCCACCTGCACTTGCTAGCCATCCAGCGCCCTTTACCTTATCATGCTGTATGTGTTTACTAAATGCTTTACGGATGATGTAATAGCCTAGATAAATAGTATAAAATGAAAGGGGAATACGTACATAGGTAGAGTATTCTTTGGCATAAACCGCCAATGTAGCACCTGCAATGGCACCTACAACACCCGGGATAACTAATGCCCTAAATAGTTTTTTATTGATATTGCCAAAACGATGGTGACTATAGCCAGAAACACCACTACTAAACACCCTTGCCGAGTGTACCCTGCTACTTACAACGGCAGGATTAACCCCAATTGCCAATAAGAAAGTGGTAGAGATAGTGCCATAGCCCATACCCAAACTACCATCCGTCATTTGGGCAATAAACCCTGCAACCATCATTAATAAAAAAGAATTGACATCTATATAATTCGGAATTGATTTGAATCCATTTTCAATAGCATTATAAGGTAGAAATGTAAAGATTGCATGCCCCACAATCATTAACACAAAAGCTAATAAGCACCATTTTACTATTTCCTGCCATTTCTTCTGCTCAGGCTTATCAGATTCTAAATCCTGCTGTTTAGCAACCAACGATTTGGTTACTTCGTTCAATGTATTCACCTTGTTTTCGAAATCACCTTTCAGCAGGTTGCGATATTTTTGCATATTGTCTAACAAATCATCTATTTGTTCTGGCAAAACATCATTCATCAACTCCTTCACCCGCTTAGCAACCGTAGGCGATTTGCCATTAGTAGAGATAGCTATCTTCAAATTTCCTTTCTTTACGATACTTCCCAAGTAAAAGTCGCACAAGTCTGGTTTGTCGGCTGCATTAATCAACAAGCCCTTTTCTTTTGTATCAGCCGTAATAATTGTAGCTAATTCAATATCATTAACAGCGGCAATTACCAAATCCTTATTATCTAAATCAGAAAAATGGTAAGGCTTTTCTACTAATAAGATGTTAGGATAATTGCTTGCAAGCGCCTTAATGTCGTCACTAATGGTAATACCCACAAGGGTAATATTAGTAGCAGGAGAATTGTTTACTACAGCCTGTAGCTTTTCGAGACCAATAAAGCCACCACCAACGATTAAAAGGCGAAGTTTTTCTAACTTAATAAAAACTGGGAATAACGTGTTTGTCTGCTTCAAAAGAAAGTTTGTTAGCCTACAAAAATAGTGGGTTAGAGTGAAATAAGTTTATCTAATCAGAAAAGAAAAAAAGAACGCCATTTATAATTAACAAAGCATGAACATTTGTAGTTAAAACCTTACCTAAATATTTTTTAGAGAAGAAGACTTTATAGCTGTAATTACATGGCAATTTTTACAAACTCCCTCAATTCAGCCGCGCAATCTAATTTGCATAATTGACGTGCTACTTATAATAGTTATAAGAATACTACCAGCAATGGGAAGTCAAATATTTCAAATATAAGTACCCTCCCGGTACTGGTAGGATGGTTATTTTTTGAAGAATTAATCCAAATAAAAAAAAACAAATCGTTTCAAATGGATGGATAATAAAATTTGAACTGTTGCTAAATAAACAAGTTCAAACATTACAGCATGAAATAGACCGTGCTAAATGGTAGAACCAAGATTATGGGGCATACGCTATGTGAATAATAGTATACCAACTGAATTGTCAGGCGTTTGTTCAGACAGTGTAACTCATCTCCCACTGTTTAATGCACAGCTATACCTTTTAGGTGTGAGCCATAGGATAATGATTGATAACGAAGGTAACTTTCTGTTTAATACCATTCTATTTCATGACCTTACACATAACGCTACTCTTGCTGGCAACGAAGACTTTACTATAGATTTTATAAAGGAAGGTAGTGTACAAATGGCAGTAAATGTGGCAATGGTGAAGAAGATTGTAGTGTAGTTTGAGTGGTTGGTGATTAACCCTTTCTTCACATGTAAATTGCTTTTTTATGCTTAAGCTCATTTAAATTTTAATGAAGAGATATTTTTTTAAAGTTAAATGTTAAAATATTCCATAAAATACAAAAACAACCGAACTACCCAAAAAACATTTCTCTACTCAAATAACTGACTAAATTCAGATTTTATCGGTGATTAAGCTTATTTTAATGTCGTTCTGACACTTTTGCGCAACATTTAATGTAACAGGTTTAAAAATAAAATAAATTCATTTTATTAAAAAAGAAAAAAAAGATTGACATACAAAACTAAATAAAAAAAGAAAGAGTAATTTGAACAGCGACATCGTTATATTTGCGCAAAGATTTAAGTAACGGTTGTGTGCTGAAATATTTTGCATTGCTTACGCCATTCACAACAAACATTGTAATGGAAAGTGGTTCTTACACAACAACTAGTTAAATCGATTAATTATTTTGTTTCATTATTAATTTAAAAAGCTTTTTATGAAAAAGATTTACACACAAGGGCTTGCAAGCCTAGTTGTTACTCTTGCAAAAAAGCAGACCACGAAAAAAATCGGGTTTGTTGCAGGATTGTTATTAGCGTTTGGTATGACATCATTCAGCCAAACAAGTTATTATTTAAGAACCGATACTGCTACAATTGTAAACAAGAAAGCCGCTAAAATTGACCCTTCACTTTTAGTAGCTTGGACAACTGATCTTAATGGATTGGCTGCTGCAACTCCCGCTGACTTTACAAGTGACAATCAAATATTCTACGCACAAACTAATGGTTATACACTAGGATCTGTAGCAGATGCTTCTTTAACTATTTCTGGTAAAGGATCTAAATTGGTAGTAGGCCCTGTAGGAACTACTGACTCTGCTATCACATTTGCATTGGGCAATTTTGCTCATTTCACTGGTACAGTAGATGTAGCTCCGTTTACGCCTACAAATAAATCGTCTGTATTTTACATTCAACAAGGAAATACTTCTACTATTACTTTAGGTACTTTAGGTTTCGGTAGCACCGTAAGGTATGCGGGAAATTCTAATGGAGAAGTTCAACATGTGATTCCTTTTGATTATTACTCTTTAAGCTTGGCTGCAAACGCTGCAACAACTTCTGCAACAGTTGCTTTACCAGCAACTAGAATAGGTATTGCGGGTGGCTTTACTTCTAGAGTTTCAAGTATAGCAGGCTCAACCTTAGATTTTAATGGTACTGGTGGTCAAACAATCCCTGCAGGAACTTACTACAATTTAACTATTTCTGGTACTAAATCTACTCCAGATAGTTTAAAAGGAGCTGTAAACATAGCTGGTACATTTACAAATACATCAAATGCAGAAGCTATATCTTTTACAAGGGCAGGAACAACAACAACATACGGCACGTTTACACTTCTAGGCTTAAATCCACAATCAGTTGGAAATGACAAAGTATTTGCCAACGTTACTTTTGCTGAAGGATATTCAATTCCGGTTACAGCATTCGACTATGCTAACAGCACAATCACTTTGGCTCAAGCAAATAGCGACTTGAAAGTTGGTCAAAAAATAGGTACAAATCAATTAACTGCTGCAAGTAACTCACTTACTCTTGATACTGCTAGTACAATTACTGCAATTAATGATACAATAATTACATTAAGTTCACCTGTAAAACTTAGACTTTTTGTAAGTCAGTTTGCACACCCACAAGCAGGAACAAACATTGATACAGTTTATGCAATCAGTTGGAATGCAGAAACAAAAGAAGTTACACTAGATCCAAGTAAGACTTACCCAACTTACAATAGTGTGGGTGCTGACACTATTAAAGGTTCTATTATTGCAACAAACGGCTTTATTACTGCACAAAATGCAAATGTTTTAACACTTAAAGCTGCGTTAATCAGTGTACATAACCCAGGTTTAATTGCTTTCCGCAACCCAACTCCTGCTACAAAATCTATTGTTGGTAACTTACGTTTAATAGGTACCGGTGCGTTCAACTCAAGTGTACCAGTTACTACAGAAGGTTCAACTGTAATTCTTCAAGGTCAAGGAAACAGAATTGGAGGTGGAAACAACTGGTCTTACAACAACTTATTAATCAACCAAGTAGCAGCTGCAAGTACTGTAGTTTCATCTCCTGCTTATGTTAGTGGAACATTAACTTTACAAAGTGGTAAAATTACTTCTACGAGTAATGCTAGATATTTAATTCTGAATGAAAATGCGACATTTACAGCTCCTGATGTAGATTCTAATTATGTATCTTGTCCTTTTGCTAAGAAATTTAATTCAACTACTCCATTTACTTACTATATGGGTGGGGCAATAGCAGGTGCTGGTAATGGTAGAAAAATCACCATAACACCAAAAACAGCAGATGCTAAAACTTACACTGTTACTTACGCAAATGCAAAAACTAACAACAGCACTAAAGTTGATTTAAATACGCTTAACGCAATTGACTTTGCATCTTATTACAACGTAGCTCTTTCTGCATACACACCTGGTGCTGATACAGCAGCTAAAATTTCAGCTAATTTCTATCCAACCGCTGCTTATATGGATTCAAGCATAGTGTTGGCTCATTATTTCCAAGGTTTGTACACTGCCGAATCTGCTCCAGTAACTTTTACTGGTCAAATTCCTTTAACACTTACTACTTCAGATTATGACACCACTTTCGGTCGCTATGTATTCGGTACTGCAGGCCCAATTACTGTTCCAGTTAAACTAAGCGCTGTTGCTGCAACTGCATTAGTAAACAGAACTATCAAAATTAACTGGTCTAGTGCAAACGAGTTAAGCGTTGGTAAATATGTAGTTGAAGGTTCTGTAGATGGTGTTAAGTTCTCTGCAAAAGGAACTGTTGCTGCTAAGGGTTCTTCTAGCTACTCTTTCATCGATGCTACTCCAAGTGCAGGTGTAAACTACTACAGAATTAAAGCAATTGATATTGATGGTAAAGTAATTTACAGTTCAATCGTCTCTGCTAAACAAGCAGTTTCTATCAATAACATCTCTGTTAATCCAAACCCAGTTAAAAACAAACAATTAAGTTTTGTATTAAGCAATGATGCTGCTAACTACACATTGAAAGTAACAAACATTTTAGGTAAAACAGTTGTAGCTAAAGCAATTGCTCACGTTGGTGGTACTGCCACTTACAATGTAAGTTTACCTACAAGCGCTTCTGCTGGTACTTATTTTGTTGAATTATCAAATGGTAACAGCAATACAACAAAAACTATCGTAGTAGAATAATATTTCGATAAGTCTTTAATAATTAGCAGCCTCACTTTTTAGTGGGGCTGTTTTTTTGTGTACCAACTTCGGTAAATGATATTTGGTAATTGACAATTGTGAATTGATGTTCATCATTATATCATTGCTATAAATTACTTTTACCGCATGAATAGAAAGGAACTCGTTAATCAAATTAGAACCAAAGAATCTTTTTTATGTGTTGGATTGGATACCGACATTACCAAAATACCAAAGCACCTTCAAACACATCCAGATGCAATCTTTGAATTTAATAAAGCAATCATTGATGCTACAAAAGATTACTGTGTTTCGTATAAAATTAATACCGCCTTCTACGAATCTATGGGTATGAAAGGATGGGAGACAATGGAAAAGACCTTGTATTACATTCCGCAAACACACTTTAAAATAGCTGATGCCAAACGTGGAGACATAGGCAATACCTCGGCACAATATGCGAAAACCTTTTTTGAGGTACTTCCTTTTGATGCAGTTACTGTAGCACCTTACATGGGAGAGGATAGTGTAAAGCCTTTTTTGGAATATGAGAATAAATGGACCATTGTATTGGGGCTCACCTCGAATATTGGTGCAAACGATTTTCAAAAACAGAAATTAGCTAATGGGAAGACTAATATATACGAAGAGGTATTAACTACAGTATCCGGTTGGGGGACACCAAACAACCTGATGTTTGTAATTGGCGCTACAAAAGCAAATCAGTTGGCACATATTCGCAATATAATTCCTAATCATTTTTTATTGGTTCCAGGTGTTGGTGCACAAGGAGGAAGCTTGGAAGAAGTAGCCAATTATGGATTGAATAATGATTGTGGCTTACTAGTAAACGCAAGCAGAGCCGTTATATATGCTGATAGTACCGAACAATTTGCCACAGTAGCAGGCTCTGTTGCTAAAGAATATCAATTAGAAATGGCTACTTACTTAAGATAATTGACAATTGATAATTATCAATTATAAACTAGTTTATTATGAACGAACAAACATTTTCATACGAACAACTATATCAATTTACCCATTCTGTTTTCTCTAAAATGGGTTGCAGTGAGGCTGATGCTACTATTGCTACAAATACGTTACTCTCCGCCGACATTAGAGGTATAGACAGTCATGGTGTGGCACGATTAGGAGGCTATGTTCGCTTATGGGAGGCAAAGCGAATTAATGCAACTCCTTCAATCAAAATAGTCCATGAAACGCCTTCCACCGCTGTTGTTGATGGTGGAGCAGGATTAGGGTTGGTAGTTGCTCCATTTGCCATGCAATTGGCTATAGATAAAGCTAAAAATGTTGGCACTGGCTGGGTAAGTGTAAAGAATAGTAATCATTTTGGCATTGCCGGCTATCATGCCATGATGGCTTTGGAACATGATATGATTGGTATTGCCATGACAAATGCAAGTGCATTGGTAGCACCGACATTTAGTGTAGAGAAGATGTTGGGGACAAACCCAATTGCTGTTGCCATACCCGCCGGTAAAGAACCCCCATTTGTTGCCGATTTTGCTACAACTACTGCTGCCAATGGAAAGCTAGAAATATTGCAGAGAAAGAATGCCGATACACCAATTGGTTGGGTTCAGGATAAAGACGGTAATCCAAGTACGGATGCCAATGCCTTAAAGAAACAAGGCGCCTTATTGCCTTTGGGAAGTGATAGAGAGCATGGAAGCCATAAGGGCTATGCATTGGGTAGCATTGTTGATATATTTTCTGCCGTACTTAGTGGCGCTAGTTATGGCCCTTGGGCACCGCCTTTTCCGGCCTATATTCCCATGCCAGAGAATATGCCGGGAGAAGGATTAGGGCATTTCTTTGGTGCTATGCGTATCGATGCCTTTAGATCAGCAGAGGATTTTAAATCTAATATGGATAATTGGATTACCAGATTTCGTGCTGCAAAGCCAGCAGATAGGTATGATAGGGTATTAATTCCTGGTGATCCTGAAAGAGAGATGGAAGCTATCCGAATGAAAGAAGGTATCCCTATTGTTCAATCAGTTATCAACGATTTATTGGAGGTAGGAGAAAGTTTTAAGATTCAATTATTGTAAGAAAAACATCTAACCAATACATCCCTCAGCTTACTTCAATCAGGCTTATTTTAATATACAAGAGAAGGTTTCCTTAACTGCGAAGCCTTCTTTTTTATAAATGATTATCGCATTTTCAACGTTATCAACGCCTGTTAGTTATATTATCCCTTAAAATATTTTACTAAAGAATACATTTGAATAATCTGGCATAGGGCAGTTTAAAATTTTAGTAGACTGTTTAAACTGATAAAATATTTTATGATTGAATTAAGCGATAAAAAAAAAGAAATACTTAAGGAATTTAATAGGGTCGAAATTAGCAAAACAATTCTATCGAGGGGTAAAACCGTTATTAACCGTATAAAAGAAATTAAACTTCTTGACGGAGATAAAATACAAGCTAATATAAAAGGTTCTAGTTCTGAAAATTATCAAGTTAAGATTGAAGTAGATGAAAAGGCGGAAGTAGTTCATGCTACCTGTACTTGCTTTTATTATTTAGAATCATACGAACCCTGCAAACATATTGCTGCCGTATCATTTGAGTGCATAAATCCATCTAAAGAGGCAAAAGAAGCAAAGAAAGCTATTGATGGGATGTTAAAAGAGGGTATTGTAAAACCAGCTTCCTCATTAGCTAAAAAGAAAATTGAAGAAGAAAGGCCTCTATTGGGAATGGAATATTATATGGAATACCTGCCAGATATATGGACGATGTACCACGCTATTCCACACTCCACCTTGCAAAAAGCAAAGACTATTTATAATGGAAGACGTGAATATTTGGTTTCAAAAGCCGCTGATGGTCAGCGTTTTGATATGCGGCATATCAAAAGTAAATACCATACCTTTTTACAGAAAGCAAGCAAGAGAAATGAGTTTGTGGTAGGCTGTAACTGTGAAATATTTCAAGGTAAAGAACCCTGTTTTCATATTTTAGGTTTAATTCTATCGCTTAATGAAAGTGTAGGAAGGTATTATTTTAAGCAGTTTGAAGATTTTACCATTGAGAAAAACAGGATGCTATCTGCCTATGGAATCAATATAAAAGACGAATTGGCTAAGGAGTTTATCTTTAAACTTGATTTTCGTGGCGAGTTAGTTTTAGCTGAAAAGCCAAAAGGCTTGTTGCCTATTTTTTCTGAAACTAATGGCGAATGGATTCAGATAACTAAGAAACTTCCTGTAAAAAAGATAAAAACTATCGCCGATGTGTCTATTGATGAAAGCAATCTTGATGCTGATGGCAAACCTGTTGTACCTTTTGATACAGGTATTCTTTTCAACCTAAATAATAGTGCTTTACAAGGTTTCAGGATTGATAGCTTTAAGATTACTCAGAAGGGGGCAACGGTTTCTTATGCTAACAATAAGTTGAAATCGAAGGAGAATCTAGATGTATTTAACAATGCACCGATAGCCTTGCAGAATGCCCTTTTTAATATTGTAGAAGATAATTTGGTGCAATTAATAAGGGAAAATACAAGGGCATATAATATTTACGACACCAATCCTTTCAGAAGCTTGGATGCGGAACAAAGGGATTTGATTGATGCTGAATATGCGAATACATTGAAAGAAATTGCACCTTACCTGGCTCAATGGAAACAGCTTTATTATCTGCCCGAAGGAAGCAATTTTAAAAAGGCTGCTGTAATGCCTTGCAAGTTTGACAATACCCCATTAAGCTATCGAATAGTACTTAAACAAACTGAAAAGACAGTATCGCTAGAGGTAGAAATATATAACAAGGAGCAAGATATTGCTATAACAAATTATACAACTCACAGGTTTGTGCTATTGCACAACAATACTTTTTACCTTATTCCAGAAGGCATCAATAAAACAAAGTCGTACATGCCAGATGGCAAACTGATGGTGCCTATTGCCAGTAAATATGACTTTATAAACAAGGTAGTGCTACCGCTTTCTACAAAGTTCCCTATTGATATGGGCGATGTAATTAAAACAGAAACCATTGCCCCTTTTCCTGATCCGCGTATTTATCTCAGTGAACTGAATGAAAAATACCTCATGATTACGCCTAAATGGTTGTATGAGGATTATGAAATGGATAACGATCAAGATGAAGTAACTACGCTTGAACTTGGAGATAAACTGCTGAACATAACACGGAATCCACTAGAAGAAAATAAATTGGTGGAGAACCTAAGGGAATTACATCCATTGTTCAAAACGCAGAATAACCAACACTTTTACTTGCATTTTGATGAGGTGATGAAACAGAATTGGTTTCTGAACATGTACCAACAATTGCAAGAGATGGACATTCCAATCTTTGGGATGAATAACCTACATAAGTTCAAGTACAACACCAACAAACCAATAATGGATTTCAAGACGGGTAGCGGCACCGATTGGTTTGACATAAGGATGCAGGTAAGCTATGGCGACCAGATTGTACCATTAGCTACGCTACGAAAAGCCATCATTAATAAACAACAATTTATCTTGTTGAGCGATGGCACATTGGGAATGTTGCCTGATGAATGGATTAAGAAGTTTGCCTCCATCATGCGGATGGGTACGGTAAAAGACGACTCGATGCAGGTAAGCAAACTACACTGGACGGTGATAGACCAACTGCATGAACAAGTTAGTGAAGAGGGTATTTTGAATGAGATATTGGCTAAGAAGGAAAGACTTAAAAACATAAATAATGTAAAGAAACTTAAGTTGCCTACCAATATAAAAGCAACGTTGAGAGATTACCAAAAGTCGGGCTTTCAATGGATGACCATGTTGGATGATATGGGTTGGGGTGGTTGTTTGGCAGATGATATGGGATTGGGGAAAACATTGCAAACACTTACCTTCTTGAGTGCTATGCAACAAAAGCACAAGGGAGAAACGCATCTTATTGTTTGCCCTACATCTCTTATTTATAACTGGCAAACGGAAATAGATAAGTTTACGCCCCACCTTAGTTATTATATTCATTATGGCAGCGAAAGAGTACTTCAGGAGCATGATGTATTGAATGCAGATATCGTTATTACCAGTTATGGCATATTGCGCAGCGATATAGAATTGTTGTTGCCTTATAAATTTGGGTACATCATCTTGGATGAAAGTCAGGCAATAAAAAACCATTTATCGCAGACTGCCAAGGCTTGTCAATTGATAAATGCCCGTAACAGGTTGATATTGAGTGGTACGCCTGTGCAGAATAATACGTTCGATTTATATTCCCAATTCAACTTTATCAATCCGGGGTTATTGGGCAATATGGAGTTCTTTAAAACAGAATTTGCCAACCCAATTGATAGGGATAATAATAAAGAAAAAACGGACGAACTACGCAAGCTCATTTATCCTTTCATGCTGCGCCGAACCAAGGAACAAGTGGCAAAGGATTTACCAGAGAAAACGGAAACAATACTTTGGTGCGAAATGGAGGGTAAGCAACGAACTATTTACAATAGTTTTAAGGATGAGTACCGCAAGAACATCATGAAGAAGATTGAGGAGGAAGGCTTTGCCAAGGCGGGCATTTATATTTTGAGTGGACTTACCAAACTTCGTCAGATATGTGATAGTCCGGCGATATTGAATGAGGAAGAAGCGTATCCAAATGTGAGTATAAAGATTGATGAACTAATGCGCGAAATAGAAGAAAACTCCAGCAACCATAAGGCATTGGTGTTTAGTCAGTTTACGAGTATGCTGGATTTGATAGGCAAAGAACTTACTAAACGAAAGACAGCATTTTATTACCTTGACGGAAGTACAAAAGCCGCCGACAGGCAAAAAGCGGTGGCAGACTTTCAGGCTAATGAGGAAGTAAAGATATTCTTGATAAGCCTGAAAGCGGGCGGCGTAGGACTGAATCTTACTGCTGCGGATTATGTGTATATGGTGGATCCTTGGTGGAATCCTGCTACTGAACAACAGGCAATAGACAGGACGCATCGTATTGGGCAAAAGAAAAGTGTGTTTGCCTATAAGTTAATCTGTAAGGATTCTATCGAAGAAAAGATATTGCAACTACAACAGAAGAAGAAATCGCTTAGTGCTGATTTGATAAGTGACGAAAATGGTTTTGTAAAAAAACTGACCAAGGATGATGTGGCGTATCTGTTTAGTTAGAATAACCCATAAAGGACACAAAGAAATGCACTAAGGAACACAAGGGAAAGGATATGCTAACGGTCAACAAGCTTCATAAGCTTGTTGACCGTTGTTATTATGACAAGAATGCAGCTAGAACTTTGTTGTATGCCATCCTCGTTAAAAAGAATGAGTAAAAACTTTGTTTTATGTCATCGCAGTCAAAAAGGACGAGTAAAAACTTTGTTGTATGCCATCCTCGTTAAAAAGGATGAGTAAAAACATTGTTTTATGCCATCGTAGCAAAAAAGGACTAGTAAAATAGAATATTACATAGAACCCGACAATGACTCTTCAAACAAAAAAGAGTTAAGAAGCTTGCTGACTGTTACCATCGAATAAAAAAAGTCCATCTGAAACAACAGATGGACTTCTCAATTATCAATTAAAAAATATCAATTTAAATTAGTGCTTTCACTTTTTCAATCACTATTGCAAGATTGCTTGCATCTTGTCCTCCAGCTGTAGCAAGTAATTTCTGACCACCACCACCACCTTTGATTAATGGGGCAACAATTTCCTTTATTATCTTTTGTGCATCCAATCCTTTACCCGCATTGATGGTTTCTTCTATTGATACCGCTACAAATGCTTTCCCTTCCACATTGGCAGTAAGCACAATTACAAAGCTTGTAAGGGAAGTTTTTAGATCAATACAAAGCTTCTTCAAAGCATCGCCATTGCTTACTTCAACATTACTTCCAATAAAGGAAACACCATTGATGGTCTCTACTATTTGTGCCAATTCTTTAGCAACTACTGCCAATTGTTTTGCTTCCAGGCTTTCAATCTTCTTGCGTAGTTCACTGTTTTCTGCCAATAAAGTATCAACAGCCTTAATAATGTCCTTAGGATTTTTCAATGTGCTGCGTAATGAACCAAGCGTAGTAGATTCTTCTTTAGCCAACGCTTCTGCTACACTTCCGCTAACCGCTTCTATACGACGAACACCAGCAGCAACGGCTGTTTCATGCTTTATTTTAAAGAAACCAAGTTGACCAGTATAGCCAACATGTGTACCTCCACAAAGTTCTATTGAATAGGCAGGATCCATTATAACCACCCTGACTATATCACCATATTTTTCTCCAAACAAAGCCATCGCACCCAGCTTAACTGCTTCATCCTTGTTCATTTCTTTTAAAACTACAGGCACATTCTCCCGAACCTTTTCGTTTACAATGGCTTCTATTTCTGCAATCTCTTCATCGGTTACTTTGCTGAAATGAGAAAAGTCGAAACGCAATTGTTCTTCATTTACCAAACTACCTTTTTGTGCCACGTGCGTACCCAAAACTTGTCTGAGTGCAGCGTGCAACAAGTGCGTGGCACTATGATGAATAGAAGTTGCAACCCTCAAATGCGTATATACCTTTGCCACTACAGGTGCATCAATCTGCTCTGGCAATACTTCTGTAAAATGAATAGTCAGGTTATTTTCCTTCTTGGTATCATTCACAATAATGTGTTCCCCATCAAAATTCAGTGTGCCTTTATCGCCCACTTGTCCACCACTTTCTGCATAGAAAGGCGTTTCTGCCAATACAAGTTGATATCCTTCCTTACCCTTTGCCTTTACTTTTCTATACTTAATAACGCTTGTTACCGCATCCAAATCAGTATACCCAACAAACTTAGAAGTAGCATTTTCTTGCAGATTAACCCAATCTTCAGTATCAACAACAGCGGCTGCACGAGAGCGAGTCTTTTGTTTTTGAAGGGATATTTCATATCCTGCCATATCTACTTTCCAACCAATTTCAGAAGCCATTAGTTGAGTTAAGTCAATAGGAAATCCGAATGTATCAAATAATTCAAAAGCAAATACTCCATGAATTATTTGTTTTTCCCTCATTTCTATTAAATCAGCCATTTCCTCAATCGAGCCAGATTGAACTAACCCATCTGGTCTGATAAACATTTCAAAACGAGAAATTCCTTTTTCTAATGTCTTTAAAAAGCTGTCTTCTTCTTCCTTCACCACCTTACTAACAAAGTCTAACTGACTGGTTAATTCAGGGAATACCGTTTCAAATTGCTTTGCCAAGGTTGGCATCAATTGAAACAATAACGGTTGTTTATAATCCAGATAAGAATAATAATATCTAACTGCACGGCGAAGAATACGACGGATTACATAGCCCGCCCCATTGTTACTAGGTAATTGACCGTCGGCAATAGTGAAAGCGATTGCACGGATATGATCAGCCAATACCCTAAAAGCTATCGCTTGTTTGGTATTGCCAAAGTCGTAAACCTTGCCCGTAATCTTTTCTATTTCTGCAATAGTTCCAGTAAAAACATCGGTATCGTAATTAGAAGTCTTCTTTTGTATTACCCGTACCAAACGCTCAAAGCCCATCCCAGTATCTACGTGTTGCGCAGGCAATGGTTGCAACGAACCATCCTTTAAACGGTTGAATTGCATGAATACATTGTTCCATATTTCTATCACCTGCGGATGGTCATTGTTTACCAATGTTGCGCCATCAATCAATTTCCTTTCTTCATCAGGGCGGCAATCCACGTGTATTTCGGTACATGGTCCACAAGGGCCAGTATCGCCCATCTCCCAAAAATTATCTTTCTTATTACCCAATAAAATCCTATCCTCTGCAATCACTTTCTTCCATTCATCGTACGCCTCTTGGTCTTTTGGCAGTCCTTCTTTTTCATCTCCCTGAAAAATGGTTACATACAAACGGTCTTTATCCAGCTTATAAACTTCAGTCAATAATTCCCAACTCCAAGCAATGGCTTCCACCTTAAAATAATCGCCAAAACTCCAGTTGCCCAGCATTTCAAACATGGTATGGTGGTAAGTATCCACGCCCACTTCTTCCAAATCGTTGTGCTTTCCACTCACGCGTAAACACTTTTGAGTGTCGGCAATACGGTTGTGCACCGGCTTTCCATTTCCCAAAAACAAATCCTTAAACTGGTTCATACCCGCATTGGTAAACAACAAAGTAGGGTCATTTTTTATCACTATTGGAGCCGAAGGAACTATCTGGTGTTGCTTGCTTTTAAAGAAGTCTAAGTACTGTTGACGTATTTCTGCGCTTGTCATTATTGCAACCTATTTATTAAAAATTATGAGTAATACCTTAAAAAATTATCTTTGAAGGCGGCGAAGTTAATTGTCTCAACGGAAAAATAGCCATTAGTTACTGGATACACGTTACAAGTTACCGGATACAAGTTGCAAGTTTGGGTCTAACTTCATCGAAGGGAGTTCTTAAATTGATAGAAACATAACTAAGGTTGCAGGATTCTTAGTTATGATTTAGGCAGTTACTGGTAACTAGTAACCTGCAACTAGTAACTAAAAACCTGCACATTTTAAAAGTTTTTATGAAGAAAATAAAATATTTCTACAACACAAACACCCTTCGATTCGAGAAGATAGAAACACCTTTCAGGGTGCGAATGCTGAAAGTGTTTGGTTTTGTGGCGGCATCCTTGGTAACGGCATTTATCTGTGTAAACCTAATCTACCATTACTTTCCTTCGGCTAATGAGAAAAAGTTAATGGATCAAAATAAGAGTCTGAAAGATGATTACACCGTTTTACAAGACAAGGTGATGCAATTGCAACAGCAAATGGATGAACTTGAAAACAGGGATAACACTGTGTATAGAGCCATTTTTGAATCGACGCCGATACCAGATAGTGTCCGCGTGAAGACAATGGAGAAGAGTAAAGAAGTGAAACTGGTGCAAGGACTTAGCGAAAACCAATTAATTGCAGGCATTAAAGACCAATTGAATAAACTTGCCTTACGTTCTGCTTTTATGGATAAAAGCTATAATGAAATTACGGGTATGGTGAAGAATAAGGAGAAACTGTTGCTTGCAATTCCTGCCATTCAACCCGTTAGTAATAAGGACTTAACACGTGTGGCGAGTGGTTTTGGTTACCGGATAGACCCAGTTTATAAAGTAAGAAAATTTCATGCTGGATTAGATTTCACGGCACCGCAAGGAACACCCATTTATGCTACTGCCGATGGAAGAATTAAGATGGCAGGCTTTGATAATAGTGGTTTTGGTAACCACGTAATCATTAATCATGGTTATGGTTACGAAACTTTATATGGGCACATGGTGCGAGTGAAAGCACGTTCTGGCAATACCATTAAGCGTGGGGAAGTGATAGGTTATGTGGGTAGTACTGGTAAAAGTACGGGGCCACACTGCCACTATGAAGTACACAGAAACGGGCAACCAGTAGATCCTATCTATTACTTTTATAATGATGTTGATCCTGCACAGTTTGACAGATTGCAGAAGCTAGCGGCTAGTGCCAATCAGAGTTTTGATTAGGAGGATGGAAAAGATAAAGTTTAACACATAGAAACATAGGGAAATAGTAAACATAGATTTTGGATAACTATGTTTACTTTATTTCTATGTTTCTATGTGTTGAAAAAAGAACTAAAATTAATTTTCTTTGTGCCTCTTTGAGCCTTCGAGACTTTGTGGCACAAAAATCTACATCAATCGCTGAAACATTCTGTCTATCTGATTTTCAGTATAAGCCACATAAGTAGGGCTACCCGTTGGCGTAACATTCGGAGTAGTACAAGCAAATAACTTTTCAATAAGGGTCTGCATCTCATGTTCAGTAAGTGATTGACCCGCCTTGATGGATTGCTGACGAGCCATACAACGAACCAATTTTTCTCTATTGCTAAACTTTACATCGCTATTAAAATGCTTAAATTGCTCCAACAATAGCTCAATGCTATTCTTTTCGTTGCCCTTTAATATATCGGCAGGAACCCCCTGAATGATGAAGGTGTTATTGCCAAAAGGTTCAATGGCATAGCCTATTACTTGAATTGAAGGTAGTAAATCTTGCAGTAAGGCGGCATCGGGGGCAGATAATTCCAATGTTACAGGAAAAAGACTTTGCTGGGTAATCATCTGTGTGCCGTGCGATGCGGCACTATACATATCGTACAAAATACGTTCGTGCGCTAGTTGTTGATGTACCAACAGAAAACCACTTTCGGCAGTAGCCAGAATGTAGGTGTTATGAACCTGAATGCAACGCATAGAGGCATATTTAGATAATGGAGACGTAGTGTTTACCAATGGTGGGTCATCATCTATCGGTAATTGTAAACCATAAGTTGGTATGGGTTTACTAGCAGGCACACCACCAATCAATTCATCAGTATTTAATTCATTAGGCTGAAAAAAGTCTTTCCAATGTTTCAATTCGCTTTTATTGGTAGGCTCCATTAAATGTGCTTGTCCCTTTTGAGAAAAAGTTTTAAATAAATTTGATGAAGAAGTTTCTTCCTGTTGGCGATCAGTAAATGGCTTACTTACCGCATCAAGACCTTGTATCTCTGGATTCAATGTAAAATCGAGCGATGGGGCAATGCTAAACTGTGCCCCATCGCTCGATTTTACATTGACTCCAGAGATACAAGGTAAAATCGAGCGATGGGGCAATGCTAAACTGTGCCAAGGCATGTTTTACGGCTGCTTGCACAAACGCGTATACTATCCGTTCATCCTCAAACTTTATTTCCTGTTTAGTTGGGTGTACGTTAATATCAATCTGTGCAGGATCTAAATCAATAAATAAAACATAGCTGGCAAAGCTATCCTTGGCAATCATATCACTAAACGCACTGCTAACTGCATGGTTGAGGTAGGCACTCTTTATAAATCTATTGTTCACAAAAAAGTATTGGTCGCCCCGCGTTTTCTTAGCAGTTTCTGGTTTGCCCACAAAGCCATACACGTTTACATAGTCCATTTCTTCCTTTACACTTACCAATTTGGTATTGTAATTATTCCCTAAAAGCTGAACAATCCTTTGTTTAATGCTACCCGATTCCAAATGAAATTGTTCCAGCCCATTAATGGTAAGCGAGAAGAAAATTTGTGGGTAGGCCATTGCTACCCGTGTAAACTCATCAATAATGTGCCTTGTTTCTACTGCATTTGTCTTTAGGAAATTCCTGCGTGCGGGCACATTAAAAAACAGGTTCTTCATGCTAATACTTGTGCCTGTGTTAGCAGCACAAGGCTCTTGTTTAGTTACCACACTGTTTTCTACCGTAATAAAAGTGCCTAGTTCATCCTCAGCCCTTCTTGTCTTTAGTTCCACCTGAGCCACCGCCGCAACACTAGCCAATGCCTCTCCCCTAAAACCCATTGTTTTAATGCTAAACAGGTCGTCTATATTTCTTATCTTACTGGTGGCATGTCTTTCAAAGCTCATTCTAGCGTCGGTTTCGCTCATGCCTTTGCCATTGTCTATTACCTGTACAAGGGCTTTACCTGCGTCCGAAACAATCAGTTGAATGTTTGTGGCACCAGCATCTATTGCATTTTCCAATAGTTCCTTCACAGCACTAGCGGGTCGTTGTATCACTTCTCCCGCTGCTATTTGGTTGGCTATATTATCGGGTAATAATTGTATGATGTCTGCCACTCGTTCCTATTGTTTATTTAATTAGTCGGCGAAAATAAAGCATCCTGCCAATAGAATTTCACTAGCTAGCTAGAATGTTTGTCTGGCAAGCTAGAGTGTTTGTCAAGCCAGCCAGAAAGTTTATCTAGCTAGCTAGAATGTTTCTCTAGCCAGCTAGAATGTTTGTCTAGCTAGCTAGAATGTTTCTCTAGCCAGCTAGAAAGTTTGTCTAGCTAGCCAGAAAGTTTATCTAGCTATCTGAAATGTATGTCTAGCTAGCTAGAATTGTTTTGTGATTGGCTAGATTGATAGTGTAGATGGTATAACAAAATATTCTTTGTTACTTATTAGAAGCATTAGAAGTGTTGTACACAAAATAATGTTCTGGAAAAGAAAGTTTTGGATTGATATCCTTCTCAAAAATGCCAAATACCGTACTGCCACTACCCGTCATACTACTATAAACGGCTCCTTGTTTATATAATTCTTGTTTGATCGTACCAATTTCTGGATAATGATTAATGGCAGGCAATTCAAAATCGTTCAGCAACGTGTCCTTCCAAATATGTATCGGTTGAGTAATAATATTTTTTATTGATTGAGAAGGAATCTTCGGTGTAATGTTTCCAAATGCCCATCCTGTGCCAATATGTATTTTAGGATTAATGATTACAAATTGGTATGCTGACAAATCCAATGCTATTTCTTCCATCAATTCACCCCTGCCTGTAGCAAAACAAGGTTTGTTAAGGATAAAAAAGGGACAATCGCTACCCAATTGCAAGGCGTAATTAATTAATTGTTCTTTAGATAAGTTTAGGTGGAAGGTATCATTCAATAGTTTCAAAGCAAAAGCCCCATCAGCACTTCCGCCGCCCAATCCTGCACCCATCGGAATCACCTTGTGCAAGTGCATTTGTATATTCGGTAAAGAAGGAAAGTCTTTTTTAAGAAGATAATAGGCTCTAATACAGAGGTTGTCTTCGCTACTGCCGTTTATGATTAATCCAGAAGTGGTGAACCGTTGACCGTTGACAGTTGACCGTTGATTATGGAGAGTAGATTCAGTTATATTTATTTCTTCGCTTCGTTCATCGGTTAACGGAATGCGGTTAACGGTTGACTGCTCACTGTTAACTGTTGACTGACGGATTACTTCCAACCCATCTCTTAATGGTATAGGATAAAAGACAGTTTCCAAGTCATGATAACCATCCTCTCTTTTACGAAGAATATTAAGTCCGAGATTTATTTTACAGTTAGGAAAAACAATCATTTAGTTGTTAGTTATTAGTGTTTAGTTGTTAGATAATGCCGATTAGTTAAATTTTGTATCGGAGAAAGCAAATGCCTTATTCTAACCACTAATAACTAATCACTAACAACTACTTTCTCTTATTTATCTCATCTCTAATGGCTATAGCCCTAATGTAGTCCTCATTTTCAAGCACTTCATTCAATAGTGATTCCAAGTCCGAAAGGCTCATTGAAGTAAGGTCATCACGTTCTCCGCCACCTGTTTCTTCAATGCCCACTGCATCACCTTTACTCTTTTGGGGTGTAGTATCGCCCATCATTATGCCGGCGCTATCTAGAATATTTTCGTAGGTATATATTGGGCAACTAAAGCGTACTGCCAATGCTAAGGCATCGCTAGTACGGCTATCTATTTCTACAGTGTCATGTTCTGTAAAGCAAACTAGCTTAGAAAAGAATATGCCCTCTTGCAAATCTGTAATAATTATTTCTTGAAGCTGAACATCAAATGCGTTCATAAAGTTTTTCATCAGGTCATGAGTGAGTGGGCGGCTAGGGCTCATACGTTCCAAGGCAACTGCAATTGCTTGCGCCTCAAATCCACCAATAACTATCGGCAAACGACGTAGTCCGTTCACTTCTCCCAACACCACTGCATAAGAGTGTGTTTGTGTAATACTATGTGAAAGGGCAACAATTTCTAATTCAATTTTCTTCATAACGAACCCTAATTTATCTTTGGTAGGATAGCAAAAATAAGGTCTAAAACCTTAGATAGATTAGATACAAGTTATTAGTTGTAAGTTTTAGTGTGACAATGTACTATTATTTGAATGTTTGTGTAAAGCATTCGTCTAATTTGTACTTAACTAAATTCTGATTTTAATGTGCCTAAAATCCGTAACAAATGATTTATTTAAAGCATTGCTACTTCAATACTTACAAAAATCGTTTATTTGCCGCCATCAACTAAGAGTATAATTATGGGCAAATACGAAGAACTAGTAAAGAATCAATCTGGGGCATTGATAGAACAATTGTTGAGACATGTAATTAGCCAAGACCCTGTAGAGGTGTTGTTTAACTTCTTCGAAAAGGATCAGTGGGCAATTATTTCTATGCACAATTATGATGAAGATTTAGAAGTTTCAATCCGTTTACATTTTAATAACTTCTACGATCTCTATGTAGGCTATTATGATGATGAAGATGAATTTATAGAGATAATACACCCACTTACAGAAGAAGAAAAAGATATGTTGCCAGAAGGATTAAAGAAGATTATGGCTAAAGTATTAGTAGACGAGAGAGGTATGCGTTTGTCTGGTAAGTTTTTATCGAAATAGGTAACCAATTGATAAGTAATAATTGATAATTGATAGGTATTCTTACTGATGAATAACTTTCAATTATCAATTATAAATTAACCCTATCCTTTATTTGCCAACTGTCCGCAAGCGGCATCAATATCTTTACCACGGCTGCGGCGAAGTCTTGCATTCACGCGGTTCTTGTCCAATAAATTCATGAAGTTTTCTACCACATCCTCATCGGGCTTATAAAACTTGAAGGCATCGATGGTATTATATTCGATGATATTCACCAAATCGGCAGGCACCTGACGGTATAGTTTTATCAAATCTTCTGCATCTTTTTGAGAGTCGTTAAAGCCTTTCAACAAAATGTATTCAAATGTTATCTCATTGCCAGTCTCTTTATAAAAATAATTTAACGCTTCCACCAATGCCTCAATATTGTTACTCTCATTGATAGGCATTATCTCATTACGCTTTTTATCTGTAGCGGCATGTAGCGAAAGGGCAAGTTTAAATCTCACTTTATTATCTCCTAGATGCTTTATCTGTTTGGCCACACCCGCAGTAGAAACTGTGATACGTTTAGGACTCATAAACAATCCATCTTCGGCACTAATTCTTTCTATCGCAGCCAATACATTGTTGTAATTAAGCAATGGTTCTCCCATGCCCATGAATACAATATTGGTCAATTTTTGCTGATAGGCAGCCTCGCTTTGCTTGTTTATAAGCACCACCTGATCGTATATTTCGTCGAAAGTAAGATTCCTCTTTCTTTCCATATATCCTGTAGCGCAGAACTTGCAAGTTAGGCTACAGCCAATTTGTGAGGAAACACAAGCGGTTTTTCTTTCTTCGGTAGGAATTAGAACGCCTTCTATAAAGTGATCATCATGTGTTTTGAACCTGCTTTTAATCGTTCCATCTTCGCTATGCTGAGATGTTTCTACAGTAAGTGCTGGCAACGTAAACTCTTGGGCAAGTTTTGTACGTAATGCCTTGCTAACATTACTCATATCATCAAAACTATGTGCATGCTTTTGCCATAGCCATTCATGAACTTGTTTTACACGAAACTTTGGTTCGCCAATGGAAATAAAATAATTCTCTAATTCTTTCAGCGATAAATGCCGAATATTTTGTTGAGTAGACATGCCGCGAAGGTAAAGGCTTTCTTACAGTGAACAGTAAACAGTTAGCAGTAATTAGTTACGTCCACTGTTCGATACTTGGAAACGTTACCGTAGAAAAATAGATATAATAGGTTAAACTAAACAGATATTCGCTTATCAATTGCCAACAAATTAACCTTTTTATGCACTGCAGTACCTTTATTATTAAATCACTTTTTGTAAGTGTTTTTGCTTTATTTTCTATTAATCAAGCCATTGCATTCTCAAATAATCCTGTTACAATGCCTAGCCATCCTAGGCTTTTAGTTACTAAAGAAGAGATACCGTTTATTAAAGCAAGAATTATTCATCCCGACTTTAGTGTGCTGAAGGAAGCCTATGAGAAGCAAAAGCACTTTAGTACCTCGGGCGTTTCTGCAAATGGAGAGCCTGATGAAGATATCAGACAGAAAATAGAAGCACTGGCTTTTAGTTATCTGATAGATAATAAAAAGAGCAAACAAGACGGGTTGGATGCCATTGATTTGATTAATAAATATTTGCCCTCTATCAGTAAAACAAAGGGATATCACCAAAACTCTAGTGCTTATGAAGCCGCTTTTACCGCAGCATTGGTGTACGATTGGTGCTATTATTTGATGGATGCAACAACCAAAGCAACCCTAATGACGAACATGAAAAACGAAAGTTGTTTGGCTGAATATTGCATCTTTAAGAATACACCAAAGCAGTATTTATCTGGCCATTATGGAGAATATGCCCCAACGGTTTTCTTGGCGATGGGCATTGCTATTTATGACGAGGAAAAAGAAATATTCGACTTTGCTTACAAAGAGCAATTGCAATCTTTTGTTCCTTCTCGCAATCCTTGGTATGCTTCTGGGGCGCATCATCAAGGAAGTCAATACTTGCATGTTCGGTTTGGCAATGAAGTATTGCAAGCATTTATCTTAGATAAATTGGGACTAAATCCTTACTCTAAGGATATGGGGAATGTGGCATTTAGAGATATGTACGATAATATTCCTCAGGCAAAAGATATGGATGGAATGCCAGAAGGCGATTGCCATAACAACATCACAATGGGCAATAATTATCTTGAGTTTATGCCTCTTGCAGCATCTCTTTCCAAAAACCCTTTCCTTCAATCGTATGCTAAACTGCACTTAAATAAGTTAGAAAATTTATGTGCGCGTGCCTTTATCTTTTATAATCCTAATCTTCCCTCCTCTTCATTTGATAGCTTGAAATTGAGTAGATTCTTTCCTTCCCCATCAGGATTGATGATTGCTAGAACCAAGTGGGACTTGGAAAAGAAGAGCTACTCATCTAATGCGATGGTGGTGTTTATGAATATGAAAGAGTACTATGCTAAGAACCATACACATCTGGATATTGGTCATTTTGGCATTTATTACAAAGGACATTTGGCCTTGGACGCAGGTATTTACCAGGGAAAAGATGCGGATAATGAATGGGGGAAGCTAAACTATGTAAACTATTATGCACGTACGGTTGCACATAATTCAATACTAATTCTTGATCCAAACGAACCTACTCCTTTTGAAGGATCTAATAAGAAAGCAGCATCTAGGGATGGGGGACAATTCTCTTTTAAAAACAGGGCTTGGGATAGTACGCAAGAGATGTTATCGGCGGGTAAGTCGGCAAATATTATGGCTGAAGATATTGCTGATGGTTTGGCACCAGACTATTCTTACCTAAAAGGAGATATGACGCGGGCATACAACATTCCACCCAATGTGGCGGTTTATCCTGCCAAAGCAGATACGGTAAGGCGAAGCTTTGTATTCCTCAATTTGAAGAATGAAAAAATACCAGGGGCATTGATTGTTATGGATAAGGTGGTATCTAAAAATGCTTCTTTCAAGAAGACATGGTTATTGCATTCGCAAAATGAACCATCTATTAAGAATGGTAAAATTTCTTTCGAGAATACCAATGAAGGAAGAAACGGCAAGTTGGTTGATGATGTTTTATTGCCTGAAATAAATAATCAATCTATAGAAAAGATTGGTGGGGAAGGAAAAGAGTATTGGGTGGATGGAAAAAACTGGGGAACAGTAACGCAGGAAGATGCGGGAAGATGGCGCACAGAACTGTCACCAAAAACTGCTTCAGCATCAGATAATTTTTTGAATGTAATACAAGTAATGGATGCCAAACCTTCGCCAACGCCATTGGTAGTAACAAAGGCTTTTGCTACAAAAGGAAACTATGTGGCGGTAACAATTGGTAACAGGATTGTTGCCCAACAGCTTACACTTGATAGAAATGGTGGTGATATTGAGTTTTTTATTGGCGAAGCAAATAAAGAATATGAAGTTTTAATAACTGATTTAAAAGCGGGCAAGTGGACGATAGTTTCCCCTTCAGGAAAGATGAGTAAGATGGTAGTTGAAACGGCAGGTACGGTTTATTTTAAGATTAAAGGAGGGAAATTTATATTGAAGAAGGGGTAATGGTCTTCTGGTTTATAGTTGCTTTGTCAACGTTTTATCAGTTTGTCCTTTACAATTTCAGCAATCACTTACAGAAGTAAGTAATTTAAAAGAAAAAATGGGGATGATTTGACCGAAAAGTTTACGAAGGAGCAACCTTCCTTCATGAAGGAAAGACAAGAATTCACGAAAGAGCAGCCTTCCTTCACGAAGAAACAACCTTATGTCTCGTTCTAAAAAAGTAATGGGATATTTTATTTCACTTGAATTACTTTATTAAACTAACAAAGGCAACCCATTGGGCTGCCTTTGTTAGTTTATTATCAAAGAAATTTAATTATGCAACAAGCAACTTACGTTCGCTTTTAGTAATGAAATTATATGAAAACAAGAACACTAGAAGGAAAACGAAAGTAGCTATTAATGAATGCAGGTAAAAAGGCAAAGCTGCTACATAACACTCAGTCAATCCATTTAAATCCTTCGTGTAAAAAGAAGCACTAAACCAGACTGTAAGATTAGAAAGAGCAAAGAAAAGAGTAGGCGCAATGATTGCACCACCAATTACACGACTGATTTTGTTTCCTTTCATCAACCATCCTACTAGCGTTGTAACTAGCAAAAGTGCATAGTTTAGCAGTTGGTAACCATAGAATCCTTCGTAAGGAAATAGTTTGAATCGAAATAAAACTTCAATGATTATATCGCTAATAAACAAAGAAGCCAAGGGAAGTAAGAAAGAAGCCGATTTGTCTTTGATAATCATGCCTGCTAGTAAAGCAATTGCCATAATGGGCGAAAAACCAGACCACTCTAACTTAGTAGAGAAGTATAATTTGGAGAATACAGCGGCCACAACTAGCAAAGCAGTGAACAAGATAAGCTTATAATTCAATTTCATCGTTTGTTATTTGAGGCAAAAATAGGGTTAATCATCATCTTAAAGAACCCTATTTATCTACATAAAATAATATCTTCATCAAGCAGGAACAAAGGCTTTGTATAAAACACACTTACCCGTAGACTCGATGGTATATTCCTCGGAGGGGAGAATGGCCACCACTTCGCCTTGTTTTATTACCAGATTATTGGTACTACTATTTAATACTGCACCGCCTTCTATCGCAATTATTATTTCGAGAGAAGTAGCAGTAGACTGGTGTTTATTGGCATTTAATGAAATCTTCTTGATACCAAAATCAGGCACTGGGCATGGGTACAACACTTCATTATTGCCAACATCATTGCCTGTCATTACATTAGGAATAACGGGTTCGAATGCGGTATGCTTCATTAGTTCGGGTACATCAACATGCTTTGGCGTTAATCCACCACGAAGTACATTATCGCTATTAGCCATCAATTCCACATTCTGCCCTTCTAGATATGCATGAGGAATACCAGCCCCCTGAAAGACAGCTTCTCCTGGATTAGCTTTCACAATATTGAAGAAATAGATAGAGAATATACCCCTGTCGATGTTCTTTATTTCCTGACCACCTTCAAATAATTTACACACCCACCAACCTGGTTCAGCTTTTGTTAATTCGCCATCACCTTTTCTTCTAATCTCCCTTTCTACCAATGGGGTCAGCATATTATCAACATCTGCTTGATCCATTTCCATTACAAATTGATACAAGCCCTTGTATCCATTAAACTTAAAAAGTCCAATCAGCACTGTAAATTCCTTAGTGTCCTGCAAAACTTTCAGAAGTTCATTGCTAGTTTTAAAACCATGCAACAACCAAAATTCGCTAAGTGCCACCATTACTTCGGGCTTATGGTTTCTGTCTTTATAATTTCTGTTAGGTGCACTAATAGGTATTCCAGCAGCTTCTTCTGCATCAAAACCTTTAGCCGCTTCTGCCTTTGTGGGATGCACTTGAATAGAAAGCATGTCTTTTACATCCAATATTTTGAATAGATAAGGCAACTCGCCAAACCGATTAAAAACTATATCGTTAATAGTTTTAGAGGGATTGCTTTTAATATACTCGTTTAATGATTCACTGTTTTTACCATCTGTAATGATAGAAGAAGCAGATGGGTGCGCGCCCATCCAATATTCTGCACAAGGTTTATGCTCCTTATTATCAAATCCTATCAAGTTTGGGATATAATCGAACCCGCCCCATGCATAATGTTGTACTTTCCCTGCTAAATGAAAAGATTTTCCTGAAAGTTCCATATTAAAATAATTAAAAACGTCGAATATACATGAAGAATAAACACACTGGTGACAAAGGAGAAACAATTGCTGCGAACTTTTTGCAAAAAAGGGGTTTTAACATTATAGAAAGGAATTGGCGATACAAACATTTGGAAATCGACATCATTGCTAGCCTTAATGAGAAGCTTCATTTTGTGGAAGTAAAGACAAGAACTAACCAGAAATTTGGGATGCCTGAGGAGAGTGTGAGCCAAGCTAAGATGAATAGATTGAAGATTGCTGCCGAAGCTTTTCTGTATTTACACCCTGAGTGGGAATTGATACAGTTTGATGTTATAGCTATAATGATTGGAAAAGACAAGGAGGATGTACTACTAATTGACGATGTTTTCTTCTGATATATTCTCTGATTTTTTTGCTTCGAAGCGTTTTTTCTTTGCCATTAATTCTAAGTATTGTTGCTCATTCTGTTCCCATTTATAATTCTGAGAAAACCAAGCCATAAATACCGCTATTCCCAACAGTGCAATAACGAAAACAGCTGTGCTCATCTTACTATTCACCTCCATGTTGGCCCTCTTATACCAACCACTTATAATAATGAGCACAATGGCTACTCCCATGCCAATGCCTTTAGAAAACCCTTGAACATACTGGCCAAAACTCTTTTTCTGTTTATCTCTATTTGCTTCCCACCAAGTAATAAATTTGCTTTCCTGTTCTGTAAACATGCCGCAAATTTACTTGTAATTACTACGTCAAATAATGGAGATAATTATTTTTATTCATTTAGATTTATTCTGATATTTTCGCAGACCTAAACTCTTTTCATGGAATCTGTAAAAGGGCTACTGCAATTATTATATTGGATTGTATTACTTGCTGGCTGTATACTGTTATTTAATGCTAACTATTTATTGGCGTCTATATTACGAGATATACTTATGCCAATTTTAGTTGTTTACCTTTTTGTTAGCTTAAAGCCAACACATTCTAGGACTTTAAAGACTTATTTTTTATGTGCACTTTTCTTCCTTTGGATTGCAGATATTCTAAATGGATTCATTAGTCTAGACTACTATGAACCCAATGTAAAAGACCCTTACTTGTATGCTTTTTTGGGAGTTTATGGCATTGCAAATTTGTTTTACGTTCTGGCATATAACAGAATAAGAAAGATAGATTTTAAGCAAGCGGTTAAGGCTTCATTTACGCTTTTACTAGGCATTATCCTAGTTTATGTGGTATATTTTAGGTTTATAAGTGCAGGAATTATACAAGGAAATAAACCTCCATTTATTGCTTTCACCTTTTCATTAGTAGCAGCTGCTTCGATGGCAGCAAACATAACCGACAGTAATACCAAAAAGAAACTAGCCTTTAATTATTTTATACCAGCCGCAGTGTTAGCAATTTTATCCTCAACTATTTATGTGTTTAATAAATACGGATTACGAGAAAATAGAGTAGACACAATAGTGTTATTAACCTATGGTTATGCCCAGATACTAAACATTAATGGATTTAGAAAGACATCGAGATAGTTGTAAGGAGTTAGTTATTGCTTTACACAACCCAATCTAGAATTTGGTTTGCCCATTCCTTTCTAAATGGTGTTGAAACCCGTATATAGTTGTCTGTATAACCTTCCATCATCCCATTCTTATCAAATATTTCAAATAACGCCTTTCTAGTTTCACCAACATGCTGCTGAGTAAAATATTGCAGCTTCATAAAGCTAAGATTACGAAGGGTTTTGTTACGTTCATTCCTAATATTTATGGGCACAACAGGTTTTATGTCCAAAGCTGTAGTATTTGGTCTCTCAGAATAAGTAAATACATGCAAATAAGAAACATCAAGACTGTGCAAAAAATCGAATGTCTCCTTAAATAGTTCCTCTGTTTCTCCAGGAAAACCAACTATTACGTCTACTCCAATACAGCAATGGGGCATTACTTTCTTTATCAAAGCAACTCTTTCTGCATAAAGTTCTCTTTTATAACGTCTGCGCATCG
Organism: Chitinophagaceae bacterium; assembly: GCA_947381435.1. Lineage (GTDB taxonomy): Bacteria > Bacteroidota > Bacteroidia > Chitinophagales > Chitinophagaceae > Parasediminibacterium. The sequence goes on from CANCVE010000009.1 coordinate 42,442, forward strand.
CACCCAAAATAGTATTGCTTCCACTTTGCAATGGAATATGAAAATGAGGCATAACCTTTTTACTCTGGGCAACAAACTCTATTATTTCATCCGTTAAAAGATTGGGTTCTATCGAAGAAATGCGGTATCTATCAATACCTTCAACCTTATCTAGTTCCTTCAATAGACTTAAAAAGTTTTCTTCATTCTTCTTGTTTCCGTCGGGCCCCTTTCCAAAATCACCAAGATTTACACCCGTAAGAACAATCTCCTTTGCATCGGTTTTGGCAATTTCTTCTACGTTCTTCAACACATTTGCAACGGTATCGCTCCTGCTTTTTCCCCTAGCCATCGGAATGGTACAGAATGAGCAGGTATAATCGCATCCATCCTGTACTTTTAAAAAAGTACGTGTACGATCATTTGCCGAAAAGGATGCATTAAAACCCGTAACATCACCTATCTCGCAGCTACAAATTTTTGTACTATCACCCTTTGATAGCTCTGCAATATGCTTTACAATATTAAACTTTTCGGATGCCCCAAGTACTAAATCAACTCCTGGGATAGAGGCTATTTCGGTTGGTTTTAATTGTGCATAGCACCCTGTAATAACAACGAAACTTTCTGGTGCTTCTCGCTGAATCTTTCTTACCAAATACCTGCATTCTTTATCTGCATTATCGGTTACAGAACAAGTATTGATTACATAAACATCTGCCTTTTCATCGAAGTGCTTTTTTTCGAAACCTTCTGCCTCTAGCAATCTAGATAAGGTAGAAGTTTCCGAGAAATTTAGCTTGCACCCAAGCGTATGAAAAGCCACTGAACGTTGTTTCTGCATTGCGCAAAAGTAATTGTTAGAGTTGAGATGAAAGTTAAAAGTAGAAAGTTGATTGTAATGAACCGAGAATCAAGAATAGGAAGTGTAAACCCTGTTTTTTTTGCAGCCCCCCAAGTTCGTGTTCAATAACCCTAGTTTCTTGCTAAGAAACTAGGGTCGTTGAAATAAATGTAGCTGATTACTTTTTAGGCATTACTGCTTTTGCTTGAGGCTTTACCTTATTATTATCGGGAAGTACTGCTGCAGGTTTAACTACAGGAGGTACTTTCGACTTATCAGTTGGCGCCTTTGGTGCTTTTGAAGCTGACTTATGGTTGTCATCAATTCCAGATAACGCAGAATCAAGCTTTGAATCAGTACTTATATCTGCTACAGGTTTTATTCCTGTTGGTATACCATAATCAGAGGAGTTTCCATTGCCTTCATCTATACCCTCTGCCCCCAATTGTGGTTTAATACCATTCAATTCTTCAAAACGATAATCGTCTTTCATCAATTCGGGCTTAACAAAACTAGCATTTGGGTCGATACCAACAATATTTCTGTCATTTTGAACTTTCTCGTAAAAATAGGCCCAAATAGGCATCGCTGCTTGAGAACCCTGACCTAAATTAGTATTCTGAATACGTATAAATCGGTCGTCATTACCCACCCAAGCACCACAAAGCAATTGAGGCGTATATCCCATAAACCATGCATCACTATTGTCGTTTGTAGTACCTGTTTTGCCAGCAATATCTCCACGAATATCATAGTTGGCAATACTTCGGCCTGTACCAAACTGCATAACCCCTTGCATCATCTTGATAACAGAATAAGCCGTTACATCGCTAATAACTTCTTTTCTCTGAGGCAAAAAGCTTTGTAGTGTGTTGCCATTTTTGTCTTCAATTCTAGATAAAAATATTGGTTTTACATTAAAGCCTCTACCCGGAAACATGCTATAAGCCTGCATCATCTCGAACAAGGATATTTCACAAGCACCCAATGCGATAGAAGGGTTAGGATCAATCTTGGTTTGCAATCCACATTTATTATTCAAGAAATCAACAAATCGTTTAGCAGAGTTATTACCCACCCTGTCCAACTGTTTCATGATGTAAGCAGTAGCACAGTTTTTAGACCTAGCCAACGCTTCTGCCATCGGCATGGATGCTCCACTACAAGATTTTGGTGTAGCAGGAACCATTCCATAAGCACCAAAGTCTTGCTGTTGATCATAAACGGTAGTTCCTGGTGTAAAGCCTGCTTCTTCAATTGCCAAGCTATACAACAATGGTTTCATGGTAGAACCCACCTGACGTTTAGTATTGAAGTTTACGTGATCATATTTAAAGGTTTTAAAGTCAATTCCTCCTACCCATGCCCTCACTTCGCCACTAGCCGCATCCATTGCCATAAAGCCACTCTCCATCAATTGTCTGTGGTATTTAATGGAATCCATTGGTGTCATGATCGTATCGGTGGAACGTTTACTATTCCATGCAAAGACTTTCATTTTAACAGGAACATAGAATGACTTTTCTACGTCTTCTTCTTTCATGCCCTTGTTTAGCAAGTTTTTCCAACGGTCGCTTTGCCTCATTCCAGCTTTCAACACATTCTCGAAACCCTTCCATACAGAGCCATCTTTTATGTAAGATTGTGCATTCATTATCTGCTGCATATAGCTCATGTGCTTGGCAACAGCTTCCTCGGCATACAACTGCATTCGAGGGTTGATGGTGGTGTAAATCTTTAGACCATCCTTATATAAATCATAGTTATCACCATTGCTTTTCTTGTGTTCTTTACACCACTTCTTCATTTCCTCACCCAATATCATCCTAAAATAAGGCCCTAAACCAGTGGTTTCGTCTAGTTTCTTATAGTTTAGTTCAATGGGTTTCATTTTAAGTTGCTTGGCTAAGTTTTCATTTAATACCTTGTTTCTAACCATCTGGTCAAGAACAACATTTCTTCTATCTAATGCTTTCTTAGGATTAACCCTTGGATTATAAAGATTAGAACCTTTAAGCATACCAATCAAAACCGCAGCTTCTTCTACATTAAGTCTATCAGGTTCTTTTTGAAAGAATGTTTTAGACGCATTTCGTATGCCATAAACATTATCTCCAAAAGGAACGGTGTTTAGGTATAGGGTAATAATTTCATCTTTAGTAAAATTCTGCTCTAGTTTGATGGCAATTATGGCTTCCTTTAGCTTTTGCAACGAACGGATTACTTTGTTGCGCTTGTAGCTAGTAAACAAGTTCTTTGCCGTTTGCATGGTGATGGTACTTGCCCCACCTTGCCTACCCAAAAATGCAAAAGCACGCATCAAAGAGCGTCCATCAATACCGCTATGGTCATAAAAGCGCTCATCTTCAGTAGCCACAAGTGCATTTATTACATCTTTGCTAATGTCTTTATAGGCAACATTGATTCTATCTTCCAAATAAAACTTACCCATCAGCGTGCCATCTTGCGCATAAACCTGCGTAGATTGTTTGGCAGAAGGATTCTCTAATTCAGCAATGGAAGGCATTTCTCCTAAAAGACCAAAATTGGCCATCAGTATTATCAGAATGAATAATCCTACCAATCCGAAGAAAACTCTCCAAAATATCTTTACCGATTTACTCATACTATTCTTTGTCTTTGTTATCACTTAAAATTTATTGGGTAATACTTTATTTAAAAACTTATTATAACCTGACACGTTCTTGTTGTCTTGCAACAAAAGCAAATTGCGTTCACTAATGATACTGTATCGATAAACCGATTTTGGCAACCATGGAATGATGGTTTTAGCCACATAAGGTTTTATCTTATCGAGGTAATCTATTGCAGCTTTTGCATTCATAAAAGGACCGAAATACACAAATGAGTACCTATCATCAATTTTGTTTGCAGCAATCTCTATATCATCCTTAAAGCTAGAAGCATTGAACTTATTGAATGCGCTTGCTGCTGTGTTGATAAACGTCTTCATCACATCATCTAGCTGAATATTTGCATAATGTGGTGCATTTGGATCCCAAATAAATGAGGTGTCTGAACTATTTGGATTCAATCTTCGTAATGAATCTGCAATTCTTGCCTTACGAATAGCCTCATACATCTTTATTTTATTCAATGAATCGGTTAGATGCTTCCTCGATGCAGCATCCATCATATTTATTTTCCGCAAAGAATCTTCAACAAAAGCTTTACGTTTAAGTGCATCGGCAAGGCTTTGTTTACTCAATGAATCTGCTATATGTTTTCTCCGTAAAGCATCCGCCAATGAGGCATTGCGTAACGAATCTGCTAAGTGTTGCTTTCTTAATGCTTCTGCCAGACGTGCATTCTTCAAGGAATCTGCCAAGTGTTGTTTCCGCAGGGCATCTGCAAGGCTTGCCTTTCGGAGCGAATCTTCCAATTGCTTCTTCCTTAGCGCATCCGCCAAACTAGCATTACGCAACGAATCTGCAATATGCTGCTTGCGCAAGGCATCCGATAAACCAGCATTTTTGAGCGAGTCTGCCAAATGTTGTTTACGCAATGTTTCTGCATAATTAGCTTTATTAAGCGAATCATTTTTGTGTGCACGAAGTATTGAATCGGCTATAAACAGCTTTCGCAATGAATCAGACAAATGAATCATTCTAAGGGAGTCATAGTTGATATGCAACAGACTGTCTGCAATTCTTTTTGCGGCTACAATGGCAGCCAAACTATCGGCTCTACGCATTCCTCTTAAACGCAAAAACTCAATCATTCTATGTGCCTTGTCTACCATATTGGTATCAGGCTTCATACTTATTAAGGTTTCTAACTTATTGATTGCCTTAAAATCATCTTGTTGATCAATGTAATAAACAGACTCTATCAACAACAATTGAGGCGTCCAATGCGATGGACCATATTTTGTATCGACAGCAGTCTTGGCGGTTCTTGCTTCTGTATATTTTGCTTCTAAAAACTGATCATATATCTTCTTATAAACCTGCGTAGTATCATCTTCCACCACATCTTTACGGTGTTCATTTAGCAAGTTTGCAGTAAACTCTCCATCTGGATACTTTTTCTTAAGGTAATGTGCTATGGAATCTGCCCTTAGTTCTAAACCAAGTTGTTCGTAGCAATAGATTAGGTTATAATTGGCTTGTTCTATTTTTTTGTGAGAAGGGAAACGCGCAATAAAGGGCTCATAACTATCAATAGCTGGTTTAAATTGCCTTAAATCATTTTGAAAAACAACCCCATTGGTAAATAAAGCATTTGCCAATAAGCTATCCGACTTCTGCTTTTGTTCAGGCATCAAGGGTAAGTTACGCATCAATCCCTCATAGGTAAGTTCCAATTTAGTAGTGTCTTCATTAGATGCTGGTTTTGCAGGAACATCTACTGGGTCAACATCATTACCCACAGCCATATTCATATCGCCCGGCCCAGCATCAGGATCTACAGGAGCCGCAGCCGCAGGTTTTGCAGCTTTAGGTTTGTTGGTTGCTTGCTGAGTAGGTGCTTTAGAAATAGCTTCTTGTCGTTGCCAATTATCGGCATTTGGCCGGTTGCCCCACCTCGATTTAAACTCTTTACCTCCTTGTAATACCAATGTTGGATTATTGAAATAAAAGTCTCCAGCTTTCGTATTGTCAAATAGTGTAGTGGCAGTGGGTACTACATCCTGGGGGTTATCACTACCAAAATCTATAGTCTCTTCTTCCTTTGCACCTTGCTCCTTTCGTAGTTTACGTAATATCTTTTTAATCAATGAGCGCTGTTCTGCATCAGTCATATTGGCCACACGCTGCAAACTATCCTGTGTTGCAATGACTGTAAGATTATTAGTGATAATTTTAAGTGCAGGTTTACGTTCCTCTACCCTTCTCTTTTCCTCAGCCGTAAGCGATTCGGTAGAATTTATACTATCGTAGAAGTTGTAAGACAACTTAAACTCGCGGCTATCGAAGTAAGTATCTGCTAACAGAAGAAAAGTCTTTTGCTTCTGCACAGGGTTGTCAGTATTGTACTTCAAGCTTCTATTCAAGGCTTTGATGGCAGCAGGTTTATTGTTGTTTTGAAGTTCCAATTGGCCAGCCACATGATAAATTACATCTCTATAGGCAGCAAACTTATCTCTTCTGCCAAGGTGATATATCTCCGAAATATTATCTTGAATAGTATATCCTTTGTTGTTGGAATGAAGGGAAACTAAGTTTAATCTAGCAAAGATTTCCATCAAGGGGTCGGTAGTTGTCTTGATACTTTTACCATAATAAACGGCAGCTAACGAATCATTGTGTTTGCTACGTTGCAACATTTGCCCTATTAAAAACTCCCAACGCGCTCTTTCGAGTGGACCATCAGCTCCATCCAATGCCTTTTCTAAATGGTATGCCGAGCTATCCCATTGCTGACTCTTGTAACAAGAATAGGCAATCATTTCATGCAGCGGAATTGCTAATCTTTTCGGAAATAATATATCACTTTTCAATAAGGCAATCAATGCATCGGCACGTGCTACCTGATCGCGCTCTAAGTAGGTACGAACTTGCCACAAAAAGCTTTCGTTACGGCTTGGTGGATTTGTCATCAAGTATTGAATCCTTTTCGTTTTCTCGATGGTAGAAATACTAAAGATGCCTTTATCGTTGCTAATATTACTTCCTATTGGTATATCGTAACCATCATCTTTTGGTGACCAAGCATAGTTTACGTACTGAAACACATATCCTGCCGAGTCGAAGTTGTTTTTCAACAGAAAAGCCCTTCCCATCAGCATATACATATTATCTATCCAGTCGTTGCGCAAATCATGGAGCAACACTCCAGCCGTAACCTTGTACATCAGGGAATCTATTTGTACAGTTTCCTTTGCTGTGTTGCTATAACTGAAGTTGTAAAAAGGAAGAAGCTGTGTATAATCGTCTTTATGCAATTCTTTAGCCCGCTCTATTATCTCATTCAGTTTATTGTTTGCATTAAAGAAGTAATTGTAGTGCGTAAACATATTCTGAAAGAAATGTTTTGCACTAGAGAAACCAGTTTCGCCAGACTTTTCAGAAACTAAAGTTCTATTTACATATTGAGGGGGTTTCTTACCGTATAAATCGACGGTGGAATAGGGTTGCGCATGTATTAGTGCTGTCATTGCAAACAGACAGACAAGTATTAATACAAAAAAACGGACGCATTTTATCATTGTTACCTCTATAGAGTCCACAAACATAAATTATTTAACTACAAGACTGTATAATAAAATATTAAACCTTTCACAATCAGTGGAATTTTAAACTTATAAAATGTTGTCTTTGTATATGCTCCACTAAAGTTGAAGCATTTTATAAAGATGAAGCAAGAATAACTTCGGCAATTTCCTGCAAGTAGTTTATGCACTTTTTGTTCTTTTCTGAATAGGTAATATCTTTTGATAAATTTAGTCAAAAAGTTACTCATTTATCCAATAACAATGGCAAACATCGCTTCATTTATTGCCTCTTTCTTCCTAACAACGGCAAACAATACCCCTTCCTATTGCCGTTTATGATCCGGAAACGGCAAACAACACCCCTTCCTATTGCCGTTTTTGATTCAGAAACGGCAAACAATACCCCTTTCTATTGCCGTTTATGTTCCAGAAACGGCAAACAACACCCCTTCCTATTGCCGTTTATGCTCCGGAAACGGCAAACAATACCCCTTATCATTGCCGTTTATGCGCCAGAAACGGCAATCGGAAGACCTTAAAATTTTTAATATTTTCCTTTTCGCCCCTTTTTATTTTAAATGCAATCGGGAATATATTTGTAAAAACTAGCACCTTCTCTTTACTTGCTTGCAAAGCCCTGTATTCTGAGAAGCATTTAACTGAGTTTATATCTGAAAACAAATTCTTCATTCTTAAAATGAACTCACCTTAACTTTATCCACTTCATTAATAACTATGTACGATTTATTTTTTCAGAAACTCAATGATAAAATCGGTTTAACAGCCGACGAACAAGCTATCATCAGTAGCTATCTCACCATAAAGAGGGTGCGAAAGAAACAATATTTATTGCAAGAAGGGGATGTTTGCAAAACGATTGCCTTTGTACAGAGGGGAGCTTTGAGGGCTTATTACGTAGATAAAAAAGGTAGTGACCACATTCTTCAATTTGCGCTTGAAGGGTGGATTATTTCGGATTTATATAGCTTTATGACGGGCGAACCTGCTTCGTATAACATTGATGCACTGGAAGATACTGAAGTAATATTAATAACCAAAGCTGCTCAGGAAGAAATATTTGCACGCGTACCTAAATACGAAACCTACTCTAGAATGCAGATTACCGGGGCTTACTTGGCCATGCAAAAAAGGGTGACATCGCTACTCGGACTATCATTGGAAGAACGATATTTAGGCTTCACTAAACTTTACCCCAATATTGTTCAGCGGGTACCCCAACACATGATTGCTTCCTACTTAGGACTAACACCCGAAACTGTTAGTCGCATCAGGAAAAGGCTTGCTGCAAAATAAAAACATTGATTTCAATCAATACTTTTTCTTGCTTTACCTCAACGAGACAAGAATGTATGCCTCCTTAGCTTTGCATCATTAATTAAAAATAATAACAACATGAAAAAAGTAGTAACATTAGTAGCATTTTTAGCAATTGGGTTTTCAGTTCTAGCACAAACAAAATGGTCTGTAGACCCTGTACATTCAACGGTTGGCTTTTCTATTAAGCACTTAAGCATCTCGGAAGTAAATGGTAATTTTAAGAAATTTGATGGTAGTTATACTTCTGCAAAAACAGATTTTAGCGACATTAAAATCAACTTCAATATTGATGCATCAAGTGTGAATACCGGAGAAGACAAGAGAGATGAACACATTAAAGGGGATGATTTTTTTAGTGTTCAGAAGTATTCTTCTTTGAAGTTTGAAAGTACATCTTTCAAGAAAGTAAAAGGAAATAACTACCTATTAACTGGTAAATTGACCATTAAAGATGTAACTAAAGACGTAACCTTTACCGTAGTTTATGGTGGTTCGGCAAAAGATCCTTGGGGTAATAACAGAGCAGGTTTTGCTGCAACAACTGTTATAAACAGGTTCGATTACAACATTAAATACGATCCAACAGGATTGGCTGTAGGTAAAGAAGTTACTTTGAAATTAAACTTAGAGTTTATTCAAGCTAAATAAGCTGATAGCAATAATAGGAAAAGGTTTACACCCCACGCCGCCACAGAGGCAAAAAGAGAATACTGTTCTCTTTTGCTTTTGTGGCTTTTTTATGTGGTATGCTTAATGAAAAACTGTCTTCCTTTTCATTTTCTAGATAATATAGAATTCCTGTAGAAAATAGTATTTAGGCAATTAGCAAAAGGGTGCATAAAAGATTTTCGCTTTTAAGACGCATTGATATGCGTCTCTACATTCGTAACATAATTTATAGAGCGAAAAACTCTTATGCCCCTAGCAAAAGACAAAACCTTGAACCCTAATGAAATAACTTACCTTCTGCACCGGCAAATTCTGCTATTTTATTAAAAACTAAGATTCTCCTTTTGCTAATTCTTATTTTTTGAATAATTAAGGGAATTATACTTACGGTATAAAGTTCTCAAAAGGTTGTGTACCGAATGAGCTATTCTTGAAAGATGGTAAGCCAAAAAGTTGTGAGGCATTTGAAGTGATTCCCCTATTTTTGATTTTGTTATCAATTTATAAGGGGCATTGCAAGGCTTTAAAAATTATTATAACAAAGCCTTTATCAACTCAAAATCGATTTAGGTTTAAGCTTATTTGCTATTAATTCATATTTTTCAATCAACAACAATAATTACAAAAATGAGTAAACAAAAAATGGTTCTTGTGTTACTAATGGCTTTCGTACTAAACATTTATGGATGGAGTGCAGTGCCTATTATGAAGGAAAGCCTGCCATACACAACAAACAAATCTCAGGAATTAAAAACCGACAGTGCAAAAATTAATCAAATAAAAATGCTTTCCTCTTTATCAGCAGCAAAATATGGGGAGATTAAAGGCAAAAAATTAAATGCTTTGCAAAGACTTGCTTTTAATTTATCTAAGCAACGAATGAGAAGTTTGCTAAAACAACTTAGTGCTGAACCTAACATACTCTCTAAAATCAGTTGGTTATTGAAAGGGGTTTTATTAGGGCCAATTGCTTTAGCGATAGGCTATCTAATTTTTAAAGATGAAGATAGAGAGCTAATAAAGTGGATATGGTTTGGCTGTATAGGGTTTGCAATAATTGCTGCCATCATACTTCTAGCTTAATTTGCAAACATAAACAACGAAAAAGGTTGATGATTTCATATAATCATCAACCTTTTTTTATTATACGTATTAATCTTTCCATCCCATTTCCAAAACATCTTAGCTTTGATTTTGTCATTGATTACCGATGAAGATTTATTTATTAATTAAGGATTATGCTACACGATAGTAAGAAACTAGTGGTGCTTACGGGCGCTGGAATAAGTGCCGAAAGTGGACTAAAAACATTTAGAGATAGTGATGGATTATGGGAAGGTTATGACGTGTATGAGGTAGCTACACCCCGAGGATTTAAGGCAAACCCCGAACTTGTACTTCGTTTTTATAATGACAGAAGACGCGATGTGGCGAAGGCGCAACCCAACGAAGCGCACAAGGCTCTTGCAGCATTGGAGGAGCATTTTGATGTTCACATCATTACCCAAAACATTGATGATCTGCACGAGCGTGGCGGCAGTACCAAAGTAACACATTTGCACGGAGAAATATTTAAAATGCGCAGTGTGAAGGACACAACCAAAACTTATCCCATCACGGGCGATATAAATGTGGGAGACCTAGCAGAAGATGGTGGTCAGCTCCGCCCCTTTATAGTATGGTTTGAGGAAGATGTGCCAATGATAGAAGTGGCCGCAAGAATAGTGAGGCAAGCAGACATTTTTGTTGTAATAGGCACTTCGCTTCAAGTATATCCGGCAGCAGGATTGGTGAATTATGCACCATATCAAACACCAAAATTTATTATTGATAAGAAAATACCTTACACCGCATCCTTGTATAACCTAACTGTTATAGAAAATAGTGCTGTGGATGGTGTAAAGGAACTGAAGGAGAGGTTAAGAGAGTTGTGATGTATTAGATTTTGAATTTTAATTTCCATTAGCCGAATGGGTCTTCTTTAGCAATCTTGTTTTCAATCCTTTTGTCGGGAATAAACCACATTCCTGCTACAAAAACATAGCATAAAACACCCAACCAAGGATTGATGAAGGCAAGCCCAATACCTAAAGCATAAACTACCACCGATGTAATGCCTTTTTTATCTTTTCCAAGGGCAATGGCTAACGTAGACTTCTTGCCATTTACAGCAATAAGACATTGTGCCAAAAGGTAATAGGCCACACCCGACATTAATGAAACAAAACCATAGAGCGCCACAGGAATTGTAGCATAATGGTTTTCGCCCATGAAAGCGGTAACGAAAGGGAAGAGAGACAACCAAAATAGCAAGTGGATATTGGCCCAAAGCACACTGCCATTTACGTGTTTAGTAGCGTGAATCATGTGGTGATGATTGTTCCAATAGATGCCCACATTGATAAAACTAAATACATAACTAAGAAACACAGGCAGTAAAGGCTTCAATGCTTCGAACGAATCGCCGTGGGGCACTTTCATTTCTAGCACCATTATCGTAATAATAATAGCAATCACACCATCACTAAACGCTTCTAATCTTCCTTTCTCCATGTTTCTTTCAAGCTTGGTTTACCATAATAAGGGGAAGTTGATGGTTAACTCGAAACCATTACCCGGGCTAGATTCAATATTTACTTTACCATCATGCAATGCGGCTCTAGTCATGATGTTTTGTATGCCCACACCATTTCTTTCAGCAGACAAATCGCAGCCTTTGCCATTATCTTTAATAGAAAGTTGGAGAAACCCATCGAGTTTATAAAGACTGATGTTTATCAAGGTAGCTTCAGAGTGCTTAATTATATTGTTGAGTTGTTCTTGTGAAATTCTGTAAATCATTAGCTTCAAATCTTCCGAAATCATGTCTTCATCATATTCATCAAATGAGGCAGTAACGGTAAGGTTATCCAATATTCTGATGTTGCTGAGCACGCCATCTAATGCGGCAATCAGCCCAATGTTATCCAATGATGGTGGTACAAGCCCCTTAGTTAGCTTGCGTATTTCTTTTATTGATTCAGAAATAATACTTTTTATGTAACGAAGCTTTTCTAAGTCATTACTCTTTGTAGCAATTACGTTATCTAAAAACAAAAGAGCCGTAACAAGTATCTGGTTGATGTTATCATGCAGTTCGCGACCAAGTTCAGCACGTTCTGTTTCCTGTGCAATAATGGTTGCGGCAGTAATTGATCGCTGCTTTTCGACTTGTTGGAGTTGTAATTCCCTTTGTAATCTTAACTTCTCAGTTACATCATTTATTTGTATTTGTCTTACCCGTTTACCACTCATTTCAATATGGTAAAAGGAGATTTCAACCATCATTATCTCCCCATTCTTCTTAGTATGTGGCAAGGGATTAGCCAAATATTTGGCCAATTCTTCTGTATCCTGAAGCACAGGCAAATCTCTATTTTCTGGAACCCGCAGATCTATTACTGAAAGCTGAGTAAACTCTTCTCTAGTGTATTGGTAGGTACGAACAGCTGCTTGGTTAGACTCCAATATTTGTAAGGTATCAATATCGTAAATAAACATTGGCGAAGGATTGTTATCAAAAACTTGCCTATACTTAGCCTCAGATGCCTGCAATTGCAATTCTGCTTTCTTTCGTTCAATACTGTAGCGGACAGTTTTCTCTAATATTCTTTCATCAAACTCACCTTTTACTAAATAGTCTTCTGCACCCAATGCTAATGTTTCCAAAGTAATATTCAGGTCTGACAGACTAGAAATAACAATGATAGCAGCAGTTTTTATTTTGCTTTGAATGAGTGTATAAGAGGACAAACCTTCGCTGTCTGGCAAAAACAAATCGAGAAAGATTATATGTGGTCGTTCTTCTTCTAATATCTCCTCAGCTTCTGCAATAGAGCCTGCTTTAAATATATTGCCTATTCGTAGTGAGGAAAAGTTTAAATATTGATCGAGTAAGTATAGATGAATCTCATTATCCTCAATAACTAATATATCTAAAGGAGGCGTATTATTCATAAAATGATTTTAGATTTGTTTTGGAATAGTGAAATAAAATGTACAGCCTTCCCCAGGTGTTGAGGTTAACCAAATTCTACCTTTATGTTTTTCAATTACTTTTTTACAAATAGCCAACCCAATTCCTGTTCCAGAAAACTGTGTTTTGCTATGCAGCCTTTGAAAAATGACAAATATCTTATCAAAATACTTGGCATCAATACCAATACCATCATCTTTTACAAAGAACTCCCATTCTGTTTCTCTTTCCTCTGCTCCGATAAAGATGTGTGGCGGTGTATTGGGTTTATGGTACTTCATACCATTGCCAATTAAATTCTGAAACAGTTGCATCATCTGCGTCTTTACTGCGAAAATCTTTGGTAAATTGTCAGCAACATTTATTATAGCATCTGATAATTTTATTTTACCCGAAAAATTAAATAGCACTTCATTCACAACCTGCTTCATATCTACTTCTTCGTTAAGCTTTATCTGCGTATTTACCCTAGAATACTCTAGCATATCCATAATAAGCTGCTTCATTCTGTCGGCTCCATCTACTGTAAAGTTGATATAATTCTCGGCAGTATCATCTAATTGTCCTGCATACTTTCTTTTCAGCAACTGTAAAAAACTTGTAATTGTTCTGAGTGGTTCTTGCAAATCATGAGAAGCCACATAAGCAAATCTTTCCAACTCTGTATTTGAAACTGCCAATTGTTGCGCCCGTTCCTCTAGCGTTTCATTAAGTTGCCTAAGCTGTAGTTCTTTCATCTTTTGATCAGTTACATCTTGCAATGCCCCAATCAATCTAATGGCTGATCCAGTTTTTGGATCACACAGAATGAATACTTTATTTAATACATACTTATAAGTTCCATCTGCACATAAACACCTAAACTCATCGCTATAGGTATTGCTTCCTTTATGAAGGTGCATAGCCAATTTTGCTATTGCCACACCTCTATCTGCGGGATGCACTTTTAGCCATCCCCATTCTATTCTATCATTTACTTTTTCGGGCTTATACCCAAATATGGAAGTGATACCATTATTCCAGATTATCTTTCTAGCAACTAAATCACAATCAAATATGGCATCATTGGTAGCTTTTGCCACAATATCATAGCGTTCCTTACTTAAAAGAATTTCCTCTTCCGCTTGTTTATTATTAAGTATGGTAGTTAAAATATTTTTCACACGCTCCATACTGTTCATCTCGGCAGGATGGGTTTTTTTTATCGTTTTATAATAAATGCCAAATGTGGCAAATACCTCTTTATCCTTGTTCAATAACGGCATAGACCAGCAAGCCTTAAAGCCAAAATTTTCTGCTATATCTCTATACTTCTTCCAAACATTACTTGTTGAAATGTTCTCAACAATTATGTTTGATTTAAAATGCGCAGCCGTACCACACGATCCTTGGTTCTCCCCTACCAATACGCCATCAATTAGCTTTTTATATTCATTGGGCAAATTGGGCGCATACCAATTATAAAGTGCCCCATTATTTACCTTCAAGATGCTACAAATCATATCGGGATGAATTTCCTCCAAACCATCTAACAAGTAAGCAATAATTTCATCAGCAGATACTTTTATGTTGGTATTTAACTCTAAGGCGCCTTTTTCTAAATTAAAGATGTACTCCAACCGCTTCTCTTCGTTAATTACTTTTACAATACTTGATAGTCCATTATCATTTGGATAAGCAGAAATATCTAGCCACATTTTAAAAGGGGGATAATACATTTCAAAGTTCACCCTAACCCTTGTATCCATTGCCTTTCTAAACTCTAAAAGCAGCAAAGGTGCATTGGCCATATCTATCAAATCCCAGAAGTTCTTTCCTACTATTTGTTGTTTTTCTAATCCCCAAATATTTTCTACCACCCTATTACAATACACAAAGTTCCAAGCGGTATCTATAGCAAAAAATCCTTCGGTAATGCTCTCTAGTATATTATCTTTTTCTACGTAAGCTTTTGCTAGATGGTCTAACACTTCCTTCACCTCAAGTTCTATTTTTAGCCTATTCGTAATGTCGGTAGCAATACCATAACCACCAATAATTTCTCCATCTACATAAATGGGCAAACTTTTAATGGTCATATCTATTAAATTCCCTTTAGTAGAAACGAATTTCATCTGATATTCTTTCACTTTTCCCTTTCCTACATCTTCCAATAATTGAGATGACAGATTTGAAGTGATATCATGAATAAAATCAGAAAATTTAAGTTTTAATATGGTTTCTAAGGTACACTCAGACTTAGAAAGCATTACATCGTTGGCGCTAGTAAATTTTCCATCAAGAGAAAAAGAGAAAACAGCTTCTGGGTTGTGGCTAAACAAGGATTGGTAAACCTGAAGATTTCGATTATACGACTCTTCAATCTTTTTATAATGCAGCAAAATAGATTCATGTATATCTTTACTTGGGTTCCCTTTCATAGCTAGCTATTTAATTTGAGATATATGTGGATTTTTGTCACGAGGGTTAAACTATTTATACAACGGTTAAAAGACGACACTGTTTAAACTTATCAAAACAAATCAATCCATTCAAGGTTAATACTCAGTAACACAACTATTTATTTTCGTATTTAGCGTATAATAAAGAAGAAACTATTACACAAATATTATATTTAGCGTAAATATAGTAGATTGAAAAGTAATGGGCAAAAGAAAAGTGACAAACCGCACTTAAACATTAATAATGTTTAAGTGCTGTTTGTCACTTTTTTAGAACAATTATACTTAGGTAAGCCTATGTCAGAAGATAAGTTATCTAATTATTTAGTACTTGCTTCCTTTGTTGCGTCTGCTTTCATTTTATCATTGGCAGATATTACAAACTTTACATTACGATTTTGACTACGTCCTTCTTCAGTATCGTTACTATATTGAGGAGAAGCTTCGCCAAATCCTTTACTTGTAAGTCTTGTAGCATCGATACCTTTTGTAGATAAATATGCAGTAACAGCATCAGCTCTTTTTTGAGATAATTTAAGATTTAGTGCGTCAGTTCCAGTATTGTCGGTATGACCTTGAATTTCTATGTTGGTATCAGGATATTTTACCAACAATGCAAATAGTTTATCTAAACTAGACTTAGAAGCAGCTGATAAATCTGATTTCCCTACAGAAAACAAAACCTTATCACTAAACTCAATTACAATACCTTCTCCTACCCTTTCTACTTTTGCACTTGGTATATCTTTTTGAATTTCTGCAGCTTGTTTATCCATTTTATGACCAATAATAGCCCCTGCTCCTCCACCTACAGCGGCACCAATTATGGCACCTACACCTACGTGACCAGATAGGCTACCAATTAATCCACCCAATACTGCACCAGCACCTGCGCCAATAGCACTACCTTTTGTTGTTTTGTTTGCACTACTACAACTAAAAAGTGCAAAGGAACACAACATTAAAACTACCGTAAACTGTTTCATTAATCTCATAACTTTTCTTTTTAAACTTAAATAAATTTGTCAATCCCAACATCAAAAATACAGTACTAAACTTGCATTCAGCTATTTGGGGAAGGCAAATATATGACTATGGATATTAATAGTTAACGTAGAAATATTTACAACAAAACAGGCCACTCATCTGAGCAGCCTGTTTAAAACTGTTTTTACGCAAAATTATTTTTGTAATCAATCATTTCGTAGTAATATATCTCTTACACAGACACCTATTCCTTTCCACGTGGCGGTTGTTCACCATGAGGATGTTTGGGGCGTAGTGTTTTCTCTATTTCCACATACTTATTGTATTGTTCTGGTGTTAATGCTTGTTTTATTTTGGCATCTCTTTCTCCAGACAATTTATCTGCTATTTCCTTTTTTACTGGCGGTGGCGGTGGTGGTGGCGCATCCCTATCAATGTTTTTATCCATATCTGTAAAGAATGTTTTGTAGGCTACCAAAATTTTTTGTTTTTGTTCGGGCGTAAGCTGCAATTGTTTATTCAGTTCTGTACTCACCCTGTTCAATCGTTGTTCTAAAGTAGGTGGTTTGGGTGGTTGTGGTCTATTATTATCTTCTTTTTCTTGAGCCATACATACGCTCACAAACAGTAGCATAATACCTACTAATACAGTGTTCTTTTTCATGATGATAAAATTTATTTAGTGAATCAATACAATATCAGAAGAGGAAACTAGCTAAAACCTTTGCCGATAGATGTTAAAAAACACTAAACAAATTGTATAATGGCAATCTACACTACTACCTTCTTCACCATTACCACATTTACCACCAATGCCACACCATCTTCCTTTACAAAGTCTATTGTAAAGTCTTCATAGCCAGCAAGTTTGGCAGTCAGCGTCAGCACATCATAAAGCGATGTATTGATGATATAATTACTATCGGCATCACTTAGTACGCGCTTACCTACACCCACAAGGTATAGCTGCACATTGGGCAATAATGTGTTTGTAATACTTTCCATACATAAACCTGAAATTAATGATGGTAAGCCAATACTTATAAATTGCATTCCCCATAAACGCCCCTGCACCCTTATACTCGATGCATCGTCGAGACTGTAAAATGCTTCTATTTCGTTCCAGATGTGTTTGATGAGGTCTTTTATTTCGGCATTCTGTTTCTTTAGTTTACTTATTGCCGTTGTAACTACTGTTTTAGCATTACTTACGGCCCTAATAATAGGCGTTGCGTCATTTATTATTGTGGTAATCTCCGCAATAGTAGGAGATGCTATTGCAATGCCACCATCGGCTATGCGGGCAGCATCGCCGGTAAGTAACAGTTCTGCTGCGGCAAGCAAAGTGGCATCGGTACGCATGTTGGGCATCTTTCTGTTGGTAATTTCAAGTCCATAAAATGCCCTTGCCGATGCCAATATTGTGTTCAGGTCTATGCAATTATTAATGCTGGTATAAAAACTTTTTATATATTTTCTTAGCAACTTCCGCTGCGGTCTTGCAAGTTCCACAGCTTTGTGAAAAACCTGCCATGCCGCTACTATGGCTGCCTTACCAGCATTGTATGCGGCAATATCAGTATCCAATCTGGCAGAAGTAGCATCTGAGAGTATATTATCTGCGGGGATGACGGCACCATCCTTCTTGGCTTTTGCAGTGTTTAATGCCTTTATGGTTGCGATGATAGATTGAGGTAAGCGTCTAGTAATGCCCATAACATATAGATAATTCGTGATGAAAACTGATTAATAAAATCATTTTAACCAACCATCGCGATATCCCCTGTTGCGGCTACACTTTTGATTTAGTGGAGTAATAACCTAATAAGTAACGACAATCTTTTTAGAAAGGGTGAAGTTATGTATTAATCAACAGTTCAAACTTTATTATTCGATCTATTTAAAAAGATTTATTTTCTATTATTTTTCATTTGGATTAATTCTACAAAAAACAACCATGCTACCAGTACTGGTAGGACACTTATAAAGGAAATAATCGACCTACCAGCGCTGGTAAGCCACTTATTCAATAAATAAATAACCTACCAGTGCTGGTAAGGCACTTATGGCAGAAATAAAGAATCTACCAACGCTGGTAGGGTAGTTATTACTTTTATAAGTAGCACGTTATTGAAAGCAATTAATAATAAAAGCAAAAATGTTTGTGATATACTAAAAAGAGCAGCGGAGAAATGCAAGAACAAGCTTACAAATCGCAGAATCATTCTAATCTTGATTAAGATAATATGATCAAAAAGAACATTACTCTTTAATGGTGTATTCTAAGGGATTTAGAAGTTCATTCGCACCGGAATAATAGTCAGCGCTAATATTCGTAAAAATCACTTTATCGTTAGTTCTTAAATTAGCAAATTCAGCTTTTGTGGTTTCGGAAAAAATAGCACCTTTTGTTTTTTCTGTGAATATTACCGAATCGTTTCGTAGTATTATAGTAGTGAATCCTGTTATAATATGTTTAAAGCCTTCTGTACAAACAACAACCCCCATTAAATCTGACCGAATGCCTTTTTGCACCATAAATTCATTTTTATAAACAGTATCTTCATTATGATAATAGTTTCCAACAAAAGCGGTTGGCCTAGGAAGTTTTTTTACACTGAAGTAGTTTTCTCCCATTTTAATTTTTTTATGCCCAATAGTTTTATATATGGATATTATTGCTGTTCCAATGCTGTCTGCTTGATAATTATATTGGCATTCACCTATTTTAGTAATCTTCCCTTGATTAACTTTTAGTTCAATTTGATTGCAGTGAACGTTTGAAGCAAATGCACTTAATGAGTTAATAATTCCAAAATATACGACGTTGGATTGAAGGCCTACTGAAAAAATTCCGCTTTGAGCATTTACTAAGAGGATATTCAAAAAAAGAGAAAATAGAATAAATGGTCTTTTCATAACATAATTTTATCTACCAAATATAATTGCTAAAACCTGTTGTTATTTAAATTTCAATGTTTTATTTCATTGCATTTCAGTACTTGAATAGTTGGGAAAATCAATAAATATGAAATCACAAAAAAATATTTTATTTCAAAATGCGCAGACTTTTATTTTACTAAATGCTGCAACTTATAAACTGAATTTTATTAATTATTGCTTCACAATCTCCGCAGTACTTACATTCCCATCAATTGTTTGCAAACGAATATGATATACCCCAATAGGCAAATTACGAATAGATAAAGTAGGATTAGTTGCATCTTTATAAGAAACAAACTTTATCATTCTACCTACATTATCTACCACTTGTATAGATGCTATATGATTGCACAGAATGGTAATATTGTCCTTACTTGGGTTTGGATAAACAACTAGTTTCTTACTAACTGCAACCCCCTGACAACTAACAATTTTACTGAAAGTGCTAGTACGATCTTTATCTGCAATGCATAAACGGTAAAAATTAGTGCCTTTTACGGGGCTGTTATCTTTAAAACTATAACTATTTGCTCCTGTGCCTCGGGCTTGTACCGAACCTATATTTTTAAAAGAAGTTCCATCTAGGCTGTGTTGAATAATAAAATGACTGCTGTTTGTTTCTGTGGATGTTTGCCAGTTGAGTTGTATAATATTGTTATCAATTGGAAATGCAGTGAAGCTATTTAGTGTAATTGGCGTTACTATAGAAGTACCATATTTAGCTACATAACTAGTGTAATCTGTTGCCGTTTTTATATTATAAATTCCACCAGTAAATACATTGCCACTTGCATCGGTAGTTAATGAATAAATGGAATTAGAAAAACCAGAAGTATTTTTGCCGCCCAATTCACTCCAATTACTTCCATTCCATTTAGCAACATAATTTTTAGAACTATCATTTCTAAAAAAGCCAGCAACATAAACATTGGCTTTTTTATCGATGGCAACACTAAAAATTTGGTTATTAAAAGTAGAACTGTCTTTGCCACCCACCTCACTCCAGGTATTGCCGTTCCATTGGGCTACATATTTTTTTCCTTTATTATTGGTAAAATTACCCATAGCATATAGGTTGCCCTTGGCATCGGTAATTAAATTATTGATGGTACCATTAAAGGTAGACTTTAAAGCACCACCTAATTCTAAGAACCCTCCTCTACCAACTGTTGAATATTTTGAAACAGTTTTACTGTTATCAACAACATAAATATTGCCATTTGCATCGGTTGCAAAAGAGCCATTATAAGTAAAAAGACCAGAGTCTAATGAATTCCAAACGATTCCATTCCACTTTTTTACAAAAAAATCAGTTTCGGCAAATACATTCCCTTTGTTGTCTGGAGTAAGCGTTAGTATTCTTCGGTTCCATGTGCTATCGATAGCCCAAGGTAACTCTGTCCAGCTATTACCATTCCATTTAGCTACATAATACTTTCCTTTATCGTTTGTAAAATAGCCGCCAGCATATAGATTTCCTTTAATATCGAAACAAATAGAATTTACCCAACCATTAAAAGTCGATTTGTTTTTGCCCCCTACCTCACTCCAACTAGTGCCATCCCATTTGGCTACAAAGTTCTTACCGCTATCATTTGTGGATCGTGGCGCTGCATACACATTGCCACTATTATCGGTGGTAACACAATTTATTCCTGACTTAAAAAGCGTTAACACATTTTTTACCCCCAACTCGCCCCAGCTAATTCCGTCCCATTTATTTACAAAATAGTTACCAACATAATTTTTGAAAAGGCCACCAGTATAAATGTTTCCATTATCATCACCTATAATACAAGTTGTTGGATAAAGGTAAACACCGCCCAAACTGTTCCATTTGCCACCCTTCCAAAGTCTTATATATTGTTCAGCACCAGAACCCACACCGGCACAAATATTTCCATAGGAGTCTATGGCAAGGTTTGCGATAGTTACTGAATTACTAATATTAAAATTGGTACTGTCTTTTCCCCCTAACTCGCTCCAACTATTGCCCTCCCATTTAGCTACATACACACTTCTTTTGGCGTTCATAAATGTTCCACCCACATACAAAGTACCCTTTGCATCTATTGTCATTGCAGTTATTTCATTCCTCGAAGCTGGATTGTTTGCGCCGCCCAATTCCACCCAATTGTTACCGTTCCATTTAGCTATATACTTAAAGTTGTTTAAATTGGTAAAAGTTCCAGTAACATATACATTGCTGCTACCATCTATACATATATTATTTATTGCGCCATTAAAAACTGATGTATTTGCACCGCCTAACTCTTGCCAATTGCTGCCGTTCCATTTTGCTACATACTGCTTACCCTTATTGTTGGTAAAATAGCCACCTGCAAAAAGGTTTCCGCTTGTATCAATTGTCAAAAAATTAATAAAACTATTGAAATTAGAGGTGTTTGTTCCGCCCAATTCACTCCAACTACTTCCATCCCATTTGGCTATATAATATCCTCCTTTGGTATTTACTAGTTGCCCAGCTGCATACAAATTACCGTTATTGTCTGTAACGATACTAGCAATAATATTTTTAAGAGTCGAAGTATTTTTACCTCCTAGTTCGCTCCAAATATTACCATCCCATTTGGCCACATAATAATAGCCGCTATCGTTTTTAAAATTTCCAGCTGCATAAATATTGCCTTTTGTATCTTTTGTTAGGCTATTTATGTTTGAATCGAAAGCTTTATAATTTGCATAATTTTCCAAAATGCTCCATTGGGCAGTTAGCTTAGAAGAATATAGGAACATAAAAACTGTTAGAAAGCTTATAATTACTTTTGACTTTACGAGGGGAGAGACTAATTGATTCATGATCCTAAATTGTTTACTTCAACGCAAAATAAGGATGATTGTTAATAAGGCGAATTTATTATTAAATATGAACAATTAGTAAATCCAATAAAATGTACAATGAAGGGAAAGGTTTATTTTGAATGAAGACTTTAAAAACAGTGTATTTTACAATTATTAAATTTTTATAAACTTAATATTGATTTTGGTCAAAAGACTCTGCTATGAAGGATTGGAAAGTACTACAAATGAGAAAACACTCTATTGATTACTGAATACTGCTAATTGTTTACTGCAAACTTATCGGTCTTTTCAGCCCCTGTAATGTCTCCGTTGCTACGAATTTGTATTTGAAGATTACTAATCCATTCGCTGCAACCACGACTATATAAAAACTCATTTACATCGTGAATTAGTTTCATTACTTCCTCATAAGTGCCTTCTAATACCGTAGAAAAAGCACCAACTTCATACTTTACATTCGATGCCTGAATAATAGCAATAGCTTCATCAACCCATTCATAAGGATGCTTATCGGTTACAACCGGAATAATCTGAATACTTGCGTTGATGATGTAATTATGCACGGTACTTAATTGAGAATTTACAATTGATAATTTATAGACGAAAGCAGTTGTTAATGATAATTGTCAATTATCAATTAATAATTATCACTTCATTCACCGCGTCCAGATTAATAACACCATACACATGCGGAAAAGCAACATTTAATGATGGAGCTATCTCATACTTTAATGTATGCGTAAGCTTTTCTGGTTGAATGATTAGCTTAACAAGATTAGTTTGTCCAGCAAAGAAACGTTCGAGTGTGCCGGATACTTGTTCTGCCGTACTTAGATGTATAAAACCTTCCGTATCTAAGGAAGCAGCTTCATAGTAACCCAATTCCTTAGCAGATTCCCAAGCGGCTTGTGTGGTGATATGATAAATAGGTTCCTCTTTTGGAAGACGGCGAGGAATATGATATTCCAACAACATCAAATCTGTCAAAACCATGGCAGTAACAGCCTCCAACACTACAGGAACTCGTAAGGCAATACACAAATCGTGACGACCTTTTACAGAGAATGGTTCTACTTCGCCAGTATTCCAGTTAAGTGAATTCTGCTCTTTTGGCGTGGAAGAAGTTGGTTTTATAGCAATGCGAAACTCTAATTCATTGTTATTAGTAATACCACCAACAATTCCCCCTGCATGATTGGTAGTTGTTTTACCCGTGCTATCTGCAATGGTGTCATTATGATCTACGCCAAACATCTTGGCGGCAGCAAAGCCAGCACCAAATTCAATACCTTTTACGGCAGGGATAGCAAATACGGCATGACTAATTAATGATTCAACAGAATCGAAAAAGTGTTCGCCCAAACCTAGAGGAAGACCATTTACCTTACAATCTACAATGCCACCAATACTATCCTTAGCATCAATAGCTTTCTGCAAACCTTTTTCTAAATCCTTCTCCCCTCCTATTTCTAGTATCGAACTTTTTACTTCTATTCCTTTTAATAGTTTCTTGGCAATAACACCAACGGCAACTAAACAAACAGTCAAGCGACCACTAAAGTGTCCACCACCTCTGTAATCTTCGAAGCCACCATATTTCTGATGTGCCACAAAGTCCGCATGACCGGGACGAGGAAAATCACGTTGCTTTTGATAATCGGAAGAGCGGGTATTGTTATTTTCGAAGATGATGGTAATGGGCGCACCAGTAGTGTAGCCATTAAATAACCCACTTTTAAAGATGGGCAAATCAGTTTCTTGGCGAGGAGTGGTCCCTTTTTGGGTTCCACCTTTACGGCGTTCAATATCAACCAAGAAATCATCAACTTTCAAAGGCAATCCAGCAGGACAGCCATCAATATTAACACCCGCACATTCTCCGTGCGATTCGCCAAATATGGTAACCTTAAAAATTCGTCCGAAACTATTCATGCAGAAATCCCTTTCGGGAGATTATATTAAATAAAAGTAATGTTCAAATTAATTGTAAGCCTAAGAAACCAACGCCCCTAACTTTTCAATATGCTGATAGAAGTTAGGGTACGATTTATTAATCGCCTCCGCTTCTTCAATTGTCACAGCACCAGTTGCTTTTAAAGCAGCAACAGCACAGGCCATGGCAATACGATGATCGTGACGAGAATGAACAGTTGCACCATGCAAGCCATTGCCACCATTAACAATCATAATATCATCTTGCAAAACTATCTCTACGCCCATTTTGGCAAACTCATCTTGCAATGTCAATCCTCTATTGCTTTC
Organism: Chitinophagaceae bacterium; assembly: GCA_947381435.1. GTDB lineage: Bacteria > Bacteroidota > Bacteroidia > Chitinophagales > Chitinophagaceae > Parasediminibacterium. The sequence continues at coordinate 66,921 of CANCVE010000009.1, forward strand.
TTTGTGAGCTAACCTACTTACGCCCTCAATCACCGTTTTACCCGTACAATAAGAAGCAAGCGCAACCAACGGAGGAAATAAATCGGGACAATCAGTGGCATCAAAATGAAATGCTTGTAAACTACCACTACCCCCAATCCCTAAAGGGGGGCAGGCAACATCTATTTGTTCTGATTGAATAGATAGTTTACAACCACAATCTATTAATGCTTGCAGTATTGCTTTATCAGCTTGCGTGGATTGAACATCTAATCCTTTTACCGAAATATCTCCTGCAATGGCACCAGCTACCAATAGGAAAGCAGCACCACTCCAATCCCCTTCAACAGTGTAATCTATACTTTCTTTTTGGGCTGATTTATCAACAGGATTTACGGTAAAGCTTTCGTAATTATTATTGATAATGCTATAGCCAAAGTCCTCCAAAACCTTAAGCGAAAGGTCTATATAAGGCTTGCTTTTTAAATCTGTAACAGAAATAGTGACTGGTTCAGTAGCTGAAGCAGCATAAGCAAATAATAATCCGGTTAAGAATTGAGAACTAAGTGAACCATCAACGGTAATTGCTTTTGGTTGTAATGACCCTTGAATGTGCAATGGAAGTTTGCCAGCATTAGAAGTAATTTGTACACCTAATTGAGGCAATATCTCATCGAAGAAATCCATTGGGCGGGTTAATAAACTCCCTTTTCCATTAATGGTAATCTTACTCTGGGATAAAGCAAAAATGGGTGTAAACATCCTGATGCCCAAGCCACTTTCACCGCAGTTTACGGTAATATCTTCGGTAGTAGTTAATCCTTTAGAATTAACTACCAAAACATCATCCTTATATTCCACAGTTGCTCCCAAATCTTGAATCATCTGCACGGCAGCCTTGTCGTCATTGGAAATCCCTGGATTATGTATTATAGTTTGTCCAACTTTTAGTAATGCAGCAGCACAAGCCCTCTGCATAGAACTCTTAGATGCCGCAGCCGTTATTGTTCCTTTTAATGTTGATGGTTGTATCGTTACAATCACGTATGTTTATTTATTAAAATGCCTTAATTATTTGTTCAATTTCTTCAATAGGGATTTGTTTTATCACCCCTTTTCCAATCTTTTCCAATAAGATGTAATTGATAGAATTCTTTTCCCTTTTCTTATCCATCTTCAAAACACCTAATACAGCAGTCTTATCAAACGCTAGATTGGTAGGAAGTCCATAGTTTCCAATAACTTCTTTTACCTCTTCAGTTTGTTTAAACCCTAAAAGTTGTTCTGATATAATGGCAGCATAAGCAGTACCTATTGCAACAGCTTGCCCATGATATAGTTCGTACTTATTCTCCAAAGCATGACCAAGTGTGTGCCCAAGGTTCAATAGCTTTCTGTCTGCTTTTTCAAACTCATCTTTCTGAACAACCTTTGTTTTTAGTTTAGCATTACGCTCCACTAAATCAGCCAAAAGAACTTTATCCTTCTTGAAAGTCGCCAATGTATTTGCCTTCAATAACTTAAACATGGCGGCATCTTTAATACAAGCATGTTTAATAATTTCAGCAAACCCATTGCTCCAATCTGCCTCGGTCAAGGTTTTTAAAAGACTTACATCATACAATAAAAACTTAGGCTGACGAATAATACCTACCATGTTTTTATACAATCCTACATCTATGCCATTCTTTCCACCTATGCTAGCATCAACCATTGCCAATAAAGTAGTTGGTACAAAACCAAAAGAAATACCACGCATATAAATACTAGCTACATAGCCAGTCATATCGGTAATCACGCCACCACCAATACCAACTAAAGTTGTTTTTCTATCAGCTTGTAATTCTATTAGCTGATTAATAATACTATCTATGGTGGTTTGATTCTTGTATTTTTCTCCAGGAGGAACTACAATTGTTTTGAAGCCTTTGTACTTTGCTTGATGCAGGTTATGAATTGTTTCGTCGGTAATAATAATGGTATTATCAATCGGAACAATCTCTTTTAATTGTTTAATGGAGGCATCAAAGTAATAATCGACAGAGGCTGTAGTAAATTTGAATGTTTGTTTTTTCATGCAAAAATCCCTACTAGTGAGGGGCATTGGGGGATTAAACAAAGAAAGTACCCTGCTTAGAGCAGGGTACTTTTTATTTTAGGAGTTCATTATCTTATTCTGATGATTAATGCTTTCCATGTGAACAGCATCAAAATACTTAGTGATAAACTCTTTGCTTAGTCCGAGTTTGTCACCCTTTGCAAACGCTCGCTCTAATATTTCATTCCAGCGATTTGTTTGTAAGATGGTGATGTTGTTATCTTTTTTGTATTGACCAATTTTTTCTGCAACCTTGATGCGTTGACCAATAATTTGCAACAATTCATCATCCAATTGATTAATTTGTTGACGAAGCTTTTCCAATGCAGCATGGTATTCTTCGGATGCTACATCTTCTTTTCTCCAACGGATATTACCAAGCATTTCACCCAATCTTTCAGGAGTTATTTGTTGCTTAGCATCACTCCAAGCGTGGTCTGGATCAACATGACTTTCAATGATTAAACCATCAAAATCTAAATCAATCGCTTTCTGTGCAACTTCTTGCAAAATATCACGACGACCACAGATGTGTGAAGGATCATTGATAATCATCAATTCTGGGTAACGACGTTTCATTTCAATAGCCAAATGCCACATAGGAGCATTTCTGTATTCAGTATTTCCGTAGCTACTAAATCCTCTGTGTATCAAACCAATTTGTTTAATACCAGCTTTTGCTACTCTTTCTACCGCACCAATCCACAACTCTAAGTCAGGATTAATAGGGTTCTTAATCAGTACAGGAACGTCTACACCGCGAAGTGCATCTGCAATTTCTTGAACACTAAATGGGTTTACAGTTGTTCTAGCTCCCAACCAAAGAATGTCTACATCAAAATGTAATGCATCTTCTACTTGTTTTGCTGTTGCTACTTCTACTGCTACTGGTAATCCTGTAATCTTTTTTGCTGCTTGCAACCAAGGTAATCCTTTGGTTCCAATTCCTTCAAAACTTCCTGGACGTGTACGTGGTTTCCAAATTCCGGCTCTCATTACATCTACTTTTCCAGTAGCTGCTAGTCCTGTGGCTGTAGCTAATACCTGTTCTTCGGTTTCTGCGCTACATGGACCGCTAATAATTAACGGACGTTTGCTCCAGGCTTTTTGTGTAACCTCTTTCATTGTTGGGCTTGCAATAGTTGCTTCCATTTTTGTTGTTTTATTCACATAATGACGACTCCATTGGTCTAGAACACTATGCTACATGAGTGAAAATAAGTATGTTTTTCATGTTTCAAGTTACAAGTTTCAGGATACAAGTACTAGTATCCTGGAACCTGAATCTTGTAACCGGCAACTTTTCTATCTGCTATTTGCATCATTCATTCTGATGCGTCTTCCCTTGTAGTTCTTTCCATCCAAGCAACGAATCATTTGGTGAGAAGCTCCTTGTTCTACTTCTACCCAACTATTCATGTCTTTCATATCTATTCTTCCAAGAACTTCTTTCTTCAAATCGCTCATGTCAAGAATAAATTGTAAGAAACTAGCTTTATAAAAACCATCTTTAGTTCCAAGATTTACAAACAATCTAGCGTAACCAGCCGTAGCACCGCCACCACCATAGTTGCCTCTTTCTTGCCTATCTCCTCTTTCTTGTCTTTCTCTAGGTTCAAACCTTACTCTTTCACGACCATTACCTGCGCCTCTATCAGCACCAAATTCACGAGGTTTCTGTCTGCCATTATCTCTTAGGTTAAGGTCTTCCGCATTTTCATAATACCTCAAGAACCTATCAAATTCCACTGCAGCCAATCTTTTCAAAATATCTTCCTTACTTACATCTGCAAACTTTTCTTGCAACATAGGTAAATAAGTGTCATAATCGCCATGGGTAATATCGGTTTCCAACAATTTATCCATTACTGCATAAAACTGCTTTCTACAAACGTCTTTACCCGTAGGAATATCAACTCTGTTAAATGTAGATTGTATTAATTTTTCAATTGCTTTCAGCTTAAATGTTTCACGGGCATGAACAATGCTCATACAGATACCAGTGTTACCAGCTCTTCCCGTTCTACCGCTACGGTGCGTATAAACTTCAATATCATCAGGAAGTTCGTAGTTAATTACGTGTGTAATTCCTTGTACATCAATACCTCGTGCAGCAACGTCTGTTGCAATTAATAATTGTAATGTTTTATCGCGAAACTCGCCCATTACTTTATCACGTTGTGCCTGCGTTAAATCTCCATGGAGCGCATCAATATCATATCCTTCACGGGTCAATTTTTCTGCAATATCTTGAGCATCAACCTTAGTCCTTGTAAATATAATACCATAAATACCTGGGTTAAAGTCTATCAAACGCTTTAAAGTTTCGTAACGGTGTTGAGCAGAAGTAATGTAATATTGGTGATCAATATTTTTGTTACCACTATTTACCTTACCAACAGTTACTTCAAAAGGTTCGTTCATATACTTTTTGCTCACCTTTCTTATTTCAGGCGGCATAGTTGCACTAAACAACCAAGTACTTTCACGTTGAGGGGTATTTTGCAGGATGAATTCAATATCATCCTTAAAGCCCATGTTCAGCATTTCATCTGCCTCATCAAGTACTACATACTTAATTTGACCAAGATCAATTGCTTTTCTTTCAATCAAATCAATCAATCTACCTGGCGTTGCAACTACAATTTGAACGCCTTTTTTAAGGTCTCTAATTTGCAAGCCAATACTAGCTCCACCATAAACTGCTACCACAGAAACACCTTTAATATGTTTCTTAAAAAGCTCCACCTCATTCACTATTTGCATACAAAGTTCCCTTGTAGGACAAACAATTAGTGCTTGAGGATAACGATCATCTGCATTAATAATATGTAGCAAAGGCAAGCCAAAAGCTGCTGTTTTACCTGTTCCTGTTTGTGCTAGACCAATAAAGTCTTTAGTGCCTGAAAGCAATACTGGTATTGCCTTTTCCTGTATTTGTGTGGGGTTCACATACCCTAAATCTGTCACCGCCTGTACAAGCCGTGCGTCTAATCCCAACTCTTCAAAAGTTATCATCTATTTTTTATAATTTGCCGCAAAAGTAACTTAATTTAACCCCTTACTCGATATTTTCTTTATTATAATGTGAAATGCTGAAAAGCGGTTATTCTGCGAAGGCGGCAAAAGTATCGGTTTTGCGTTTAAAAGATGGTTATTAATTTATTAAATTACGGTAATATTTCCGCATTCGCTAAAGAAAACGTTTTCACACAACTTAGACTTTCAGTGGAATTCAGGTATAAAATGGCTCGATTATTAATAACGAGCGACTACTTGCTACGTTGCACACTTATTTCAGTGAAAGTTTTATTAATACACTCTCAAATTGTCTGCCTCTATTTCCACCACATCACCTTTTTGCTTTATTATGGCTACTCCGTTTTGTTTGGCATAATCTTCCAATTCTGGATAAAAGGAAAGGCTTGCAATACCGAGATAAATAGCATAATCCTGATAGTAAGGAAACAGTTGCTTAAAGTTGTAAACTTTCTTTTCAATCAATTTTCTTACATCGCTTTCATGGGCTTTGTACTTGCATTCTATCAATGCTATGCTATTGCCATTATACATCACAATATCATATTCATCTTCTAGTCTAAAACGTACGGCATGTACGTTCCTATTTACAGAGTCGTAAGTTATACCACCAAGTACTGGCTTTTTCTCCAATGAATTAAAAAAGTAATCCTCCGCATACGAACCATTATTATCGGACATATTACCCAGTCTGATTCCTACACGCTCTAGTGTGGCATCGGTTTTAGCCATTTTAGCTGTCAATTCTGCATTAGAAACCGCCATCCCTGCAAATAACTTGTCCAATTCTTCATCTGTTTTGGCTTGCGAAACCGCCAATCCTGCAACCAACTCCTTCAATTCTTCATCTGTCATTACCTTCTATTTCAACAAATATACCTTTTCTTAATTGTTAGGGGTTAGTTGTAAGTGTTAAGAACCACACACTAACAACTAACCCCTAATAACTAACCACTACTACTTATTCCTTCACAAAACCTACTCCACTCACTTTGCCATCAGTAGTTTGTACACGAAGATGATATACACCCACAGGCAAACCACCCACAGAAAACGTAGGGTTAGTGGCATCTTTTAATGTTTGTGTCTTAATTACTCTTCCAAGATTGTCAACCAATTGTACAGATACAATGTGACTACCTCTGATAGTTACAGAACTCTTTGCAGGATTTGGAAATACTGTTAACTGATTACTGTTTACTGTTAACTGTACCGAGACAACCTTGCTGTAACTAACCGCTCCATCCTTGTCTACACTCTTTAAGCGATAGTAATTAATGCCATTGGTTGGGGCATTATCTGTAAACTGATACCCATTTGCGCCACTGCCTTTTGCTTTAATAGTACCTATATCTGTAAAGGAATTACCATTTGTGCTATGCTGAATGACAAAGTGGGAGGTGTTTAGTTCGGTAGAGGTATGCCAGTTGATGAAAGCATCTTTTCCTTTTTCAACTGCTGTAAGTTCTCCCAAAGTTATTGGGGTTGTTGCAGTTCTTGCAAAAATAATTTCCAATAAGTAAGTACCTTTTTGTCCTTGGAAGTAAGGTGCTACACGAAAGTAGATAGTTTGTCCTCCCTTAGCAGTAATTGGTTGTTGCAAAGTATCTTGATAAGTGCCTGTCCAATTTATGCTATCGTATGACATTGAGAAAATGGCGTTTACAGAATAAATACTATCTGTTCTACTGTATGATTGATTGTTGAGTACTGGGCTAATAGTATAAGTATAACCTTTAGGGAGTTTTATTTTATAAAAATCATTGTCTGTACCAATATGTATATTAGAACCCGCTGTATTTGTGTAGCTAGTATTATTGGTAAATGTTATAGGCAATAAGTACGATTTACTAATAGAATCATTTTGCTCATATTTATCTGGCAATTGCATTGGTGCTTGCACGCTAACCACAATTGGGTTAGTATATTTTCCACAGCCAGTAAGCGTCCAAGAACGATTTGTTAAACTATCCAATACTATTAGGATGTAAGTGCCTGGTTGAACTGTGATAGAACTTACTATAAAAGTTACAGGATTGGTGTAATGGTATCCTGTTTTTAAAGGATTAGTTACTGTACGTTTTCCTAATATTTGAACTACATTCCCTTTTAAATCATATAAGGCAGCAGCAAACTGACCAGTAAAAGGAGTGGAAGCTCGGTTTACAACATTTAATGTAATAGTATCAGGCTGCCCTTGTGTAAGAATTGTTGGAGTAGTTTTAATAGCGGCATACAATACAAGCGAATCATATACATTTCCTAGTATTGTCAACGTTGACTTGTTTACAAAACCTAGTGTATCTGCAACAGGTAGCCAGTTGCCTCCGGTTGGTCTATACATAATTTGGATGGTGTATTTGCCTGGTACAAGGTTTAAACGATGGTTTGTTCCGAAATTTAGCCCATTTGTATAACGACTATTGGGTTTAAGTGTTTTATTATTTAATACCTGAATGTAATCTATAAACCTAGAAGCCGTATCAAACAAGGCAGCACAATAATCTCCGCTAAAAGTAGTGGTACTTCTGTTGGCAACATTTGTTGAAATGGATAAAGAATCACCATAGTAAATAGTTGTATCGGCAGGAGACACATTCGTGTATAAACGAATATCATTTACTACTTTACTCAGAGAGGGTTGAATACCAATTATAGCAGTTTGCCAAGAATTATAGCCCCCTGCGCCACCACCAGCACCAATACTTCCAGGGTTTAAAGAATCAATCTCAAAATAACCATTACTTAGACCACTCCACCCCCAATTAAAATGAAAAAAGTTATTATTGTCATAACCATCTGCAATAAAACAATGACCGCCATTTGTTCCAGAACCCGTGTATATAACAGGTCGTTTTAAATTCAACTCATTTTCAATCAGATAAATCCATTGTGAATTAGTGTATTTAGGTCTTTCGACACCAATTAAACTTGAATCATAATCAAAATATTTTTTCAATGCATTTTCAGCACAGTTTGGATGGGATTTGCTATAGGAAATAGCATACGCCAAACTTTCATTTGTGCCATAATCCATGTCAACACTAACACCACAGTGATACATTAAGGTAGCAACTGCATTTACTTGAAAAGAATTTGAAGTTGAAGTAAGTTTAAGTGGCATCGAACTCCATTGGTAAGTTGTATTTCCAAAATTCACCGATTGTAACCCTAGATAAGAATTAGTGGATGGTGTGTATGAATGGAATCCAGTTCCCTTCATAGGATAATTCCAATATTTCATTACTTGCGCCATGGCTGTGGCAACACAACCAGTAATAGTTGTACTGTCATTTGTATAATCATGAGGACATAGCGCATTATATAAACCAGTAGAACCATTCCAATTAAAATATGCGTCTTGATCCCATTTAGTTTGTATCAATGGTGCAACAGCAGATGTGCCAAAAGTAGTAGCCCCAAACAGCTCGTATTTATTTCTTGTTGTAGGAACTTTAAGTTCTAGCCAGCTACTTTTTATTGATTCAGTACCTTCAATTTTATTACTAACTATGTAGGTAATCTGCTTTGCATAGCTTCCTAACCATTCAGAAACTTGAATAGGAATATGTGTTGTATCAAAATTGCTTTCATCTGAATAGCCTAGGATAGGTTTTGCAGCATCATCTGCCGATACCATAACAAATCCATTTGAAGAAACTACATTAAATACATAAAAGCAAGTGATACCACAATTGGTAGCTGTATATGCCAATTTTAAATCGGTTACCACACCAAGGTTTTTAGAGTTCACTTTTGAAGATAAGAAATTAAGAGCCACTCTTTTAGCAGTACTATCATCAACAGGATTAGCAAAGCATCCGATGAATACTAAAAGAAATAATGTTAGAGAGGCTAGTTGTTTCATTTGTTTTTGTTTAATTTGAAAGTGCAAAATAGTTATTAATATTTGATAAGTCACTAAACTATTACAAAGACTGTTTAATGACTTTAAGTAATTGCAAATTCATTAATCCTACCTATCCTTTAATCCTATAAATCCTGATTCAGACAAATTCTCACCACATAAAATACTCTTTCCAACTAACTCACTACCCTTTCTGGCTCCAAAAGGGCACTTTTAGCCTCAAAACATACACTCTTTTGGCAAAGACGACACTTTCAGCCTCAACGACTACACTTTGGAGCGAAAAGACTACACTTTGCCGACCAAAGACATGCTTTTGGAACGCAAAGACGACACCTTGGAGAGCAAAGACATACTTTTGGAGACGAAAGACTACACTTTGGAGCTCAAAGACA